>JBGPDH010000227.1:0-6424 GCA_041482195.1 Verrucomicrobiia bacterium
ATCGCCTTGGAAGAATATCCCGAGTTGGCGACGTTTAAACGACTGGCCCAGGGGATCAGGGATGCACGGCAACAATATCTCAATTCCGGCGACAACGGTTCAACTGCGAATCTCACCCAAATGGGAATGCAATTCGGAAATCAAATCGAAAGTGGGGACAGCGGAAAGTATTTAATCAATCAACTGGTTGGAATAGCGGTTCAATCCATTATCCTTGAACAGTTGAATCCGGACACCAGCTACGATTTTCTTGGCGGCCAAACGCCCGGTCAAATCACTCAAGAAAACAAACAACAAATACTGGCTCTTCGTCCGACGATCTTGGCTTTTGACGCCCTTCGCCCAAGTCTGACAGATGATGAAATTGCCGATTATTACAAACGGACAGAAATCTATGGTGCGACTGAAGCGATGAAATGGGTCATTCAACAGCATTCATCGGGGAATCCTTAAGAACAGAACACAAACGTTACCCTGCGTCGGTCAGGGCGTGGCCGTCATTATCGGAACAAAAGTGACGCAGACCGGCTGGCCGACTTCAATGCTCTGTCCGGTCCAGGTCAGTTTGCCGGTATGGGCGTCGATGCGAAAGACCACGACGTTGTTGGAATTCTGATTGGCGGCAATCAGGAATTGGCCGGTGGGATCGATGGCAAAACAACGCGGAGTTTTGCCGTGGCAGGGTTGACGTTCCACAAAGCTGAGCCGGCCGCTGGCTTCATTCACGGCGAACACGGCGATGCTGTCGTTACCCCGGTTCGAGGCGTAGATAAATTTGCCGGAAGGAACGAGGGCCACCTCGGCCGACGTATTTTTCCCGTGAAAATCTTCAGGCAACGTGGAAATGGTTTGAATTTCGTTCAGGGCGCCATGTTCCGGGTTGTAGGCGAACGCTGTCAGGGTGGCGCCCATCTCACCGAGCACATAGGCATACCGCCCATCAGGACTGAACGCAATATGACGCGGTCCGGTGCCGGGTTTTAATCCAATTGACGGAGTTTCCTCCGGCGCGAGCTCGCCATTGGCTTCGTTCAGCCGGTAAATCATGACCTTGTCCAGGCCGAGGTCGCAGACGAATACCCGATGATTGGCGCCATCCACGGCGACGCAATGGGCGTGCGGACCGGCCTGTCGTTCGCGATTGACGCTGGAGCCGTGATGTTGAATTACCGACGATGCCGGGGCCAGGAACCCATTCGTCTCCACCGGGAAGGCGGCCACGCTGCCGCTGGTGTAGTTGGCCACGAGCACATATTTGCCATCAGGATTGGCGACGATATGACAGGGATCAATGCCACTGGAAGGTTGCTGATTCAGAAAATCCAATTTACCCGTGGACGTATCCAATTTGAACACGGAAACGGCGCCGCTGGCCTGGCCGTTGAACTGTTCCGTCTCATTGACGGCAAACAGAGAACGGCGATCGGGGGCAATCGCCAGGTACGCAGGATTGACAGTTTGAGCCGCCAGCATCGGCTCGCTCAATTTGCCTGTGGCCGAATCAAAACGGGAAACATAGATACCCTTGCTTTTGGTACCGGTGTAAGTGCCGAAATAAACGAAGAACTGTTTGGTAGACGCGCTGTCTGCGTTTGCCGAAAAGGAAACCGACAGGAACACGACCAGTGCGACACAAATCAGTTTTGAGGGCAAAAGGAACCGCATAATCATTGCGCCGGCCCTGACCATGCTTCGCCGCCTGGCTTCCGCCGGACTCAATCAGGCGAGGTTTGCGGAGACGGGATCAGGCCTTGGCCGCTTCGGGCTTTTTCCAGGTCCTCTTGGGCGCCTTGACCACGAGGCCCTTTTTGATGGCAGCGGCGGAAACGCGAATATAGCGCACCTCGCCGTTGGGCAATTGCGCCTTGACGCGCTGCAAATTCGGCAGGAAACGGCGCTTGGTGATGGCGGTTATGTGCGTGCCGATGCCGCCCTGTTTCTTGGGCTTGCCACTGCGCCAGATGATGCTGCCCTTCATCGGGCGTTTGCCGGTCAATTCACAAATGCGTGCCATAAATTTTATCGAATTAAGGGACCCGAAGGATAGTCACAAAAGGCCGGATGGCAAGCACAATTTCTGTGCAAAACAGTGTTCCGGGTAGCGTCATATCGGAAAATGGACTTGGCTTTCCGCGGCAATTGCCGTTGTCTTTGGCGCACATGAACTTGACCCACTTTCGCCGCGACCCGGTCCAACCCCTGTGGTTGGCTCTTTATTTTCTCCTGCCGCTTGCCGGTCTGCCCGCTGTCGCCGCGGACGTCAGTACCGCCCCCGCTGCCGCGCCCATCGCCCCTCCGTCAGCGACCGGGTCGACCGGAACCGATGCAGTGGCAAACTCGGTCGTGAAGGTGTTTTCCACCGTGCGTTATCCTGATTTTTACCGGCCCTGGGCGAAGGAATCACCCAGCGACATCACCGGCAGCGGCGTCGTCATCGAAGGCAAACGGGTTCTCACGTGTGCGCACGTGGTGCTTTATGCCAGCCAGGTGCAGGTGCAGGCCAATCAGTCCGGCGATAAAATGTCCGCCACGGTCGAGTTCGTCGCACCGGGTATCGACCTCGCCGTGCTCAAACTGGACGACCCGACATTTTTTGACTCCCATCCGCCGCTGGCGCGGGCCAAAATGCTGCCGGACATCAAAGAAGCCGTCATGGTCTACGGCTTCCCGGAGGGCGGCACCAGTCTTTCCATTACCAAGGGCATCGTGTCGCGCACGGAGTTCACCGGGTATAATTTTCTCGTCTCCGGCCTGCGGATTCAGATTGATGCCGCTATCAACCCCGGCAACAGTGGCGGACCGGCCGTGGTGGGTGATAAAATGATCGGCCTGGCTTTCAGCCATTTGAGTGACGCCGAAAACATCGGTTACATCATTCCCGATGAAGAAATCGACTTGTTTCTCCAGGACATCGCGGATGGCCATTACGAAGGCAAGCCGGCCATGTTTGACGAACTGCAAACGCTGGAAAATCCCGCCCTGCGCTCTTTCCTTAAGCTCGACAAATCGGTCCACGGCATGGTGGTGCACCAGCCGAACAGCACCGGCTCCGACTATCCATTGAAGGAATGGGATGTGATCACCCGGATTGGCGATACGCCCGTAGACGACCAGGGCATGATCAAAATCGGAGACAACCTGCGGGTCCGTTTTCAATATCTGGTCCAGAAAAACGCCGTGGACGGCAGGCTGCCTTTGACCGTGGTGCGTGCGGGGAGGGAGGTTCAGATTAGCCTGCTCGTATCGCCGAAGTGCCCTATGGTTACTCCCAATTTGGCAGGGGCATATCCCTCGTATTTCATTTGCGGTCCGATGGTTTTTTCCACCGCCACGGACCAATTTATCCATGGCCTTACCGGCAGTAACCGGGGCGCTCGCTGGATGAGCTGGCTTATTGCCCGCGACAGCCCGCTGGCCACGCGGTTTGACGATAAGCCCGCATTTCCCGGCGAGGAACTGGTCGTGATTCCCTCGCCCTTCTTTCCCCACAAATTAGATGAGGGGTATTCCTCCCCGTTTTGCGAGGTGGTCAAAGCCGTCAACGGCATTCCCGTTAAAAATCTGAATCATCTCGTGGAGGTATTGCGGGATGCCAAAGGTGAGTCAATTACTATCGCCTTTTACGACCGGGATTGCGAAACGCTGGTGTTCCCGCGCGCCGCCATGCTTGCGGCCACCGAGGACATCCTGACGGATAACGGCGTTCGCAGCCAGGGTTCGGCAGATACTCTGGCCATCTGGAACGCCAAAGTTTCCAAGTAAGAACACAGGCCGGCGAACGCCAGCTTTAGAGGTTCGCCCATCATTTCAGGCAGGTCAGGCCTATTGGCCGATCAAGCCGAAGAAATCCGGATGAAGACGGAAGGAACCAACCGCGCCCTATTGGCTTTCGCGAAGAAATTCCTTGAGCATCGTTATCTTCCGGTGTTCCTCGCCATCGGGGCGATCCTGGTGATGTTGCCCGCCTTGAAGACCGGCCTGATGTTGGACGATCTGGTCCAAAGCGCGGTCGAGCTCAGACCGGACCAATTGCCGGCACGAATGCACGATACGGGCCTGCCTCCTGATTCCGGCAGCCTCGGCACCGTCCTCCGCGATCTTTTCCCCGGCTTGGGCAGGGATTCGCGAAGCATAACGCAGGCAAAGAATTACGGCCTGTTGTCGTGGTGGGCACCGGACGATTTGAGACTCGGTCTTTGGCGACCGGTCACCGCTTTCACACACTGGCTCGATTATCGATTCTTCCCCGATTCCCCCGCGTTGATGCACGCCGAAAACATCGCGTGGTTCGCCGCCATCGTATTTCTCGTCACGATCCTCTATCGTCAGTTGATGGGAGCGGGATGGGCGGCCGGGCTGGCGGCGTTATTGTTCCTGCTGGATGGCAACACCTATTTCCCCGTAATGTTCGTGGCCAACCGTGGCTTCGTGTTGTCGTTGTTCTTCGGCCTGCTGTGCTTCTATGAACATCATCAATGGCGTTCCGCAAAATCCCGTTCCGGTTGCGGGCTGTCCGCCTTGTTTCTCGCACTTTCACTTTTTGCCAATGAAGGTGGCGCCTCCACGCTGGCCTTCATTCTGGCGTACGCTCTGATGCTCGAACGGGGTTCGTTCCGCGACCGCGCCTTGACGATTCTGCCTTCCCTCCTGGTCATCGTTCTCTGGCGGACCGTCTATAAGCTGGGTGGCTTCGGCGTGTTCCATGTCGGGCTTTACATCGATCCGGCTACCGAGCCACTTGCGTTTGCGCAGGTGATGATGCCACGAGCCGTGGCCCTGCTCGGAGGCCAGCTGACCGGTGTAGCGCCGGATTTATTGTTCGCGATCAACCCCGCCTTGCACCCGGCGGTCATCGTACTTTACGGCGTAGTCGTGGTTGCAACCCTGGCGGTTTTCCTCCCGTGGGTGCGCCGTGACAAAGTGGCCGCGTTCTGGTTCGCCGTCACGCTGCTGGCCGTCATCCCGGCCGCAACGGTAGCGCCCTTGTCCAAAAATTTGGGCTTCGTCGCCGTCGGCGCTTATGGGTTGATTGCCAGTTTTATGACCGCCCTCTTTCGCCGGCCCGGCCGCTTGCCGGAACGGTTGGCCTACAGAATTCCGGCATGGATTGTGTGTGTTCTGCTGATGCTGGTACATATTCCGGGAGCCATCGCCGGCAGAGTCCTGACCGTTGGAGCCATTGATTTCGGTTCCCACGCGGTGCGCTACTTCATCAATGTTGACACAACGGCGGACCCGGAAAACCAGAATGTGATTGTTATCAACGCGCCCTGTTCGTTTGCGTTGGCTTATGCGCCTTTTTACAAGGCCTATACCCATCAGCCCCTGCCCAGGACCATCCGGACGCTCGTGCCAGGGTGCACGGATTTTGATGTTCAACGGACCGATGACCAAACGCTAGTGATTCAATCCCAGACACGGGACATCTTCTCCTGCGACGATGTCGGGTTCGTTCATCTCGCCTATATCTTCAGTGAATGCAACGTGGCCATAGGCGTTCCCAAAAGTAAAAAAGGTGACCGGCACGACTTCGACGGCCTCACAGTGGAAGTCCTGGAATCCAATGCCGAGGACGTGGCGACCCGGGTGGCGTTCCGGTTCCATACCTCGCTGGATTCACCAGATTTTCATTGGCTCTGGTGGGACTGGAAATCGTTCGCCTATGAACCATTCCAGGTGCCGGCCGTCGGACAAAGTGTCCTATTGCCGGGTCCATCACGGTGACGGTTGCAGAGCCTCCCGCGAATCTTGTCCGTAAGAAGAAAGAATCAGCCGGGTTCTGATTCAATTTCGGCGTGCCTACGGTCGGAATCGCCCGTATCTTCACGCCGCTTTTATGGCCATGGTAAAACCGTTTGCCGCGGTGCGGCCCAAACCCGAACTGGCTTCGCAAATCTGCGAACTGCCTTACGACGTCATGTCGTCGGACGAGGCCCGGGCCATCGCTGCCGGCAACCCGCTCAGCTTTTTGCATGTCAGCAAACCGGAGATTGATTTGCCGCCGGAAACGGATGTGCACGCGCCGGAGGTCTATGCCAAAGGCCGGGAAATTTTTCAAAAACTGGTTCACGACGGCGCGCTCAAACTGGACGAGCAGCCCTGTTTCTACCTGTACCGACAGGTCATGGGTTCGCATGTGCAAACCGGCCTCGTCGCGGCCGCCAGTTGTGAGGAATACCAGCGCGGTATCATCCGGAAACACGAGCAGACACGCGTGGACAAGGAGAATGACCGGGTACAGCACATCGAGACTCTGAACGCACAGTCGAGCCCGGTGTTTCTGACCTATCCCGCCGTTCGCGCCCTGGACCGGTTTATTGAGGAAAAGACCGCAAGCAAACCGGAGATTGATTTCTCGGCCCGGGATGGCGTGCGGCATGTTTCCTGGACAATCCGGGAACTGCACGACATCCGGTTCGTCGAG
>JBGPDH010000228.1:0-6371 GCA_041482195.1 Verrucomicrobiia bacterium
CATCCAGTCGCGTCCTGGCTTTAATTTATTCAAAGAGCTGGCCGCGTTGGACCGCTACCTGGACGTGCGCCAGGGCTCACGCGCCGGAACTCCCGGGCCCGGCCAAAACAGTTAAAACGGGTTGCGCCTGACCCGGCGGGCGGGAGGGTGGTGGATCAGAAATCCAGTTGCCAACGGCGAACATACCGATTACACAGAAACCAATTACGACTATGCCACTCGAAATTCACATCCAGAAAAACATTGGCGGCCAGGACGCCGGTGCCGTCACCGTGAAACTGACCGGCAGCCTCGACACGGCCACCGCGCCGGACCTGGAACGCCAGCTCGCGCCGGTGCTGTCCGGAACCGTCAAGGATGTCGTGTTCGACCTGGCGCAGTTGAAATTCATCAGCAGCGCCGGGCTCCGGGTGTTTGCCTCGACCCGCAAGGTGCTCAAGGACCGCGGCGGACAGGCTTCATTCATTAATCTGCAACCCCAGATCCATGAGGTCTTTGAGATCATGAAATCCCTGCCCGGTGTGTCAATCTTCAAGGACGTGGCGGAATTGGACCGGTACCTCGCGGCGCGACAACGTTCCCACACGGAGAACCCGTAGTGTGTACCGCCCGGGTGATTGTTTCCGGGCCGACACCCGGTGGCTCGCCTTGATTATTGTTCTGGGCGCCGCTCACACGTTATTGCCAGCTCGGGGCGCAGACTCGACGAACCTCCCGCCGGTATTGCCGCCGCCCGACTTCATGGCGAATAAATCTCCCCTGCCCGATCTCCTGCTCAAAGACAAGCGCGCGGACAGTTACTTCACCGGCTTCCCGGCCATCGGCTGGGATCCGGAGACTGGATTCAACTACGGTGCCGCATTGCAGTGGTTCGACAACGGTTCCACCAACAGCCCGTTCTTCCGCTACACACCTTATCGGAAACGGGTGGCCGTGGCGGCGGTCGGCAGCACCGGCGGTTCGACCCGGGCCGCCATCGGTTTTGATCTACCCTATGTGAACGATACGCCGTGGCGGATTCGCACGGCGATCTTCTTCGACCAGAACAAATACGAGAACTACTTCGGCATCGGAGAATCGACGCTCGGCCCCCTCACCTACCCGGGATCACCAATCACGTATGATAATTTCGACGAGTACACCAAGGCGCTAAACCAGAACGTGAGCGGTCAAACCTGGGCGCGCTACAACGAGTACGGGAACACGAAAGCCGGTGGCGTGTTCACCGTCGAGCGGGATTATTGGGGCGGCTGGCTCCGGCCACAGGTGGGATTTCAGTTTGGTCACGTGGACGTGCATGATTACACCGGTGAGAGCGTCAACGGAGCCGTGATGCAACCGACCCGCCTTTTCACGGACCAGCAGGCCGGGAAAGTAATCGGATTCAATGGCGGCTGGGACAACGCCTTTAAAATCGGGTTGACGTTTGACACACGGGATTTTGAGCCGGACCCGGCCTCCGGTGTCATGTTACGAGCCGTCGGCCGGATCTCCAACGAAGCGCTGGGTTCATCCTTCAACTACGAGCAAGTCACTTTCAGCGGGCGCGGGTACCAAAATCTGCTCGGTCAATCCGGCCGGCTGATCCTGGCCGGGCGGCTCACCTATTCGATGCAATTCGGTGATGTACCGTTTTATGCTGCGCCCACGATCCCCGCCACTGACGGTGACATCACCGGCCTGGGTGGCTTCGCCACGATGCGCGGCTTTGTCACCGACCGATTTGTCGGCGACGCGGCGGCGCTCGCGAACGGAGAGCTGCGATGGAGCTTTGGTGAAAAGATGATTTGGGGACAACACCTCCGGTTCATGCTCGTACCTTTTGTGGACACGGGCCGCGTGTTTAACTCGGTGAGCGACACCACATTCAGCGATTGGAAGCTGGATGGTGGAATTGGTTTCCGGCTGGCATGGAATCTCTCGACCATCATCAGTTTCGACTACGGCCGGTCCGGCGAAGGCAGCCTGTTTTACATGGAACTGGGCCACCAGTTCTGAGCGGGTTTGAAGCATTAAAACGCGTCCATCTTTCATGTAGCGCAAACATTCCTGTATGCGGGTTTGCGGGACATCCTTGTCCCGTGTTCCGTCCTTACGAAAGTGGCGACTGGAAAGTCGCCAGAATCCCGTTCTGCGGGACTGGAAAGCCTGCGCTACCTCATAAATGTAAAATGCTCCAGCGATCACCTCTTGATCGTGACCAACATGCCATGCCAGGGAACGATTATCCAAATCTGACTGGAATACGAACGTGGCGACGGCCGCAACGTGCTGCAAGTGATTGTGCCGCGTGTTTCACCGGCCAATTGAAACCAAGAGGCGAGGGTCGGAATCGGGCGGCTCATCCCCGTTTTGTCTTGCGATAATACGCGATTTCTCCAGCGAATCCAAGCGACTCTTGCACTACCCAAATGAACCATGCCTAACTCGCTTACTGAAGGTTTCACTGAAGCTTTTCCAGTACATTTGGCGGGCCTTCTCCCGCTGGCATATCATCCAAGGCGCGCCGGACGTTGACCGCATTTCCACTTCCCACGCTAACAAGTGAAAGTTGTTCCGGCCAGCGCTCAGTGAACACAAAAAATGTGTTTGCAAACTTGACGCCGATTTATGCAAATGAAAGCGGCATTGCTGAAACCAATTCATATCCACGTAAAGTCATACTCGAACCGCGGGTGGAAATTAAAAAGCGAGGCGCTAAAAACAAAAACATGAAACCCAATGAAACACCTTCCTATTGGGTTCATGATTTAAGCCCATTTTTAATGCGATTTTCGGACTCAACAGGCATTAGCTATTACGGGTTGGTCTGTGTGTTTGCATTCCTCATCGCCACACTATTCTTTGTTCTTGGTTATCGGCGGGCTAATCCTTTCAGGAATGAGTTGTCGCAAACCGCCAACTCCACAAAGGAACTAGGAGGCTGAAGCCATGAATTGGTTCTGGCAAAGTTTATATTCTGCGACGGTGATGCTCTGGGAAACACTCTGGGCGTTGGTTTTAGGGTTTGGCCTGTCCGCTTCTTTGCAAGTTTTTTTCCGCAAAGAACAAATCACAAAACAGTTCGGGCGGGCTGGACTTCGTGAAGTCGCGCTGGCGACATTTTTTGGCGCGGTCAGTTCGTCATGCTCCTACGCGGCGACGGCGACGGCAAAAACATTTTTCAAAAAAGGCGCGGCGCTCGTGCCAACGCTCGCGTTCATGTTCGCCTCGACCAACCTGGTTCTTGAACTGGGGTTCATCCTCTGGATTTTGCTCGGCTGGACATTTCTGCTCGCGGAAGTGGTCGGCGCGTTTGTTTTGATTGCGGTCATGTGGCTGTTGGTCAAATTGACATTGCCGGAAGGGCTGGTTGAAACCGCGCGGGCGCACGATGGCGGCGGTGCTGTAAAAAACTGTTGCAGCCATTGTGACGGGCCGGAAGTGGAAGCGGCGGACGAACCGTTCAAAGAGAAAATCCGCCGCCCGGAAACTTGGGTGCGCGTGGCGGACGCTTTTATCGGGGATGCCGCGATGCTTTGGAAAGAAATGACGATTGGATTTCTTGTCGCCGGATTTTTGATGGTGCTGGTCCCGGATGATTGGTGGAAAAATTTATTCATCACGCACGCAGCCGGCCCTGTGCGCCTGATTGAAAACGCCATCGTCGGGCCGCTGATCGGCGTCGCCTCGTTTGCCTGTTCCTGCGGCAACATTCCACTGGCCAGCGTATTATGGTCGGGCGGCATCAGTTTTGGCGGCGTCATTTCCTTCATCTACGCTGACTTGATCATCATTCCCCTGATTCTGATTTACCGGAAATACTACGGCGCAAAAGCAGCGCTTTACATCACTGCCGTTTTGTTCGTTTCCATGGCGAGCGCGGGCCTCCTCGTCGACTTGCTGTTTGGCGCATTGGGACTGATTCCAAACATCCGTCCGCAGAATGCCATTGCGCAAGCCTCTTTCCAGTGGAATTACACAACGTGGCTGGATTTTGTCGCAATACTTTTGAGCGGATGGTTTGTATGGATTCATTTCAAAAAAAAGAAAGCAAATTGGTGAACTGAAAAAAATCACCGCATTGGGCCTGGGCTTGCCCAGCGAGCGCAGTTTTCCCACGCGGACGAGAACCACAATGCATCCTTGAAATTGCGCTTCGGAAACGTGGTCAACTGCGCGCTTTCACCCGCAAGACGGTCAGCGAGTGGCCGGGGAAGGTGTGTTTGAAAATTGGGCCAGTAGCTTTGAAGGCGCGAGTTTTGGGCGCGACTTTTTTAGGCTCAGCGAGCGAATTCACGTCGTTCAGATCGGTTCCAGTAAGAATGGTTTCGGAGCCCGCGCCTATGCGCGTGACGTCCTTTAAATCGATCCTGGCCGATATGGTTTTGGCGGTGGCGTTGACGACTTTCAGGATAATTTCGCCCGCCTTATCATCGCGGGTGGCGCTGACGTAAAGGTTCTCCACACGGGACACAGATCTTTTAACACCTTTGAGTTGGGTCGGCAGAACCACGTCACCACAGTTGCGACTGAACAGTTTTTGCACGTAGTAGTTCGGCGTGCCGTAAATGCGCAGGTTGTCCACCCAGATGAGATTGGGGGTCCATTGCCAGGCGTCCACGTGGCCAAACAGCGGCGCATACGAAGCCATCCGCACAACGTCGGCATTGCGTTCCAGGCCGATCAGGTAGGCCGCCTCGGAAAGAGCGCATTCGAGCGTGTTCCGGTTTTTGGTACTGACCATGGCCACGCTTTGCGCGGCGTATTCGCCCATGAAAACCTTCGGGCCGTGGCGGTCGTACTGGTCGTACCGATGGGAATTGGCAAAGAACCAGACCGGGTTCGCGTAACAATGTTCATCCACGATATCGGCATTGAGTTCGCGCATCTTCGACCAGATGAAATGGAAACGTTGATCGTCCGGCAAGGGCCCGGCGGCGGCGACCAGTTGGATTTCCGGATGCTTTGCTTTGAGCACTTGAGCAAAGCGCGCATATCGCTCAACGTATTGCGGTCCCCATTGTTCATTGCCGATGCCGAGCAACTTCATGTTGAATGGCCGGGGATGTCCCATCGCAGCGCGTTTTGCGCCCCAAGGACTGTGGGCCGGACCGTTGGCGAACTCGATTAAATCGAGAGCGTCCTGAATATAGTCGTCCAGCTCGTCCTTCGGGCAAAGCTCGCCCGAGTTAAACTGGCAAGCCATACCACAGTTGAGAATCGGAAGCGGTTCAGCCCCGATGTCTTCGCACAATTGAAAATATTCAAAAAAACCAAGACCAAACGACTGGAAATAATCCGGCGTGGGCCGGTGAATGAATTCATAATTCCAGCGGTTGATGAGCAGCCGGCGCTTTTCGACCGGGCCGATGGTGTTCTTCCACTGGTAACGCCGTTCCAGCACGCTGCCTTCGACGATGCACCCGCCGGGAAAACGCAGGAAACCGGGTTTGAGGTCGGCAAGCATCTGCACCATGTCCGCGCGGAGGCCGCCGGGGCGATTCTTCCACGTGTGACGCGGAAAAAGCGACACGAAGTCGAGGTCGACGGCGCCCTTCCCTTCCAGAACAATCTGCAATCGGGCCTTCGGGTCCGTGTCGGTGGGACGGAGGGTGGCAGTACACCTTTTCCAGCCGGAGGAGAACCCCTTCAACAGTGCGTTCGCCAGCAAGGTGCCGTCTGAACCGTAGAGTTGCACGTTTACCTGCGGTGCGCCCGACACGCCGCGGATTTGGGCGGAGAAATCGTAGTCCTCGCCTTCGAGCAGGCCGATGCCGCGAAACCCCTCGTTGGCGACACCAAAGGGCGCGGTACCCTCCGACTGAATGCGCAGGTAATGAGGATTCGCGGCGTCGAAAGGTTTGTCGTCCCGAACAGACAATTCGCCGCGCGCCAGACTGGGACTGATTCGGGTCCAGCCCATGAGCGGATCGGGAAACTCGAAGGACCGGTTTTTTACCAGTTCGGCGTAGAGCCCGCCATCAGCGCCGAAGTTAATGTCTTCAAAGAAAACGCCCCACATCGCCGGGTTGATCTTCGCGCCGGGCCGGCCGGTCAGAACGGTGATGGAGATCGGATTGTTGGCAGGACGAGCCTTTGACTTGCGTTTCGTCATGAGCACGGCAACTTAAGGCATGGGGACTCAAACACAATTAAAACCGGCTGTAAAAATTGGCGGTTTTTTTTCGCAAAATGGCGTTTGGAATACGGGGCACGGAAGTTATGCTTGAACTGATTAAAATCATTGCAGCGCAAAGCAAAACTTCCCATCAGAATTTTCGGCGGCGTATGCGTCAGCATCACCCATAACGTCCGGGAATAACGGCAAAACCTGATCATAATGAAAATTCCCGCCGGCCCCCGAACGATGACGCCACTTCTCGTGGGTC
>JBGPDH010000229.1:0-6335 GCA_041482195.1 Verrucomicrobiia bacterium
GTTACCAGATGCACCATCCAGTTGCGGTCATACCACTAGAAATCCAGTCCCTCATTCAGCAATTTCGCCAGGTTGTCGTATCGATATTCCAGTTCTTTCGGGTCCAGCGCGATTTTTGACACCGGTTCCGGATGGTCATTGAACATGATGCGGACGTGTTTGGCGTGGGCTTCCTGGAAGAACCGTTCCATGTTCGGAAACAGGTTGGTGTTCGGCTGATAGCCGGTGGAGGCGTTTTGCCTCCAGCCGGTATCCACCACCAACACGTCCAGCGGAATTTGATGAGCGCGATAATCATCAATCTGCTGCAACGCCGTCGCCTCAGTGTAGTCATACCAGCGACTGTCAAACGCGCCCAACGCAAATAATGGCGGCATTTCCGTCGGTCCGGTCAGCTTGAGAAAATCCTCGCGCAACGTGAAATAATTCCCGCCGGGCACGAACACATAGACGTCCGGCGCATCATTGTTCAGGTCCCAACCGCAATTGGGGAGCCGGGAATTGGCAGGTGGCGGTGTCAAACCCCACGATGGCGGGATGATTCGGGGTGTGTCGGCAAACGACCAGACTTCGGGTTTGTCCGCGGGCCCCGGCAGCCAATGGTTGTTTTCGAGTTTTCCGTCAAAGGCATACAGCAACTGTCCATTGGAGGATTGCACCTGCACGCCGT
Organism: Verrucomicrobiia bacterium; assembly: GCA_041482195.1. Lineage (GTDB taxonomy): Bacteria > Verrucomicrobiota > Verrucomicrobiia > Limisphaerales > UBA11358 > UBA11358. The sequence continues at coordinate 671 of JBGPDH010000229.1, forward strand.
CCAGTGATTGGGCATTTTGAGGGACGCGCACTGTATAATGGGCCGTTCGGATGACCACATCGCCACTGTCGGAGTTGGTAAGGTATGCTGTTCCCGGCCAGTTTCGATTTATCACATGAAATGACGCCCGGTCTTCAAATCCTTCTGCGCCGCGCAATTCCAGTCGGACCAGTGAATCGGAGAGCAACTGTACCCGAACATGGCCAACGACAATATTCCGGGTCCCGGATTTGGCAGCGCACGTTTGGGCGGTCGCGAGAAAAAGACAGGCGATTAAAGGAAGCACAAACCGAACGGCCACATTTCCGGAGTTGAAAGAAATCCTGAAAGGAGGATGGAACAGGTCGAGCATGGGTGTAAAGTCTCAAAAGGGACGACTCAACTTCAACCGCATAATTGTGCGGCAAAAATGGTGTTGGCTTGTTTTGGCGGGGTGGTGATTATATGGTGAAAATCGTGCTTCGAAGCCCTGTCATTCCCAACCAGCCAGCCTTGTCGTTTCCGAGACGGAGTTGGAACGGGTTGTTTATCCGATTTTGCCTGGGCGCGCTCCTGCTCGCGGCATTTCCGGCGCCGCTGTGTGCCGTGATTTTATGGAGTGATCCCGGTTCGCGGGTGATCCATAACACGCTCTACGGTAACGATATTTTAGGCGGCAAGCTCCGGCGTGACGACAAGGCGAACGACGTGTTGTATTTCAAGTTTCGCGTGGACCCGCTTTCGGATCCCGCGGACGAGCTGTATTTGGCATTGTTTCAATTGGTGGAAACCAACCAGATGCGATTGGGTGTAGGCAATGCGATGGAAGCATGGGGATATTCGGCCGCTTACACCTCGGAAACCGGACCATCAAACAAGCCACCGAATGAGTTAATCTATAGAGAAGCCGCCTATAATGACGCCGGCGAATTCAATTTGCAGTCTTCCCACCCGGAAGCGGTCGGCATGGGAAAATTTTTCCCCTACGAGCTGCCGAGCCACAATCATCCGCGTACGATTGTCTTCCGGGTGCAATACGTTCCTAGCGGCGATGATTTGGTGACCGTATGGCTCGATCCGAATTTGACGCACGGCGCGACGGCGGATAACCAGCCGGAAAACATCACGACGAAATTCAAGGCGAAAGCGACCTTCGACGAAATCCGCTTGCGCCACGGCGGCATCGGCGGCGCAAGCAGGGACGGTGGCAACGGCTGGATTTTCAGTGACATGGCCGTTGCCACTTCGTTCAACGATTTTGTTATCGTACGTTTCTGGCAGACCTGGTGGTTCTCTTCATTATTGGCGGTGTTTGTGCTCGCCGCCGTCGGCGCCACCGTACGCATGGTCGAGCGGCGAAAGTATCAGCTTCAATTGCAACGCGCGGAACAGCAGCACGCGCTGGAACAGGAACGCGCACGCATCGCCCAGGATTTGCACGACGAGCTCGGTTCGACGCTGACGCGGCTGTCCTTGCTGAGCGACCTGGTCAAGGCGGATAAAGACAAGCCCGATCAGGTTGAGGTTCATGCGGGCAAGTTGTCACAAGCGGCCGACCAGACCGTACGGGCGCTGGAAGAAATCGTCTGGGCAGTCCGTCCGGGCAGTGACACCCTGCAAAGTCTGGCGGACTATATTGCGCATTTTGCAGTCGAACTCTTCGAGGGCAACACCACGCGCTGTCGGCTGGACCTGCCGCATGACCTGCCGGCGCTGGCGTTGCCGCCCGACTTGCGCCACAATATTTTCCTCATCGTCAAAGAGGCGCTGACCAACGCGCTGAAACACTCCGGCGCCGGCGAAGTCCAGGTCCATGCAAAAATATCCGGTCCTACCCTGGAAATCCTGGTGCGGGACGACGGCAAGGGATTTGATCCGTCCTTACAGGCGGAAGGCCGCCGCAACGGTCTGGGGAACATGCGCCGCCGGGCGGAGGTGATTGGCGCAAAACTGGACCTGCAGAGCACATCCGGCAGTGGAACGACGATGAAACTCCTGGTCACTCTGTCGAACAAAAAGAATGGCCGAAAGGCCTGAGAACCGATTTAATGCCGCACATTCATGCAGTTGAGAAGTCGCCGGAATTCGGCTAATGAATAGAGTGTGGTAGCCAGCGTTGCCCAGGATATGCAGATCAAAGTTGCCATTGTGGATGACGACGAGGGTATTCGTACCGGCCTGGCGGCGCTCATCCGTCGCGCCCCGAATTTCAAACTCGCCGGAGACTACGCCAACGCCGAGACCGCCCTGAAAGAAATCCCCCGACATCCGCCAGACGTCGTCCTGATGGACATCAATATGCCCGGCATGAAAGGCGTGGAATGCGTCCAGCAATTAAAGGCGGCGCTGCCCGGGGTGCAATTTCTGATGCTGACGGTGTACGAAGACAGCGACTCGTTGTTCAATTCGCTCAAAGCCGGCGCGAGCGGGTATCTGCTCAAACGCACGGCGTCGGCGAGATTGTTGGAAGCCATCCGCGATGTCCACTCCGGCGGGTCGCCGATGACACCGCAACTGGCCCGCCGCGTGGTCCAGTTTTTCAACAAGCCGGCGGATGGCGCATCCTCGTCATTGGCGGGGCTGACTCCGGGCGAGAAAGAATTTCTCAACCAGCTTTCGAATGGCTACTCTTACAAGGAAATCGCCGACCGCATGAAGATCAGCATTGACACCGTGCGCAGTTACGTCCGGACCGTTTACGAAAAGCTGCACGTTCACTCGCGGACCGAAGCGGTGGTCAAATACCTGCGGGGCTGAATGGCGGATCATCGTCTAGACGTTGCCCCTTGAAGCGGGCCGTTTCTCTTTAATGCTTCAACGAAATCGCTTGTAAGTCAGAAAGTGAATTCCTAGTTTCCAATGATTGCATGTGGTCGCTGTTCAAAGAATTTCTGAAATTCTCCCGACAGGAGAAAAAATGGTGGCTTATTCCGCTGGTCGTTTTGCTTCTGCTGCTGGGGGCGATCCTGATTTTTACCGCCGGTTCCGGCATCGCCTGGGCGCTGTACCCGTTTTTTTGAATCATGCCCGCGCCGCGCCATGTCCTGGGCATCTCGGCGTACTACCATGACGCGGCGGCGGTGCTGTTGTGTGGGGGAAAAATCGTCTGTGCCGCGCAGGAGGAACGGTTTTCGCGAAAAAAGAACGACGCAGATTTTCCGGAGCAAGCCGTTCAATTTTGTCTCCGTCACGCGAAGCTGGAGCCGGCGCAACTGGATGCCGTGGTGTTCTACGACAAGCCCGTTCTCAAATTCACGCGTTTGCTGGAAACCTATCTGGCGGTGGCGCCGGGCGGCCGGCGCACGTTTCCGGCTGTGCTGTCCAGTTGGCTGGATGAAAAGCTGGATTTGCGCAAGACCATTCGCGCCCGGCTGCCCGCGTTGCGCGCGGACTGCAAAATATTGTTTACGGAACACCACCAGTCGCACGCCGCCAGTGCCTTTTATCCGTCGCCATTCGAGGAGGCGGCCATTTTGACGGTTGACGGAGTCGGCGAGTGGGCGACGACCACCATTGCTCACGGACGCGGCAATGAGATCAAGCCACTGAAAGAACTGCGCTTTCCGCATTCACTCGGCCTGCTGTATTCCGCGTTCACGTATTATTGCGGCTTCCGCATCAACTCCGGTGAGTACAAACTCATGGGACTCGCGCCCTACGGGGAACCGAAATTCGCCGAGGCCATCCGAAGTGAGTTGATGGATGTCAAACCGGATGGCTCGTTCCGGCTGAACCTGGATTACTTCGATTTTTTGGGCGGCACCACGATGACCAACGGGCGGTTCCATCAGTTGTTTGGCGGGCCGCCGCGTCGACCGGAGGAAAAGATTGAACGCCGGCACATGGACGTGGCGCGTTCCATTCAGTCGGTCACGGAAGAAATCATGCTGGGCCTGGCGCGACAGGCCCGCGAAGTCACCGGCTCCGGGAATCTCTGCCTGGCCGGCGGTGTGGCGCTCAATTGCGTGGCCAACGGTTTAATCCTCCGGGAAAAGATCTTTGACCGGATGTGGATTCAGCCCGCGGCGGGCGACGCGGGAGGTGCGCTCGGCGCGGCGCTGGCCGCGTGGCATCTGGATCCGGAGGCGCCGCCCCGATCCGTTGAGGCCGGGGATGCCATGCAAGCGTCCTTGCTCGGACCGGAATTTTCCGATGAAGAAATTGAAACCGCGCTCCGTTCACATGGCGCGGTCTTTAAAAAGCTGGAAAGACCGGCGCTGCTGGATGTTACCGTGGAATTATTGAAGACCGAAAAGGTCGTCGGCTGGTTCCAGGGTCGGATGGAATTCGGGCCGCGCGCGCTGGGCAGTCGCTCGATACTCGGTGACGCGCGCTCGCCCAAAATGCAATCGGTGATGAATTTGAAGGTGAAATTTCGCGAGTCATTCCGGCCGTTCGCCCCGGTCGTCCGCCGTGAGCGGGTGTCCGATTATTTTGAACTGGACGCCGACTCGCCTTACATGCTGTTCACGGCACCGGTCAAAAAAGAACTGCAAAAGCCGTTGCCCGCGGGTGTGCAGGGAATGGATTTGCTCAAAGCCGAGCGCTCCACGTTGCCGGCCGTGACGCACGTGGATTATTCGGCGCGGATCCAAACGGTGACATCTGAGAGCAACCCGTTGTTTTACGACCTGTTGTCGCATTTCGAACGCGCGACCGGCTGCGGGGTGCTGGTCAACACCTCGTTCAACGTGCGCGGTGAGCCGATGGTCTGCACGCCCGACGACGCCTATCGCTGTTTTATGAACACGGAGATGGATTTTCTGGTGATGGGCAGTTTCGTGCTTGAGCGCACGGCGCAGCCCAAACAAATTCCGCAACGCCATGTCGCGCTGGCGACGGATTAAAATGAAACTGAACCTGAAAGACGAACCGAAGGAATGGCGGAAATCAGCACTGATGGCCGCCCTGGGGCTCGTGATTTTGAGTTCGTTGCTGCGCTGGCGCCATGTGGTGGCCGATAAAACCTGGTTTGCGTTGCTTGCCCTGTTTGGAGTGATGGCCATTTGCGCGTTATGGCAGCCGCGCTGGTTTCGGGGCTATCACCGGTTTTCGATGAAGCTCGGATTTGCCGTCAGCCGGTTTTTCGGGCGCGTGATGCTGGTGCTCTTCTTTTTTTTCATACTCACCCCGGTGGGCCTGATCTTGCGCCTGGTCGGCAAGGATGCCCTGCAACTCAAACCGCGGCGGGGGGCCGCAACCCATTGGCAAACCGCCAAAGACTACAGCCCGCTGGATCGGCTTTTCTAAACCGGAAATCGAACATACCTCCACCGGCGCCAATCCGGATAAACCCACAGGCATTAGCAAAATCAGTGGAGCACTCGGTTTCACCGGTGCTGTTCGAAAAGCGATGAAATGAGTCGAGTTTTTCGGTTTTCAGCGGCACCACCCGAATAATTCGGGTGGATTACCGGCAATTGTCATTCCAATCCCAAAATTCCGCACAAACATGCGGTTGCGCGATTAAGACCGTCAAAGTAGTGTCGCACTATGACCCAGCTAGTGTGACCAGACAGCACGCTATCAGTAAAACCATAATCGCCCCAAAATATGAAAAACAAGTTTGAAATGAATGATCTAGGCTTGTTAGCACATTTCTTAGGGATGGAAATTTCACAAACTAAGAAAGGGTGTTTTGTTTGTCAAAAGCAATTCATAAGTAAACTACTTAACAGGTTTGCAA
>JBGPDH010000230.1:0-6291 GCA_041482195.1 Verrucomicrobiia bacterium
GTCCTCGTCGAGAGCGGCATCAACTTCGTCGAGGTGGCCAACGAGGCGGCGTTCTACGGCCCGAAGATTGACGTGTAAGTCTGGAGCGTCATCGGGCGCGAGTTCACGCTGGCGACGAACCAGGTGGACTTCGCCGTGCCGCGAAAATTCGGCCTGGTTTATCGCGACAAAGACAACACGGACAAGACGCCGTTGTGCATCCATCGCGCCCCGCTGGGCACACACGAGCGGTTCATTGGTTTCCTCATCGAGCATTACGCCGGCAATTTCCCGCTCTGGCTCGCGCCGGAACAGGTGCGCGTGTTGACGATTGGCGAAGAGGAACCGCTGGTGAATTACGCGAAGCAAATCGTGAACGAACTCCGCGCCAATTTCGTCCGCTGCGATGCGGATTATTCGTCGAACAAAATCAACGGCAAGATTCAGGAGGCCGAACAGGCAAAAGTCCACACCATGCTCGTCATCGGCGGTCGCGACCTGGAAGCCGGAAATGTTTCAGTCCGGTTGCACGGCAAAGGCAATGTCGGCGCCAAGCCAAAGGGCGAAGTGATAGCGGATATTCTGTCGGCCATCAAAGAGCGGCGGGCCTAAGCGGAGCGCGGAGCATTGCTCCGCGAGTCCCTGATTCCAAAACGCGAAGCAATGCTTCGCGCTCCACACACGTTGCTGGCCGATTCGTGCGGAGCAATGCTCCGCGCTCCGACGCGTTACTGCGTCAACTTCAGTTCCCGCGCTCGCGGGTCGCGAAGCCGCGCGCTGCTGAACGTCCAGTCCTCCGGCGCCCGGCAGAGCTTTGCCTTCACCGGATTGTTTTCAATATAACGAACGGCCTTCAACGTTTGTTCCGCGTCGCGCATGTATCGATCCCAATACTCCGGCTGCCAGAAACGGCCCATTCGACCGAGCAATTTATTGGCATCCACTGCCACGATGGATTTCCAGTTCTGCACGACTTTCGAGAGTGGAACCGGCCCGACTTCTATCAGCGCATGGACGTGATTGGGCATGACGACCCAGGCCAGCATTTTAAACCGCTGTCCGTGATGGTGGAGCAATGCAGATTCCGTGAGGGCCGCGATGCGCGGATCGCGAAGTAAACATTCACCGAGGCCGCGGTCCAGGTACTCTTCGAGTTTCATTCGCTGTTCGCGCAGAGCAATGCTCTGCGCTCCGACATGCGAATCACCGGAGCGCGGAGCATTGCTACGCGAAATGGCCAGCAAATATTCCCATTCACCACGCCGGGAGGCAGGCATGGAATCCCAAAGGCGGAACGTGATAAACTGAACCAAACCCGGCTTGTCGCAATGCGGCAGGTAACCGCGTTCATGCCAGCCTCGAAAACCCCGGGTTCGCTCTTCCTTGGACAAGGGCTCGCTCCAATGCTGTTTTTCCGCAACCAGCTGATGCAGATATTCGCGTTTAGATTGAGGCGGGTTATTCACTGGAGCGCAGAGCATCGCTCTGCGCGATGCGATTAAACCAGATGCCGACTTGCGGAGCAATGCTCCGCGCTTCACACGCGTTGCTGGCCGATCCGCGCGGAGCAATGCTCCGCGCTCCGGCACGGCGACAACGCTGCGCGAAACCAACAACGGAAGTGATTGCGGATGATTTGCGGCCGATTATGCTTTGCGCGGTATGAACGTCAAAGTCACTTACTATTTGGACGTCGTCTCGTCCTGGTGTTATTGGGCAGAACCGGCCTGGGCGGAATTGAAAGCGCGTTATGCCAAAGCCCCGGTCGAGTTCGATTGGAAAATCGCTTTGCTGGATGAATCCGGCATTCCGAAATCGCGGGCGCAGGAGGACTGGTTTTACCGGCGCAGCGGCACCATGGTACGCTCGCCATTCATGCTGAATTCCGGCTGGTTGGCCGGGCTGAAAGAATATCTCGCACCGAATTGCGTTGCGGAAGCGGCGAAAGATTTTGGTGTCACCGACGATCGCGCGCGACTGGCGCTCATGGAAGCGGCCATGCGCCAGGGACAGAACGTCGGAGATTGGGGTGTCTCCGTGGCGGTGGCCGTCAAAGCGGCCGGCTTGGATTCCGCAGCTCTGCTGAAAGCGGCGCGGTCGCCGGAGATCGAAAAGCGCGTGCGGGCAGCGACGGCGGAATTTCACGCGTTGCAGGTGACCCAGCGGCCGACCTTTGCTTTGAAAAGCAACATTGACGACCGGGCAGTTTTCTCCGGGCTGGTGAAAGCTGCTCCGATTGCCGCAACGATTGACGCGATGCTGGAAGACGCGGCAGCCTATGCGTCACATGCTGCGCATTTCGGCACGCCGCCGCCGGGTTAAGTCCGGCGTCGCGGTGGCAACATCGGCGCGGAGCCGAAAGACGAAGGGTATGAATGTATTTTTAAAGAAGACCGCGGGGGCGCTGACCAACTGGACCGGCGATGGGCCGTGGCGGTCCAAATCCGTTCTCGCCGCTTTGGCGGCGGTCGTAATTGGCCTGGGATTCTGGGTATCCGACGTCAAAAACGGCCCGTCGCAAAGTGAAACAACCAACGCGCCAGCCGGCGCGCCTGGCATCGCCACTTCATCCAACTCGTCAGGCGCTCCAGCTGGCTCACAATCGAGCCGGAGCAAACCCCTGCCGTTTTACGTGCGGATGGGCGTGAGTTATGTGGCGGGATTTTGCATCGGCTGGTTCTTCCGGAAGCTGACGCGGCTCATTTTGGTTGTCGGCGCGCTGGTCATCGCCTTGCTCGCGTATGGAAAACTTGCGGGCTGCGACATGACGCACACGCAGGAGCGGGTGAAGCGTGGCGGCGAGTGGGCGCAACACGAGGTAACGGCAGCCGAAGATTATCTCAAGCATGTGCTGCCATCGGCTATGGCGGGCGGTGTTGGAATTTTTCTGGGCTTCCGCCGGCGAGGCAAAGCGGCCACACCCGAAGCCGCAACGGCAATTTCCCCGCCCCCAAAATAGCTCCGCGGAAGTGCTGGCGGATAGTTCGACAGCGATTCGTGAACGAAGCAGGTAACGGCGTTTGCCGACAAGCTGTTTGCGACACGGCAGGCTGCCAGTCTGCGCTATGGCTTCGATGGCACGATGTAGCCTATTTAGCTCCCATCGGCAGGAGTTTAACGAAATAAACGTCGTTCTGCCGCAGGTTGAAAGTGCGGGTGAAAGGTTTGCCGGCCTCAATCTGGATGGTTTCTACCGATTCAGGATCGCCGCTGCTTTGTTCCCGCAGAATTTCCACCTGACCCGGCGTCAATTGTGACGGCGAACCCATGTTAAGGTAGCGGGTGAATACGTCGTTGACGCGATAACCGGTCTGATAAATCTCCAGACTGTAGCTTCCGGCCGGGAGGTTGGTGATGCTCAATACCGCACGGCCAATCGGTTTGGTTGGAATTTCATTTTTATAAAACTGCTGATCGTTCATTCCTTCCGGCGGGACGATGGGTGTGTAATCCCAGAACAAGGCCTGGACGGAGTTGTCCTGGCCCTTGCAAACCCAGGAAGCCGCGTCGGTAGTGACGAGTTCAGAGGGCCCCAGTTCGTTCAGGAACTTGAATGCATAAAAAGCGGGCTTTTTCAAACCCTCGTAATTGATCAGGCCAAAACCGCCGTGGAAGGGAGTCATGCGCGGGCCGTTCTCTTCGAAAATATCGGTGAAGACCCAGTAAGACATTGAGTCCACGGAGCGATAGGCGGCTTTGACCTTGCTCAGGATAAAGGCCGACTGCTGGTAGGTGTCATGCATGAAATCGGTGGGCGTATAAGCCGAACTCCATTCGGTGAAATGCAGCGGTAAAGCCGGCATCGGGGAATGATCGATCATCTTTCGCTCATTAATCATCCGGCCGACCACCGAATCGGGACTGGGATCGATCACCGTTCCCTGCTGGCCGGTTTCATCCAAATGCCCGCTCTTGACGCCATAATTGTGGGACGAAATGAAGTCGAGGGGCACGTGGTTGGTGTAACAAAAGTTGAGGAACGATTCGTCCCACTGCCCGATGGCCGTGGCGGGGCCGCCCACGCGATAATCCGGCGAGACGCTTTTGACGGCCTTGGCCGTGGTTTCGTACAATTTGAAATAATCCTCTTTGGTTCCGGTCCAGAACCCATTATGCAGATCGGGTTCGTTCCAGACCTCGAAGTACCAGGTCTTCACTTCGTCATGGCCATAGCGCACCTGAAAGTGGCTCACCAGTTGGCGGATCAAGCCGGCCCACTTGTCGTATGATTTGGGCGGCGTGACGTTGCCCTTCCACCAGAAAATGGTTTTGCTGCCGCTGGCCAGGTCCTTGGGCATGAACGAAAGTTCGACAAACGGCTTCATGTTAATGCTGAGCAGGAAGTCATAAAGCCGGTCGATGTACTGCCAGTTATAGCTGGGATTGCCCTGCGCGTCTTCCTTATAAACCCCCATGTCATCCGTGAGCAATCCGTGCATGCGGATATATTTAAAGCCACAAGCGAGCTGGGCCTCGCGCAACTGATCCTGCCAGTCCGCGCGTAATCCTTCGTTGGCCCGGCCGGCGCCGATGCATTCCTTGAAGGAAGTGTCCAGCGGCCCCCGAACGGCGTTTACATCAACGGTAATGGTCCGGACCGTCGTAGCCGGCGCGACGGAGGGCGACTCGCCAACTGCCGCCATCAGCGCGAGCGGTAGCCCGAACACAATCATTGCCACCACCATCGGAAGAAGATAGGACCTGGGTGAAATCAATTTGTTTACCATAACAGGTGTCTTGAATGTGTTCACTTCCAAGCTTGGATTCCCGGCCGGTCCAGGTCTATCTTAAATTTCAGCAATCGGTCCCTGATATCCTGCAACGTACCAACCGAAAGGAAACCCCAGTTATGTCAGCCAAATTAATTCATGCCGGGCCCGGTGAAGGCGCCGCCTATTCGGGTGTGGGAGATGTTTATCGCGTTCTGGTCAACGGCGAACAAACTGGCGGCGTTTATACGCTCGCCGAGGTTCGCGTTTCCCCGGACAACGGACCACCCCCGCATATTCATCATCGTGAAGACGAGGGATTTTTTATCCTGGAAGGCGAAGTTACCTTCCAACTCGGCGACCGCACGGTCAAATGCACATCCGGCTCGTTCGTTCAAGGGCCGCGCGGCATTCCCCACGCATTCAAAAACACGGGCAAAACACCGGCGCGGCTGCTGGTCTATGTCACGCCGCCCGGTTTCGAGAATTTCCTGAAGGAATTTGCCACGCCCCTGCCGTCGTTCGCCTCATCGGCCCAGCCGGTGACACCTCAAGATATTGAGAAACTGCTGGCGGTCGCGCCCAAATTCGGAATCGAAATCCTGCCGCTCCCGAAATAATCGTTTCAGGAATTTTCATCCTGAAATCCGAAGCGGTTGTCGGCAGCAAAGCATGCAGGCCAAATCGAACGTAAACCGGCCGGTCCCGTCAAAAGCACAAGGTATGAAGACTCTCCAACGATTGGGCCGGCCCCGGATTGACGGACGCCAAGCCGGGCCGGGACGTCGCGAATGATTGATAATTCCTGGGCCACGTTTGTAGAGTTAATTGTCACGCCGTTCGAGCACGTGACAATGATCTGGGGCATCGTGCCGTTGTATTTCGGGTTGTTGCTGAATGAATTGACGGCGGACAAGGCCAGTTATCGGACGGCCATCCAGTCGGGGTTCAGCTTCCTCTGGGCGGGAACACAATGGTTGTGGCCGTATTTCTCGCATCAAGTGGACATGCCGCAAATCCGGCTTGCCACTCTGCCGGTGAATCTGCTGGTGACGTTCCTGACCATCGGGTTGGGCGTGGTCGCGCTGGTGAGCGGCATTCGCAAACAATTTCCCAAACATCTGCATTTCATCGGCCACACGCGGTTTGCGAATTATTTCATGATTTCCATCTTCCCGATCCAAGCGCATTACCTGCCCTGGACGTGGGACCGTCTCCTGGCCATTGCCTTGTTTGCTTTTCCGATCTGGCTGGCGTTGCACTTCGGCCTGATGCCGATCCGTAATCGCTGAGTAAATCAACGACCTGCTACAGGCGCGGCGGCGGCAAAAAAAGGGAATGAGTTGCGCTGGCCGCTCTGGTGATTAAAGTTACCGCGCATGTCCTGGAATGAGTTACTGTTTGATTTCGTGACCTTATGGGTGACGGTGGATCCTATCGGTACGGTGCCGCTGTATCTGTCAGTGACCAAAGACATGACCTTGGCGGCCCGTAAACGGGCGGCGGTGCGGGCGACGATCATCGCCTTCTTTCTGTTGGCCGGATTTCTTTACTTCGGACAGTACCTGTTGGAAGAAATGCGGATTGAAATGCTTTCCTTTCA
>JBGPDH010000231.1:0-6257 GCA_041482195.1 Verrucomicrobiia bacterium
CAAAACCCGGCGCAACCCCGCACCGACGGCCAGTGGCATCCCGAGGAATGGCAGGCGATGGTGCATGAACAAACCTGGGCGATTATGAAGTCGAAACCCTACGTCTGGGGCACCTTTGTCTGGAACATGTTCGACTTCGCCGTCAGCGCCCGTCACGAAGGTGCTGTCCCCGGTCGCAACGACAAAGGCTTGGTCACCTACGACCGCAAGACGAAAAAGGACGCCTTTTATTTCTACAAGGCCAATTGGTCGGATGAACCGGTGTTGTATATCGCCGACCACCGGTTTGCTGAACGCACGAACGCTGTCACGGACGTAAAAATCTATTCCAATGCCAGAACCGTGGAGTTGTTGGTGAACGGAAGATCGCAAGGTTATCACCAGAATGTCATGAACGGCGTGTTCATCTGGAAGCACCTAACTTTGAAACCCGGTGAAAACCTGGTCACCACCCGGGCTGAACGTGGTGGGCAGAAACTGAGTGACAACTGCACCTGGACTTTGAAATGAACTGCGGGTTACGCCGATTGCACTGTGCGTACAAGAGTTCTCCCTGCGGTTCAGTCACGTTGTCGTAGCCCTTCGCTGAACCCCGAGTTCCAGCTGGTGGCTCCACACTGAAACAGGCCGGCACCGTTGCATTTTCAGGTCTTAGGTGGCGAAGGCGGGCGAAACGCAGCCACCACCGTTGGACGCAACATGAAGGCCAGCAGAACAATGGGATAGATCGGGCCAAAACATCCGCCGATGGTTCCACTCAATGGCCCACCGATGGCGCCGGCGACTGCAAGTTCCTGGTGCGGCGGGACTTGTTCGAACAAAGGTTGGATCATCAGAAAGAGATTAATCCCCATCCCGGCCACGGAAAATACAATGGCATAAATCGCGTAGGCCATCGAGAGGGTACGCCCCCAGGGCTTGAGGCCCAACAGGCCCAAGCCGGCTGCTATCAGTGCTGCGCAGCTTAACAACCCGAACAAAATGCAAAGCTTTAACCAGGCAGCATAGGATGCGTGCTGATGGAGAAGTTTGATGACCGGATTGTTTGGATCCGCCGACACCGAGAACAGGGCGAACGAAGTGATCAACCCGAGGATGCCAAAAGCGGCGAAGACAAAATTCAGAATCCCAAAAATGGTCACAGATGCCGGTCGTTGCATGTGCTTATTCCTTTCCTGTTATTTTGGATCAAGCCCGGATATTCGAAGCCAGAGACTGAACCAACTTGCGTTCATAAGCAACTCAATCTGCCAACGCCTGGCGTAGAAAAGGTGTCAGGAAACCGTTTTTTACAGAATGACCATTAAAAGAAAGCTTGACCCCAAATCGTTATCATTATAACTTATTCTTAATGATGTACTTGAGGCCGCAGAGTCGCGGTCGCGTCTGGGCTCTGATCCTTGGCGTGTTCACTACGATTGGTTTCATTTCGCAGGCTCAAGCCACGCGAACGGAACTGGACCTCGACGGGGCGTGGCAATACCAGAATGTCAGTCAACTCACCTACCCGCCCACCAATAGCTGGCAAACCACCACCGTACCGGGCTTTCTTTCCGGTTGGCAATATCAGCACGCGTGGTTTCGCACCACCTTTACTGTGCCCTCTGCCCTGGCGGGCACACAGCTTAAACTCAAGTTTGGCGGCGTGAAATTTAACGCCCAGGTCTGGCTCAACGGCACATTCCTCGGCAGTTATCTCAATGGTTACGAACCGTTTGAGTTCGACGTTACCGCTGCGGCGCATGTCGGCCAGACGAACGAGTTGATGGTCGGGGTAACGGATTGGACGGCGACTTTTTCGCAGCCGGTGGATTTCAGCAGCCTGCCGGCCGGAGAAGACGCGCGCAATTTTGTCACCAACGACATCATTGCCCCCATCGGCGGGCGTTACGAATTATACGGGATCTGGCAACCGGTTAAAATTGTCAGCGTGCCGGCGGTATCCATTGCCGATGCGTTTATTATGCCATCCGTCCGGTCCAATCAACTGACCATCCGACTGACCATCCGCAATGACAGTGCGGCTCAACAAACTGTCAATATTGCGAATTCGGTTCTGGACGGCGCCGTTACCGCCTTGTCATTGCCCCCGCAACAAATCACGGTCCAGGCGGGTGTCAGCACGCAACTCGACATTACCGCGCCCTGGAGCAACCCGCATTGGTGGTCACCCCCGGATCCGCATCTGTATTTCGTTCAAACCACCCTTTTGAGCGGCGCCGGCCAGGACCAGTTGCAAACAAGGTTTGGTTTCCGCGAATTTTGGATTCAAGGCGGCCGTTTTTATCTCAACGGCACGCCCATCAATCTGCTGGACACCGCAACCTGGCCAACGACGGACCTGCAGGATACCAACCAAATTCGCCAGGTTCTGGAGGAAGTCAAAGCCGGGAACAATGTCGGTATCCGGTTTCACACGCAACCGTGGGATGAGGCGTGGTACAACATCGCGGATGAAATCGGACTTTTGGTGGTTGAAGAATGCGCCGTGTGGTGCGACCCGGCGGCATACAAGCTGAGCGATTCGACGTTTTGGACCAATTACACGCAACACGTTTCCGCCGCCGTCAAGCGCGACCGTATCCATCCGTCCATCATCCTTTGGAGCCTGGAAAATGAAATTCTGCATTGTGGCGGGCAAAAGCTCTTTTCAGGCACCGAAGCCGATCTGGCTGCATTGGGCGTGATGGTAAAAAACCTCGATCCCACACGCCCGATTACGTATGAAGCCGATCTGGATCCAAACGGCCAGGCCGACGTGCTCGGCCTGCATTATCCGCACGAATTTCCCGATTACCAGGTCTGGCCCAACGCGGCTTACTGGATGAACCAACCCATTGCCCGCGATTGGATGCCGGGAGGGCAATGGATCTGGGACCGGTTGAAGCCACTTTATATCGGCGAATTTCTGTGGATACCCGGCACGTCCGCAGGAAATTTCACGATTCTCTTTGGTGACGATGCCTATATCGACCCGGCGCATTATCGCAACCTGGCCAAGGGATTGACCTGGCAGATGCAGATCCAGGCCTACCGTGCTTACGGTGTGAACGGTATTTCACCCTGGACGGAATTCGAAGACCCGAGTGTCGTTTGGGGCATGTTCGATTTGCATCCGGAATCCAATTATCTCTATCAGGTGCAAAAGGCCGCCTACGCACCCAACGGAGTTTTTGTGGATCAATACAACCCACGTTTCTTTACGGGCCAGACCGTGCAACGCTCGTTACATATCTACAATGACACCATGGTGTCCAATAACTTCGTGCTTCTCTGGAAGGGAGGTTCCAGCGCGTGGCAAAGCCTGGGGTTCTCCCTGCCACCCGCCGGACAATGGCAGGGCAACATTTCATTTCAAGCCCCGGTCGTGGCCGGTCCATTCCCATTACAGTTCGAATTGGATAACAGCACCGGCCTGGCTTACACCAACACGGTTCTCTATTCGGCCATTTCGCCCACGGCGCTGACGTTACCCGCGGGAGTTAAATTGGGTCTGTACGATCCGGCGGGCTCCACAGCCGCGTTGTTGGGACGTTTCGGTATTTCGTTCGCGGTGGTAACCAATCTATCCACCGCCTCGTACGATCAATTCAATCTGCTGGTCGTCGGCCAAAACGCGTTGACCACCGGGTCCGTACCGGAAGTAGGTTCGGGTACCATCGCCGGTAAATGGCAGAACTTTACTGCGCAAGGCGGCTGGGTGTTGGTGCTCGAACAAACCAATTATCCGGCCTGGATGCCCGGCGGGTTGCAGGTGCAAAATTACGACGCCAGTTTTGCCTTTCCGAATCCCAATCATCCGATTACCGCCGATCTCACCGACGACGATTTGCGCTGGTGGGCGGATGACAACCGTGTGGTTACCGAGACACTCAATTCACCGTCGGGAGGCAATTTTCGCGTGTTGGCGTCCATCGGTTCCATCGGAGGTCTCGGCTACGCCGCCGCTGCGGAAGTGCCAACGGGATCAGGTGGTGTGCTGTGCTCGCAGTGGCCGCTCATCACCCGGTTCGATACCGAACCGCTGGCTGGCGTGTTGCTGCAGCGATTGCTCAATTACTGCGGTTCCAGCTCCGGCCACCTCGAACTTCGTCCGGTTGCGCTGCTGACGGAAACCAATTCGCCTGCCGCCGCAAAGCTGGCCCAGCTCGGTTTACAGGCGGAAAATTTCTCCGGCCATCTGACAAATTGTGATCCGGTCGTTTATCCGGTGTTCATGATTGCCGGTGGCACTGCGGCCTGGCAGGAAGCCTCGGCGCAATTGTCCACCCTTACCAACTACGTCGCGCGGGGCGGCAAACTGGTGCTGCATCGTCCATCGGACGCTTTTCTTGCCGCGGCCGGGCCGGTTCTGTTTCCGGAACTGGATTACAGTCCTTCGAGCCTTGGCCTCGTGTTGCGTCACGACTCGACCAACGCCGTTGCGCATATTGCCAACGACGATTTGTATTGGGTTAGTCAACCGGGAAATTGGAACCAGAACGAGGTGCTGTCCGCCAATATTGCCAGCCGTTATTATCGCAATAAATTCAATCTGACGACTTACAACACGATTCAGGCTGAAAGCATGCCAATTCACACCAGCGGCGGGGCGGGCTCGGGAGGTTGGCTGCTGTGGGCAAACGGTTACGTTGCACAGAACATCAACATCGCCCAGGCGGGAACCTATCTTTTCAATATTCTAGCCAGCGGCACGCCCGCGCTCGGTGGCTGGCCCCAAATGTCCTTGAAAATTGACGGCGTCACGCAGGATTCCGTGACCGTGCCAACCAATCAACTTGCGTACTACACGCTCAGTGCCGATTTGACGCCAGGCACGCATCAACTGGCGGTTTCATTCGACAACGATGCTTATGCCCCGCCGGAAGACCGCAATTTATTCCTGGACCAAATCCTTTGGGGCCGTGATGCCGACAACAATCCCTTGACCTTGCTCACCCATCCGGGTGCGGTCGCCCAGGACCGCCGCGGTAACGGTCTGGTCGTCCTTGACGAAATAGAATGGGATACGGAAACCCAGAATGCCACCAAAGCCGGGCGTTATATCAGCAAATTGCTTACGGACCTGGGCGCGGTTTTTCAGCAAGTGCCCGGCGTCACCGTCGCGGCGGTAACCATGTCCAATGTAAACGTGAATGCCTATTCCACGTCCGGCGGTCTTGCCCACCTCAACAGCAATGGCCGCATCGAAACAACGGTCAATTTCACTGCCGCCGGCAATTACACTTTCACCCTGGTGGCCGGCGGCAACGCGGCGGCGGGGGTGATGCCACAAATTGGTGTGACGGTTGACGGAAGCATGCGAACGAACTTTTTCCTCACGACGACCAACCTGGCCGCCTACACGATCACCCTGTTTCTCACCGCCGGCACGCACGTCATCGGGTTGGCTTTCCTGAATGACTATTATGCGCCACCGGAAGACCGGAACGCCTTTTTCAGTCAACTGACCATTGCGCCCTTACCGGCTTTCCAAATCATCGACCTGAACGCCGACGCGACGCAACCGTCTGTGACACTGCGATGGGAAACCACGCCGAACGCCGGCTACGAGGTGCAATTCAATCCCAGGCTGCAACCAACCAATTGGCAATCCCTGGCCACGGTCACGAGCAGCGCCAGCATTACCAGTTGGAAGGATGACGGGACTTTGTCCGGAATACCGCCTTTGACTCCGGGTGCGCCGCAACGATTCTACCGGATTCATCGGAACGGTCCCTGAAACCACTCAAGTAACTTTGGCGTCCAACGGGTCAATTCCCGTTGGCGAAGACTTTGTTGACCGCATTAGCCAGCGCCGAGGCATCGTAGGGTTTCAACAAACACTCCGCCTGCGTACCGAAACTGGTATCGGAATCGATAAAATCCAGGCTATATCCGGTGGAATAAATGACAGGCATTTGAGGTGCTTCGCGCAACAGCCGATCAGCCAGTTCCCGTCCGGTCATTCCTCCGGGCATGACCATATCCGTCAGCAGCAGGTCAATTTTGCCACGGTGTTGCGGCCAAAGCGCCAGCGCCTCCGGCCCGCTTTCAGCCGTCACGACCCGGTACCCCAGCCGCTTCAAAATTTTGGAGGCCATCTCACGCAAGGAAGGTTCATCTTCAACAAGAAAAATGGTGCGGGCTTGGTCATCCAGCTCATAGGAATCAAAGGGAAAGTGGACGTCCTTGAGAGGTCCCTGATCACCCGTACCCAGCGTGCCTTGCTTATAGCGGTCCAAGCTCCCCCCGCCGGCTAGCCCTTCTTCGCCGAG
>JBGPDH010000232.1:0-6251 GCA_041482195.1 Verrucomicrobiia bacterium
GGCGATGATTCAATCGAATGTTTTGGGTGTGTTGCGGATGACGCGTGCGGTGTTGCCGCTGATGCAACGCGACGCCGGCGCGAGCATCATCAACATTGGTTCGGTGGCCGGGCACACCGCGTACGAAGGCGGAGCAGTTTATTGCGCGGCCAAGGCGGGCGAACTGCAAATTACCCGTGCGTTGCGATTGGAACTGCTCGGCACGGGCATCCGCGTGGGCACGGTGGACCCGGGGCTGGCCGAGACCGAATTTTCCCTCGTGCGCTTCAAAGGCGACGCAACCGAAGCGAAGAAAGTTTATGAGGGCACCAATCCTCTGACCGCCGAAGACGTTGCGGAAATTCTGGTCTGGGTCGCCTGCCGGCCGGCGCATGTGAACATTGACGAATTGATCGTCAAACCGGTTGACCAGGCAGCCGTGGGAAAAGTCTTTCGGCGAAAAACGAGTTGAACCACGGATGGATACGGATGAACACGGATGTTTTAGTTGTCGCCGGCAGACCTCTGCCTTCGTTCTCCGAATTTGCGGAAACCATCATGCGGACGGTGCGCTTTACACAGGAATTTATCCGTGTGGATTCGTGTTAATCCGTGGTTATTTTTAAGCCGCGTTTTTAGTCTCCGTCTCAAGCCGGGATAATCGAGCGCGCATCATTGTAAGTCACCGAGGTCCAGTGTTCATCAAGACGCGAGATGACGACACCGACTTGCGTCAACGGGCTTACTCCATCAGTTTGACCAATTGACGCGGTTCCGAGCCGCCTGAAAGCGGAACTCCGAGCGAAGTCAGTATAATACCCAATTTCCTGCCGGTGACACGATTCTGACACTCCTCATCCGGCCTTTTCCTAGATTCCCCGGTTGGCGCGCCAGAGCAGGACGGCGCCGACGGCCTGAAAGATGAAATTCGGCAGCCAGAAAATCAGGTGCGGGGCAAATTCCGTCCGGGCCGAAAGCTGGCTGCCTATCATGACGAAGGCGTAATAAATGATCACCAGTATCAACGCGATGGCGACGCCAATGTTGGTTTCACGCCGATGCACACGGATGCCCAGCGGGATGCCGATGAGCGTGAAGCTGAAACAAGCAAAGGAAAACGCCACCTGCCGATGCATGGCCACGCGAACCGGCTCCGTCAGATCCGTCCGCTGTTTTTTTGCTTCGTCCCATTGGCCCAGTCGAGTGTCCGTGGCCGTTGTCACCAGATCCGGCGGCAGGCTCAATTTCCGGTTCAAATCATTCAACTCATCGCGCAGTTGCCAGAACGTCATGTCGCTGAGAGGTGGATGGTAGGCCTGATGATCCGAAGGCGGAAGTTGATAAGTGTACGAGGACCATCCCTTAAGGTAAGTGGTCCTCACTCCGCCGTCCGGGTTCAGCATTACCGTATGTGCATCCAATAAATTTAACGTCAATTGCCTGTGGGGCATATCCGTCTCCAGCCGGCCGTGCGGCGCGCGGATGGTGGTGGTGACATTGGTTTTGTTCTGTAATACAAATATCATCACGTCCTGCAAATCGCCGCGGCGGTTTTTGTCCACGTAGATAATGTAATTGGGAATATCGCGGATAAATTGCTGTTCGGGCAGTTGAAACTGCGCCAGGTCGGCTTCAGCGCGGATGAGCAATTCATTGTAAGCCACGCGTGAGCGCGGCCCCAGGTCCATGTTAATCCAAGCGCTAAGGCCGCAGCAAAAAAGGCTTAGCAGGAGAATCGGGGTGGTCAGGGAAAGCAGACTGATCCCGCTGGCACGCGCGGCGGTGAGTTCCTGGTCGGCACTGAACCGGCCAAACACCAACAGGGTCGCCGTCAACAAACCCATCGGCAGGCAGTAAACCAGGACAAAGGGAATCAATAACCCGACGGCTTCCACGACCGTGCTGAACCGCACCTGGCCACTGAGGAGCAAGGCCAGGATTTGCTTGAGCACATTGCCGAGCAGAAACACAAAAGTGAATACCGCCACCGTCAACAACGACGACGCCAGGACCTGGCGGGTCAGATATCGGTGCAATGTGTTCATTCGTTCGGCGGACCGGCCAAACCTAAGGCCAAGCCGCCAAATCCGAAATGCCAAAATGAAGCGTGCCCGGCCTGACGGCCGGTTTTTTTTGTGGATGGCATGGAAAATTGACTTGCGGCAGGTGCGGATTGCCGGTTTATTGGCGTCGGCAATGGAGTTTGCCCGCCCGTACAAGGGAAACCGCCTGACTGTTTCAGCGCTAATGACTCCTACGAGTGAACCAACATTCGCAGGAGTTTTTTATGGAAAACATTTGGTACGTGGCGGCAATCTGGATGGGTCTGGCATTTCTGGCCAGTCTGATTTCCATTCGCGTCGGCATCTCCGTTGCGCTCATCGAAATCCTCGTCGGCGTCGCCGCCGGCAATATTCATTTCGGCGGCGGCCAGCATATTTTACAGACCACGGACTGGACGAATTTTCTCGCCATGCTGGGCAGCGGCGTGCTGACGTTTCTGGCGGGTGCGGAAATTGATCCCGTTTCGCTGCGCGCCAACCTGCGCGCCAGCATGACCATAGGCATCCTGTCCTTTTCACTGCCGTTTGTCTGCGTCTGGATTTTCGCGCAATTCGTTCTGGGCTGGCCGCTGCACCAGGCGCAAATCGCCGGCATCGCCCTCTCGACTACCTCGGTGGCGGTGGTCTATGCCGTGATGATCGAGGGTGGGCAGGGTGAAACGCCGATGGGCAAAACCATTCTGGCCGCATGCTTTATCACGGATCTTGGGACCGTCCTCGCGTTGGGCACGCTCTTTGCCGACTTCAATGTCTGGCTGCTGGTTTTCGTGGTCGTCACGGCGATCACGCTGTGGTTCATGCCGTCGTGGACCCGTTTCATCATCGCCAAACTGGGCGCGACGCGCGTCAGCGAGCCGGAGGTGAAATTCATTTTTCTTGTGCTGTTTTTTCTCGGCGGACTCGCCTCCACCGCCAAAAGCGAAGCGGTCCTGCCGGCTTACCTTGTCGGCCTCGTCATCGCCGGCGTTTTTTTGCGCGACAAAACGCTCGTCCGCCGGATGCGCACCATTGCCTTCACGATTTTCACGCCGTTTTACTTTATCAAGGCCGGCCTGTTCGTTTCGCTTCCTGACTTGTGGGCGTCGCTGGGACTCATTCTTATTCTGTTGCTGATAAAATTGTTAACGAAATACATTGGCGTCTGGCCCTCCACGAAATTGTTTTATATGCGCAACCGCGAGGCACATTATACGACGTTGCTGATGGCAACCGGCCTGACATTCGGCACCATCTCCGCGTTGTTTGGACTGCAAAACCATATCATTAACCAGTCGCAATACACCGTGCTGGTGACCGTCGTGATTTTGAGCGCGTTTGTGCCGACGGTCATCGCGCAAAAATTTTTCCAGCCGACGATTGAGACCATGATGGAATGGGGCAAAATTTACAGCGAGAAAATCAATAACAGGAAAAACACCCCGACATCGGATGTCGGGGCAACTGAAAAGTGAGGAAATCATGCTGCCGATGTTTCATAAAGTTCTGGTGGGTTACGACGGGTCGAAGGGCGGAAAGGCCGCCCTCGAACGTGCCGCCGTCGCCGCTAAACATTACAACGCCCAATTGACCGCGCTGTGGGTGCGACAGCCGTTGCCGCGACACGCTGACCTGCCCGGCGAATCCGAGGGCGAAGCCGAAGCCGCCGCCGATTACTTCGAGGAACGCAAACGTGAAGTGGCGGAACTGGCGAAACAGCAGGGCATCGAAATCGCCTGCGAAAGCCGCGCCGGCCACGCGGCCAAAATCATCGTGAATTTTGCCAAGGAGGGTGGCTACGACCTGATTATCATCGGCCACAGCGACCACTCGGAACTCTGGGGCCGGTTGCTCGGTGACACCGCCGACCGCATCAGCGACCACGCCCATTGCAGCGTACTTATCGTCAAACAGTGAACATGACGGCTCGTGACCCTGGCGAAGGTGAAAGTGATTGATTACCGCGCCGGCAAGGAAACGCCGCCGGTTTGATTTGTTCCGGCTTGCCTTTGCCCGGCCGTTGGGTGGGACGACGTGCTGGTTTTCATTATTTGACATCCCTCCTGCTCCGGTGATGCCTGCCCTCGCATCATTAACTACGCCACAACATGGTTGTATCTGATCGGTCTTTGACCCGGTCTGAGTCTGAATTTGTGACATTTGTCTTCCGGGCTGAGAACAATCCTGCAGCCAATCGAAACAGGAACACGAGTACAAATCCCCACAAAACACTGTTTACCATCATCAACAACAAACCCAACTCACCGTTGGCACGTTCAGACAGGCCTGCGAATCCATCCTCCGGCAAAAGGCAACGCACTGGATACGCGACAACGCAGGCCGTCTTTAGCCACAACGGAACGGTCGTCTCTATACCGGTCGTGTCTGCCACCCGGGCAAGCATCCGGCACAGGCAAATACTGATTGCAAACCACGCGGGCGCAATCGCGAATATGCCCAGGAAATATTGATTTCGGCGATTCATGACAGGACACTTCGATGCAGCCTAGCTGGTAAGTACGTACAACTATGCTGTCCATCGCCAGTCATTGGTTTGGCGCTTAATACTCATTAGGAACCATGCCAGCGAAAGTTGTGCCAAAAACCCCTGAATAATTGCCCGGCAAAGGCAACTGCTAAGCAGAACTTATGACCGACCTTTGAGGTGATGTCCGGATACCATTCAGGAGGATTCTCCATCCCGTGCTTCTTGACACTTTGCCGGCAAGGTGTTTCAGTTAATCGGTACTCGCTTCAATTAATTGTTCAAATTTTGGGAACTATGAAGGCTTTCCAACTCTTCCTTTGCGATACGCGATTCCTTGTTTTATTGCTGGGTTGGCTGGCAGTCCAGGCCATGCCCTGCTTCGGGCAGGTCACCCAGGAACAAATCTCCAACGGCCTGGTTTCTTACTATCCATTGGATCAACTGGTGCCAGGAACAACCAACATCACACCCGACTTGATCAGTCGTCGTGACTTGACCATGTTCTTGGGTGATTCCGCCCACTTCATGAACGGACCCGCCTATATTGTGGCCGATACCCATCCCGGCATGAGAGACAGCTCGAACGTCATGAATCTCACCCAAAGTCCCAGTCCCACGGTCCTGGTTTATTTTGGCACCGGCCAAAGTGCTTTGACTGGTCAGGGCGATTTTCTGCCGTTCATTAACCAACGCGGCGCCACGATGAACTTCTGGATGAAAGGCGCCGTCCCTCCCTCCCAGGATCAGCGAGTCATGGCCGAATGCGCCCAAAATGGGAGTGGTGTACCGTTCTTTTCACTCAGTTCCCAGCCCGCGAGCAAAACTGGCTTGGGCTACTTTCTCCGGGCCGTCGCGACCACCGCCGATTCCAACGGGGTTGTTGCTTTCCCAATGTTCGATGGAACCTGGGAGTTACCTCTCGCGGGTAATGGCAATACGATTTGGAACCAGGCGGCATCCTACACTACCAATGTAATATTTGATAATAACTGGCACATGCTCACCACCATTATTGGGACCAATGGCGATCTTCACGTCTTCGTGGACGGCGTTTATGATCCAGGTGCCAATACGACCACGGATCACGAAGGCAACCCGGCCATGGCCGCAGCGATTTTCGTAACGAATGTCTATTACACGACCAACATTTATCCGTACTCAACTCCTCCCACAAACAACCCGCCTCCGAACGGTTTTGTGCGCTGGATCATAAGCGGTCTGGACCTGCCAGGGGCGGCCACCGCCTTCGGCGGGTTTGACCGCAATAACTCCATCGCCGGAGGACCTCCTGTCCGGCTGAGCGACATCGGGTTTTGGAACCGGGTCCTGTCGCCCGATGAAATTGAGTATGTGATGACCAATGGCGTGTCACCGCCTGGCCCTCCGATCCACGGGCCCGCGATAATTAGTTTCTTCGCTGACTTCAAGGAAGTCGGACAAAATCACTCTGTCACGTTACACTGGAATGTGATCGGCGCCAACAACACGCCGGGAGGCATCGTCATTTCTGGAGTCGGCGACGTTAGTGCGACTCCCGCCGGCTCAGCCACAGTACTTGTGGCCAACAACTCTATCTATACCTTCACCTTAACGGCGCACAATGGCTTTGTGTCCGACAAACAAGCCACGGTTACGGTTCAAACCCTCGCCGGCGTGCCGTCGGACTGGAATTTGATCCAGCGGTTCGATGGTGTGTTTGCCAATACCACATCCGGCATTAATGGCAATGGCTGGATTGGTTATAC
>JBGPDH010000233.1:0-6212 GCA_041482195.1 Verrucomicrobiia bacterium
CCATCAGCCAGGGGCCTTGTCGAACACAGGCGGGATCTGATTTCATGGATCCACCCGTGCGAGATGGCTCATTGGTCCTCCCATCCTCCGAGCCGGCCCGCCGTTTTGTAGGTCGGGTAGCGTCTCCCCAACATGGGTTGCCTATCGGGTTGATCGCGCCGCGTGACAAGGCACTGGCTGAAAATAAAATTGTTTCTGTTTTCATGGTCTTGGCATTTGGCGTGCATTATGATGCTTGCATGCTTTGTCTGCTCGAAGTTCATATTAGCTGGTCTTGTGCCAGCAGACATTTGAAGGCCCGCGTGCTCATTGACGACGATTTAAGAGTTTGGAGCATCATTACTCCGACCCATTGTGTGGTGAGTGGGAATTCACCAGTGGTCAGTCACTAATCACTTTATGATTGTTCAACCGCGATCCTTCGGCTACGCGTTCGCGACCTTCCTGCTGGTGGTGGTCGCAGGCTGGGTGGGAAGCAACACTTGGCGGGAACTCCGGCAGTTGCACCAGAGCTTCGCTTCCGCGCAAGCGGATGATTTTTATCTCCCGGCGCACGTCGAGGCGACGGTACGAGAATTGAACGACACCGTCTTGCGCATTGATCTGCGCCACAATCCTGCGGATCGAGTTGCGTTTCAGAAAGCAGGCCGTGATTTGGAGCAGTGGATTCGCGTCCACCGGGATGCCCTCACCACACCGGAGCAACGCGGACTAATGACCCGGATTGAAACCGCATTTGAGGTTTATATGATCCAGAGCGCCAAGTTGATGGACGAAGGAGAACCCCCCTCCTCTCCGACACCGGTCCTTGAACGAGTGGAAGACACCGCCGCGCCGATCCTGGACTTGTGCAGCAAACTGAAGGAGTCAGAGCGCACTGAGCAAAGGCAATTTATGAATGATTCGCAGCGTGCATTGGCGTGGGTCCAGCAACTCTTGGTCATAGTACTGGTGGCACTGGTTATCATGGTGGGCACCGGAATCGTGGCAATTTATCGTGGCGTAATTGGCCCGCTGCAGATCGAGTTGATCAAGAGCCGTTCCCTTGCCATTCGCCACGAAAAACTGGCGTCGCTGGGTACCCTGGCGGCTGGCGTTGCCCATGAAATCCGCAATCCACTCACGGCCATCAACGTGCGCCTGCACAGCCTCTCAAAAAATCTCACCCAAAACTCATCCGAACAGGAGGATGCGTTGGTCATTGGCCACGAAATCCAACGCTTGGAGCGCATTGTGCAGGAGTTTCTACTATTTGCCCGCCCTGCCGAACCGAAACTCATCACCGTGTCCGCAGAAAGCCTGCTCACCAAAGTGCAATCGCTGTTGGTCTCCCAGTTGGAAAAGGCGTCCATCCGGTTGAATCTGAAATCTGTGCCGGACATTTGGGTGCGGGTGGATCCCCACCAAATGGAACAGGTATTGATCAACTTGATTCGGAATGCAGCCGAGAGTATCGAACATGACGGTACGATTACCTTGTGCGTCCGAACCGGCTCAGCACGCTTGACCGGCTACAACCGCCCTGTGGTCATACTGGAAGTGAGCGACACCGGCAAAGGCATCCCACCCGAAGTCCGGAAACGAATGTTCGATCCATTCTTTACCACCAAAGAAGAAGGCACCGGCCTTGGCCTGGTCATCGCGTCGCGTATTGTCGAAAAACATAACGGCACGATGGAGTGTCGCTCCGAGTCGAATCGCGGCACTACTTTTACCATCCTTTTACCACACACAAAGCCAGAGGAAGAAATTGATGAATCCTCAACCTAAAATTCTGTTGATCGAAGATGACCCCGGCATTACTGCAGCGCTGCAAAAGGAGTTGCAGGCTGAAGGTTATCATGTTGTTATAGCAATGCGCGGCGATGACGGCTTGGCTTGCGCCCGCGAGCAGCCTTGCGATGTAGTTCTTACCGACCTGAAGATGCCGGGCTTATCGGGGTTGGAACTGGTTGATCAATTGCACGCCGCCAAGCCAAAGCTCCCCATCATTATGATGACAGCTTTCGGCACCACCGAAACCGCCATTGAAGCGACCAAACTAGGTGCCTACGACTATCTCCTCAAGCCCTTGGACATGGGAGAACTGTTCGACCTGCTTGCCAGAGCCGTGGCCAGCAGCCGGCTTATGTCCGAGCCACTGGAAATGGGCAAGGCTCACTCCGCTCAATCCGCCATCATTGGCCATAGCCGTGCCATGCAGGCCATCTACAAGGAAATCGGCCGCGTGGCCGCCACTGCCGTCACGGTGCTGATCCGCGGTGAAACCGGCACCGGCAAAGAACTGGTGGCACGGGCGATTTACCAATACAGCAACCGCGGCGACAAGCCGTTTGTGGCGGTCAACTGCGCGGCCATCCCGGAAACGCTGCTGGAAAGTGAACTGTTCGGCCACGAACGCGGTGCTTACACCGGCGCTCACGCTCGCCGGATTGGCCGCTTTGAGCAAGCCAACCTCGGCACCATTTTCCTCGACGAAATTGGGGATTTGAGCTTGAGCACCCAGGTCAAGTTATTGCGCGTGCTCCAGGAAAAATACATCCAACGCGTCGGTGGTAATGAAAAGATTCCCGTGGACGTGCGGGTACTAACGGCCACGCATCGCGACTTGGAAAGTGCCATCCAGGAAAAGCAATTCCGCGAAGATTTATTTTACCGTTTGAGCGGTGTCACCATCACGTTGCCGTCCTTGAGCCAACGCACCGAGGATATCCCCGATTTGGTGAAGTATTTCCTGAGGCGTTCGGCAACAGAACTGGGGAATGACGCGCCCTCGATTCAGCCTGAAGCCATCACCTTCCTACAAACCCAAACCTGGCCGGGCAATGTTCGTGAACTGGAGAACGTGGTGCGCCAGACGTTAATGCTGGCTCGTGGCTACTCCGTTAGTCTGGAACACGCGCAACAGGCGGTGGCTCGAAGCCGCAAGCCTGTCGCTGTGGAGAACCAGTCCATCGCCGGATATCTCAACGAACTCCTGGATCGGGCGCAACGCGGGGAGGTCGAAGGTATCCACGCCCGCATGTATACGGACATGGAGCGCGAGTTGTTCACGCGTGCCATTCAACTGGCCAAAGGAAATCAGGCCAAGGCCGCGCGCTGGCTGGGCGTAACCCGCACTACGATGCGGGAGAAGTTAATTCATTTTGGTTTGCGTCCTGTGGGAGAAAAGCCGCAACAACTTTGACTGCATTTACGACCTGGTGCCAGAGAGCGGGGAGTGACCAGCAACTGTCCGCATGTGGATTCCTGGCCGCCACAGAAGACAAGCTAACCCCTCTTCAACCAGCCCAATTACTTACGATTACACACCCTGAAGTCTATATGCTCGCTGGCATGGTGAAAGCTAAGTGTCTTCGGTTGAATCGGTGCAGCACATCCAGACGCAAGCATAGGAAGGTCAGGCTGATGAAAAAGCAAATATTTGTGGAATCCTCTGTCGTCCAACCATTGGACAGAATCGAAATCGGGCGATCGGCAGCGCGATCGGCTTGCGGTTCCCACCCAACGCGGATGTGCCAGCTGGATCACCCACCAAAGGGCGACACAATTCTCAGGGCACTCAATGCTAAAACCGTGTTTGCGTTACCCGAAAACAGCCACAACCATTCCCGGCACATCCTTGTCGTTGAGGACGAAGCTGATCTCCGCCAAACTTATTCCAAAGTGCTGGTTCGCTCCGGCTACCAAGTCGATACCGCCGAAGATGGCGAGGCAGGGTGGAAGGTGCTTTACGCAGCGTGCTCTTCCTCCAGTAGCTACGATCTTCTGATCACCGACAACAAGATGCCAAAGTTGTCAGGCGTTGAACTGATTCATCAGCTGCATTCTGCCCGCTTGGAGTTGCCGGTCATTTTGGTGTCGGGGATAATTCCCGTAAACACGGACCAGCTTCACCTTGCGGCGATTTTGCCAAAGCCCTTTTCTCCGGACCAGTTAATACAAACCGTTCAACAAGTCCTACACCTCGGCAAAGATGAGTAGCCGGAAGTATAAAGTGATGGTGGTTGACGATGACGAATCGATCTGCAATTCGTTGCGCAAGCTTCTGGATAGCGAGGGTTATCAAGTGATCTCGGCGGCTAATGGTACAGAGGCGCTGGAGACTTTCCACCGGGAGCAAAACCAGATTGACCTGGTGCTGGTAGATTTGAACATGCCGATAAAGAACGGATGGGTCATCCTGAACCAACTGATGGAAGTCAATCCCTCTCTTCCGGCTTTCATTCTTACAGGATTATCTCATCAAAGCGAACTGGCGGAAGCTGCGGGCGTCAATGCTTTGGTGGAGAAGCCAATTGATGTTCCAGGATTGCTTCAGCTTATGCAGAAGCAGTTAGTTGGGCCGACCCAACCCCGCCTTCAGCCCGCCGGCCATCGGGCATTTCCTTTTTATTGGCTGCGCGCTGCGCGTGTCGCACAGCGAGCCCATTGGGCGGAGTTGCCCGGCACTCCCTACGACCACTGGGGACTAAATGAATGAGGAATTTGAGTATTTCCTTCGTAATTCGACGCGATCGCTTCCGCTTTACGTTCTGGCTTCTGGCGTATGTGGCGATTCGTGGTTTCCCTCCTGACCTCCTGCTAACCGGTGAAAAAAATTGAGGGATATATGAGTCCCGATGAGTCCAGGCAAAAAGACTCTGAAACGGTTGATTCCACCGGATTTTGTCCCTATCGGTTCACTTGAGGGAACGTGAGGGAAAGGGCCTTGATCTTTTTGCGAACGAGACGCTCTACCAACTGAGCTACGACCCCAGCCTTGCCGCCCGGACTTTCATACCTTAAACACAAAAACCCGCGCTGCGCAATTGCGAAGTAAATTCCCCCGGCGTCTCAGTCATCACTCCAGGGAGTCACCCGTTAGCCGCGATGCCTGCGGCCGCAACGCGTGGCGCCAGACAAAAGCGAAGATTGCGGTGGATTTGGAGGCTCAGGGAGGCCGGCCCGTGACATTTCTTCTTAAATTAGGGCTTGACTTTTTAGGATGCTCTGAATTAATGGTTAAGCGTCGTTCCAACAAAAAGGTTAACAATGAAAGCGATAATCCCCGTTCTCCTGGTGTCTGGCGTGATCTGTCAGGCAACCTTACTTCCCATGGACATTTCTCCAGCCGGCACGGATGCAGCTGTCGGCCTTAGTCCGAGCAATGAGGTTCCACCGGTACTGAACAGCACCGGTTCGGGTGGCCCCATTTCAGGCGGTATCCTGTTCGACACCAACACCTCAACACTGATGCTGACCATCGGCTACGGTTTAGAGGCCGGTTTTACGGATTTAACCGGTCCGGCCACCGGCATGACTCTTAATGGCCCGGCCCAAACAAATGAAGTCGCCGTCGTTATCGATGATTTGAGCCCGTTGAGTTTTCCAGCAGCCAATCCGGCTACGGGGGGCATCATCTTCGGCAGCGTGATTGTTCCCGCCAATGCCGTAACCGACCTCCTGGCGGGTCTGGACTACATCAACATCACCACGGCCGTCAATTCCAACGGCGAACTTCGGGGACAACTGATTCTGTTGACGACGACGACGACCAATGAGCCGCCTACGAACATGCCGCCTGTTATCACTTGCCCGGAACCCATAACGGCTGAGTGTGGTTCAAACACGGTGGTGCAGGTGGAGGTGGGCAGCCCGACCGGCAGCGCTTTGACGGTAGCCTGGTCTTTAAACGGAACCACGGTGCAAACCAACCAGGTTCCCGCCGGCACCCCGCCAACGACCAATGAGGTCTCGTTCTCCGGCCAATTGCCTTTGGGAACAAACACAATTGAGATCACCGTCACCGATTCCTCGGGTCTTTCCGCTTCCTGCGGGACTACCGTTACAGTCATTGATACCATCCCGCCGGTGATAACCATGGTGTCGGCTTCGCCCAGGTCACTCTGGCCACCGAATCACAAAATGGTGATGGTGTCGGTCAGGGCCGTGACGACCGACAATTGCGGTTCGGCAACCTGGAAGATTACCAGTGTCCGAAGTAATGAGCCGGTCAACGGTCTGGGCGACGGTGATACCGCGCCAGACTGGCAGATTACCGGAGACCACACTGTGTTACTGCGCGCCGAACGGTCGGGTAAGGGTTCGGGCCGGATTTACACCGTTACCGTTCAGGCGAACGATGCGTCCGGCAATATGTCCGCCCCGCAGACGGTCACGGTAAAGGTACCTCATAGTTTCATACCTGGATTATAGAAAAGTGATGGTCG
>JBGPDH010000234.1:0-6210 GCA_041482195.1 Verrucomicrobiia bacterium
AGAAAGCGGTATTTATCGGGAACCACATCCTCGTTCCAGCAAACCACCCGTTTGCCTTCACTTTGCAGGGCCAGGGCCAGGCCAAGCTGGGAACCAACACAATCGCCGTCGGGCCGGATATGTCCGACGATGCAGAACGTCCTGTTTTGGCGGACTGCATCCAGGATGCGGTCAATAATTCGGGGATAACTTTTCACGTTAGATCGTTGTCGTCACCCGCGGTGTTTTTCTCCAATTCCTCAATGATTTGCAGGACGCGATTGCCGCGCACGATGGAATCGTCAAAGGCAAATTTCAGTTTCGGCGTAAACTTCAGGACAATGGCGCGAGCGACCAATCCCTGGATACGGACACGATGCTCATTGAGCATCTGGAAGCCGCGCTTCTGTTGATCGGGATTGCCCAGGATGCTGATGAACACCGTGGCCGATTTGAGATCGCCGGCCACGTCCACGTCGTTCACCGAGATCAACCCGCATTCGCGCACGTGAAATTCGCGGCGGATCGCTTCGCCAATTTCGCGCTTCAACAGCTCGCGCACACGCTGGAGTCGGAGAGAAGGCATGGATCAGAAATGGATTGGTGGATTGATGGATCGATGGATTGATGTGGTCGAGGCATAAGGCCAACCACAATCTTCGCTGCCCAACCATCCCGTAATCCAATTATCCATTACCCCGTCATTCATAGCTTGGCCGCTGTTTTCTCAATGGAATAACTTTCAATCACGTCGCCGACCTGAAAATCGCTGTAGCCTTCAATGCGGATGCCGCATTCCATGCCTGCCCGAACCTCGTTCACCTCATCCTGGAACCGGCGCAGTGATTGAGCGATGCCTTCGAATACGACGTCCTTGCGTCGCCGTACTCGAACCTTGCCTTTGACGATACGACCCGTAGACACCATGCAACCGGCGACCGGAGCGCCCTTGGATAATTCGAAAATCTGCCGCACTTCAGCCGAGCCGACCACACTTTCCTTGACGACCGGTTCGAGCAAGCCGGCCATCGCCTCCTTTACCTGATCGATCAATTCGTAAATGATCGCGTACAGTTTGATCTGGACGCTTTCGTGCTTGGCTTTTTCCGCGGCGGTACTGTCCACGCGCGTGTGAAACCCCAGGATCACGGCGTTGGAGGCAGAAGCCAGGGCCACATCGTTTTCGGTGACAGTGCCCACGTCGCTGTGGATGATTTCAAGCGAGACCTTTTCCGCCTCGATTTTTTTGAGGGCGTCCACAATCGCCTCGACCGATCCTTGCGCGTCGGCCTTGACCACCACTTTGAGGACCTTGCTTTGTTCGGCGGCGAGCGTGGCGAAAAGATTTTCCAACGTGACCTTTTTGTCCTCCTGGCCGGCGGCCTTCGCTATCAGAAAACGTTGCTCCGCCAGTTCGCGAGCGGCCTTTTCATCCTCGACCACGCTGAACTCCAGACCGGCGTCCGGCACGCCGTTCAAACCGAGAACTCTTACCGCGACCGACGGGCCGGCTTCCTTGAGCCGACTGCCTTCCTCGCTGATCAGTGCGCGTACCCGGCCGTAAAACTCGCCGCACAGGATGATATCGCCAACGCGTAACGTGCCCTTGCGTACCAGGACCGTCGCCGTCGGGCCACCCGGCTCGACCCCGGATTCAATCACATTGCCTTTGGCACGGCGGTTGGGGTTGGCCTTCAACTCCAGCAATTCCGACTGGAGCAAAATCATTTCCAGCAACTTGTCGATGCCCTGCTTGGTCAGGCCCGAAACATCCACAAAAATGGTGTCGCCGCCCCAGTCGTCCGGTACCAGCCCTTTATCCTGCAATTGCTGACGGACTTTAAGGGGATTTGCGTTCGGATGATCGATTTTATTGACGGCGACCAGAATCGGAACCTTGGCCGCTTTTGCATGATTCAGGGCCTCGAGGGTTTGCGGCATCACGCCGTCGTTGGCGGCGACGACGAGCACGACGAGGTCCGTCACGTTGGCGCCACGTGCGCGCATGGAACTGAACGCCGCGTGCCCGGGTGTGTCCAGGAACGTAATCTGGGCCAGTTCATTTTTACGTTCCGGATGCGGCACGGCAATCGTGTACGCGCCGATGTGCTGGGTAATCCCCCCCGCCTCGCCCGCCGCGACGTTGGCTTTGCGGATAACGTCCAACAACGTGGTTTTGCCGTGGTCAACGTGTCCCATAATGGTCACGACCGGGGCGCGCGGCTTGAGGTCTTCCGGCTTGTCTTCCACGTCGAGTTCAACCTTCTTGATGGGGGCATGGACCGCACCACCACCGCGTTCACGTTTTTCCACCTCGAACCGGAAACCGTATTTGGCGCAAAGTTGCTGCGCAATTTTTTCATCAATCGCCTGGTTGACATTGGCAAAAACGCCCAGCTCCATCAAATCGGCGATGATTTTGAACGGCTTCTGCTTGAGCTGAACGGCCAGTTCGCGCACGACAATCGGCGGTTTGATGATGATGACTTCGCCGGTTTCCGGCGCGACAAATTTGGGCGCGGCCGTTGGCCCGGCGGGTTTTGGGGCAGGCTTCGGCGCGGCGGCAGGAGCCGCACCCGGTCTGCCGTGTCTGGTGAAATGCGTTGTACCCGGACTGCCCGGTTTAGGCGCGGGCCGGGTGTGACCTGGCATCCTGGGCGCGGGCCTTTGAGGCAATTGAATAAATCCGACCTTTTCACCAAGTTTCGGTCCTGCCGGTTTGGGCGGCGGGGGTGGCGGCGGGGTTTCAATTACCGGTGGCGGCGCCACCGCGGCGTTGACCGGTTCGACTTTGATTTCCGGTTTGGGCTCCGGGGGTGGCGCGGTGATGAGGACGATCTTTTCCTCGATCGGCGGGGGTTTGGGTTTTTCGACGACGGGTGCCGGCGCAAATTTGGCGGCAACTTCAGGATGTTCCTTGAACAGTTCCTCTTCCAGGAACTCGGCACTGATCTTGTCAAGCGAGCTGGACGGGACCTTCGCGGCGGCAATGCCCAGCGCTTTGGCCTTGGCGAGAATCACCTTGTTCTCCAGGCCGAGCTTTTTCGAGATGTCGTAAATCCGAACGGGCATAATTTTTCACTTTTACTGACCGAAATGTGCGAATCGCCTTCATGGCTTAAAGCACAGAAACAAACGTGGTTTCGGTCCGCGTCATAAATCTCAACTGTTGACCCCGACGCCGGCGTCGGGATTCACGGGCGCTTCACCCACTTTCAAAGTGCGGCGTTCCGCCTCTGCGCGCGCCGCCTTCAAAATTTCCGCCGCGTGCTCGCCCACCTGGGGCACGCTGCTTAAATCGGCTTCATCCGCCTGCAACAAATCTTCGAGCCGGGTCAGACCGGCATGCACCAGCGCGTCCGCCTGTTCGCGCGAGATGCCCGGGATGGCCGCCAGTGATTCAACGGCCTCGGCAACCTTTTCCTCAAATCCTTTGGTGACAACGACTTCTGCATCGATATCCACCTCCCAGCCGGTAAGCTTGGCAGTCAAACGCGCATTCTGTCCGCGTTTGCCGATGGCGAGCGAAAGCTGATCTTCACTGACCAGGATCTTCACGCGCTTGTTGGTCTCATCAATTTCAAAATTCTTCAGTTTGGCGGGCGCGAGTGCGTTGGTAATGAAGGTGCGGACGTCCGGCGACCACGGGATGACGTCTACTTTCTCGTTGTTGAGTTCGCGGACGATGTTCTTGACGCGCTGGCCGCGCATGCCGACGCAGGCGCCCACGGGGTCCACTTTGCTGTCGCGCGAATAAACGGCCATCTTGGTGCGGAAACCCGGTTCACGCGCGATACCCTTGATTTCAATCGTGCCGTCGTTGATTTCGGATACTTCGAGCTGGAACAACTTGATGACGAACCGCGGGTCGGCGCGGGACAAAATGATTTCCGGCCCATGCGGGCCCTGCTCGACGGCTTTGACGTAGCAGCGGATGCGTTCTCCGACCTGATATTCCTCGGTGGGCACCCGCTCGCGGTTGGGCAGCAACGCTTCGTATTTGCCGAGATCCAGAATGACGTCCGAACGTTCAAATCGCCGCACCGTGCCGCTGATAATGTCGCCGACGCGGTCTTTGAATTCGGTGAAAATCAGCGCTTTCTCGGCCTGGCGGATTTTCTGCATGAGCGCCTGTTTGGCGTACTGCGAGGCGATGCGGCCGAACCCGGTCGGGGTCACTTCCTTTTCAACCTCATCGCCGATTTGCGCGTCGGGTTTGATGCGCCGGGCGTCGAAAACGGAAATCTGGTCGTGCACGGAGATGACGCGGTCGGAAACGATGAGTTTGGCGAAGGCCTTGATATCGCCGTTTTTCTGGTCAATCTCGACGCGCAACTCGCGGGCCGGGCCGACCGCCTTTTTGGCGGCGGACAGCAAGGCATCCTGGACAGCACCGACCAGGACATCGCGGTTGATGCCCTTTTCGCGCTCCCAGAACTCCAAAACGGCCAGAAAATCAGCGTTCATACACTCGACGCGGCATTCCCATACAGGGAACAAAAAAGTCGGAGATATGTATCTTCCGACTTTCGCACGCTGGTCGAACCAGCAAACTTTACCGCTCTTGAACTATAAGCTTAGTTTTTTTTCCAGAAACCGTCAAGTGCAAAGGAACCCGCATAAAAACAGGGGAAAATGGAGATCGCTTTCGAAAACCGCACCAAGCTTGCCACATTGCGAATGGGCCGGGAGGAACGACACGAACGGGAGAGGCAAGAGCTACCCTGACGATCGATTTCCAGATTGACAGCCATCACTTCGAGTAGATGCTTTTTGCACAGTCACGATGAGTACGAAAAAACCTGTCATGTCGGACGCTTCCCTCATCCCTGTCATGGTTGTCCGTGATTCTCAAAACCAATGACGTACTTATGAGAATGTTCTCCTCATCGCACCTTCTCTTAGTTGGACCCCTCGCACTCGCGCTGCTTTTGACCGGTTGCAAGGGCTGGTCGGTTTCCCAATGCGTCTCCCCCCGGGTCACGGGGCGCGTGCTCGACGGCGAAACCCGCCAGCCTCTGGAACGCGTCGAGGTCCAGCGGGCTGGGGCCCGACCGCATCGTCCCAACGATGAGCCTGTCAAAGGCGGCACGTTGATGCAAAGGGCTCCGCGTATTGTACTCACGAGCGCGGATGGCTCATTTACGCTGGACGCCGTCTACAGTGTCGCCGCCTTTCAGGTTCTGAGTTGGAGTTCCGTGAATGTGCAGTTTCGTCACGCGGGTTATCTTGCCCTTACGACCAATCTTACAAGCTCCCTGGTATCCTCCAATTCCGGAGACGTACCTTGCCTTAACGCTGGTGATGTCTTGCTGCAACGCATGAAATCCACCGCTTTCACCCCGGGTTCTCCCTGATTAACCGTCAGCCCAATCCCTGAAATGCTCCGTCGTTATCGGTGATTAAAGCGGTTCAAGTAATGTCGTAGCCGCCGAGGTGACGAGGCGGATTCATAATTTGGCCGATACATCCGGTCCGCCTGCTGACGTCGGCGGCTGCAATTCGATAGAAATGCACTACTGGTCGGATTCGCCGGCGAACGATGGAGGCGCGCTGGCAGGGTCACTGCCCCAGTTGGTGTTCGGCGTGGCGGCCAGCGTGTAGGCAAGGGTACCACCGTGCGCAATATCGGGGAAAAGCAGCCACGGCTTGGTCCAGGTCTGACCGTTCACCGTCAGGCTTTGAACGTAAGGCGCGTTGGCGGCGGCGCCCTGACCAAGGATGGTAACGTCGCCTGCCGGCAGGTGCAGCACGGCCCTGGGAAATAACGGGCTGTCTAAAACGAGGATATCCGAACCGGGCAGTTCGGGATACATGCCGAGGGCGGCGAAGACATACCAGGACGACATTTGGCCGAGGTCATCGTTGCCGGGATAGCCGTGCGGGGCGGCGGAAAAAAGTTGCATCATCGCCTGGCGCACGACGTTTTGGGTTTTATAAGGCTGACCCAGGAAACAATATTCCCAGGGAGTTTCGAGACAAGGTTCGTTGCCTAAATATGCGTAGGCGGTATTGACGCCGGCATTCAATTCGGTGAAGAATTGATCCAGGCGCTTGCCGGCGATTTGCGGGCCGCCCATCAGGGAAAAAAGCTTCTCCAGGTTGAACGGCACCATCCAGACATATTGCCCGGCAGTCCCTTCCACGTAAGCCTGATTGCCGTTATAACCTTCAACGTCATTCATAAAACCGGGCGCCCAGGAACCATCCCGTTGACGCATTTGGAAAAAG
>JBGPDH010000235.1:0-6089 GCA_041482195.1 Verrucomicrobiia bacterium
AACGTCTAGCATCGTGGAAATCTACCGCTGTGCTCTGGCGGCGTCAATGAAGGCGAGCAGTATAAGCCACAGATAGACGCAGATTGTGGATTGCGCGGACACGTCCACGCTCTTAAAGCGGCGACATGTCGCCGCATTCCCAAGCGTCATAGGCTCCGCATTGGTGTTGTCCCATCACCCAAACAAAATTTCAGCCCGGTCGGGGCGGAATATTCGGAAGATGTCGCTCCTGAACGGAGCTTTGGACTTTTTTTGTTCTGATCTCTACAAATATGCCACCCCTAACGGGCTTTCCCCGCTGAAAATTCGCGCGCCCAAGCCGCTTCTTCGAAAACAGGTTGTTTAATTGATTACCTGAGCCGGCTAAAAGCCGGCGTTCTTCAATTGAGAGAACCCTCCATTCGCCTGCAGTCAGCGTGCCAATCTCCAATCCGCCGATGCGCACGCGAATCAATCGCAAGGTCGGGTGACCGATGGCGGCGGTCATCCGGCGCACCTGCCGGTTCCTGCCTTCAACCAACTCGAGGCCAATCCAGCAGGTCGGCACCGATCTCCGAAAACGAATCGGCGGATCGCGCGGGGGAATTTGTGGCGTAGCGGTGTCTCGGCAGAGCGCCGCTGGCTGTCCTTTCACAGGAATGGCGGCGCTCTGCCGAGACGCCGCTACAGGACCAGAGATTACCGCCGGCTGCGGTTCGAGAATCCACGCGCGGCACGGCAGGGTTTTCCGGCCTTGCACGGAAACGCCGTGCGCCAGTTTTTTCAACGTTTCCGTTGTCGGGCAGCGTTCGACCTGCGCCCAATACTCGCGCTCATGCGCGTGACGCGGATGCAGCAACCGTTCGTTCCATTCCGGCTCGTCACTCAGGATCAGCAATCCTTCGGAATCCGCGTCGAGCCGGCCGATCGGATAAACGTTTTTTGGAAAATCGAATGCCGACAACGTGCGGTTCGCCGAACCGTCGCTCGTAAACTGCGAAAGGACACCGAAGGGTTTATTAAACGCGATGAGCATGGAGCCAAATGCCGTGCTGAAGCTGGTGGAATGGAAGCACGGTTACAAGCACTGGCTTACTGCCGGGGCCGGGTGGCGTGTTCCTGCAACCAGGCCACGTCCGGATTATTGGGCGAGGCCAGCCAATCGCTGACGAAGCCTTCGGGGATGAGCTGCGGCATGGTGCGATCATCACGCCAGGGATGGATTTCGGCGTGACCGTCGGCAAAGGAAAACCCGCCCGCACGACCATGGTAGGAACCAGGCAAATCGTAGAACCCGTAACCGGCCGGCCGGTCGGGCCAGCCCACCATATCGACGGCGAAATTTCCCATATCAATGCTGTCCTGGCGCATATCCAGAAATACAAAAATGTGCGAAGGACCCGGAACCGCCAATTCGGTCTGCTTCAAGTACATTTTATAATCATGCCACATGGAGCCAATCGTATAGTACGGGTTACCGCCCCAGCCGCCGAGATAAAGGTTCATGGACATGCTGCGAACGCGCGGTTTTTGCTGGCCGTAGACCTGGACAAACGAGGTGTCCCCCGGACACTTCCAGATTCCGAGGCTGTTGCCGCAGTAAATCCACATGGGACTGCGTTTGATGGTCAAGGAGGGGTCCCAATTCTCTGGTTTGGCTGGATTAAAATCGAGCGTGCCGGTGATCCAGGCGCGACTGAAGCTGGCCGCATTCGTTGGATCTTCGCTGGCATACAACAACCGGTCCTGGTTGTCATCCGAATACATCCTCCAAGCCAGGCATAACTGGCGGTGGTTGTCCATGCACTGTACGCCCCGCGCCTTGAGTTTGGCCTGGCTCAAGGCCGGCAACAACAGGGCGGCCAGGATTGCCATGATGGCAATCACCACCAGAAGCTCGATCAACGTGAACCCGACCCCGGACGGCGCTCGGGTTAATGCAAGCCGGTAACCTGACATCGTTCGGCACATGCTTCATTAGTATTATAACCGGATAATGGAGTTGTGCAATTGCCCTTTGTTCGCAAAAACAAGGAACTCCGATTCTGTTGCCTCCAGGCGGGTCTGCGGTAAACTGTCCTGGTGATTCGCAATATCATCTTCGACTGGTCGGGTACGCTCGTGGACGATTTGCCCGCCGTCTGGAAGGCCACCAATTTTGTGCTCGCCCGGGCCGACCGCCCGGAAATGTCCCTGGAGGAGTTTCGGGCGGAATTTTCCCTGCCGTTCACA
The DNA here is from genome assembly GCA_041482195.1 of Verrucomicrobiia bacterium. Taxonomy (GTDB): domain Bacteria; phylum Verrucomicrobiota; class Verrucomicrobiia; order Limisphaerales; family UBA11358; genus UBA11358. Next base: position 2,212 of record JBGPDH010000235.1, read on the forward strand.
AATTTTTATCACCGCCACACACCGCATGTGCCGCTGCCGCAACTGGAAGACTGGTTTCACAGCCATTATCGCGAGATCCAGGATTCGGTGGCGGAACTGCCCTACGCGCGCGATTTCCTTCAATTTTGCCGTGACCGCCGGTTGCACACCTTTGTACTGAGCACGATTCATCACGACCATTTCCTGATTCAGAGTCGCGTGACGGGCTTCGACACCTTCCTCGACCGGCCTTATACCGATGTTCTGGACAAACGCAGAAAAATTCACGACATCCTTGCTGAAAACCAGCTCGTGCCGGAGGAAACACTTTTCATCGGTGACATGCAACATGACATTGAGACCGCCCGACACGGTGGCATTCACTCCTGTGCCGTCCTGACCGGCTACAATACGCTGGAACAATTGCGTGAAGCCAAACCGGACTTGATTGTGGAACACCTGGGCGAATTGCGCCATATCCTGGAACAGGACAATTTGCGCCTGAAACCGGAAACGGAACGGTTTGAAGAAATCCATCCGCCGCTGGCCACGGTCGGCGCGCTGATCTCCAATGACGCGGGCGAGGTGTTGATGATTCGCACCCACAAATGGTCGAATCTCTGGGGGATCCCCGGTGGCAAAATCAAATGGGGCGAACCCTCCGTGGACGCGCTGCGCCGCGAAATCAAAGAGGAAACGGGATTGGAAGTGAACGACATCGAGTTCGTGCTCGTGCAGGATTGCATCCATTCGCAGGAATTTTACCGGGACGCACATTTTGTGCTGTTGAATTACACCTGCCGGTGCGTCGGTCAGCCCGCGGTAAAACTCAACGACGAGGCGCGTGAATTCCGCTGGGTCACCACGGCGGCGGCCCTGAAAATGCCGTTGAACACGCCGACGCGCATCCTGCTGGAAGCGGCCTGCAAAACCAAAAAATGAAGCGTATTGCTTTCAGGATAATGGGGATTGCTGCCATGACGTTGATCGTGACGAGTTGTGCGCCTAATCTCGTTGAAGTACACAAAGGTGACATTGTTGGTTATCGAGGAACTCAGCGCCCCCCACTTCGCACTCAGGAGCTGATCGGTGAATTGGACGTAAGTTTGCGAAACCTGGCCAGCGAAGACAGAACCAATTTATGGCTGGAGTTCGCCGATGGAGAAAAAATGACATTTGACGCAATTAACTTACTGCAAATAAAGCAACATGGAGCGTCGGCATCCACCAATTCATCCAGCACACAAACAACTTACTCCAGGGATGGTTATAAGTTTATTTTTGATGGCTCCACACCCATTCAGTTGATGATCCTGCAACACGGTTGGCCAGATCGAGGCACTAACGTATTTTCCAGGGTCGGGTCATTTTCATCGAACCAAACACTGACTTTACCGTGCACGTTGAAACAATTCGAAGCTGTCTTTGGCAAGCCCGATCTAATAGATTGGGAATGAGTTAATTAAAGCATGTCCAAGATTTCCATTGTTGACCTGGAAGTGTTTTATCGCGTGGGCGTGCCGGACGAGGAACGCGCGAAACCGCAACGTTTGTGGCTGAGTGTGGACATGGATTTTGATTTTTCTACCGCAGCCAAAACCGATGCCATCGCCGACACGATTGACTATTTCGCCGTCTCGCAACGGTTGCTGAAATTTGGCGAAGGACGTGAATGGAAACTCGTTGAGAAACTCGCGGCTGACCTGGCCGATGCGGTTTTGTCCGGGTTCAAACCGCAAAGTGTCACCGTGGAAGTGAAAAAATTTCCCATTCCCCAGGCGCGGCAAGTTTCGGTCAAGCTCACTAGAAAATTGTAACCGCCGACATGAGTCGGCTCTGACTTAATTTGCGATACTGGATTTATGATTTGCGTGCCGTTCCGCGAAGCCCGCCTGCTGCGTAAATCGTATATCGTAAATCGAACATTGTGAGCCTCCTAACGTCGGCTCCTACGGTTTGGCGGACGCAAATCTTTGTCCATCCATCGTCCACAATTCCCAACCGTTCGGGCGGGCAAGAATGGTCACCGCGCCGGCAGTCCGGGTGTAAATCACCGGCGTACTGCGCGCGGCCAGGCGTTCCCTTAATTCCCGACTGGCGCGCCGGGGCGCGGGAAATTCCGAATCTGCCACTACAATCACCTTCGGTTGAATGGCGGCCAGCAGTGCGTCACGCAGGGGTTCACCCCGGTCCGGCAACCCGGCGATGATGATGTCCGCCCGTAGATCATTTCTGCGCGCCAGCAATGCACCCTGGCCATGCTGCCCGAGATCGGACAGCAGCAAAATCTTCAGGCCGGGAAAATCTCCGGATAATGCCAGGGTGTTGTCATCTGCCCGTGCAAAATTGTCTCCGGGAGCCGGATGCAACATTCGCCAGCAGCCGGTCGGACCACCGTCGGCAAAAATCCTGTGCCGGGCTGGTGGCTTTTCAAATTCAGAAACCGCATCGCGATAAGTTGCCGAGCGGAATATTGCAGCACTGGTCCAAAGTTCGCCGACATCGAAAAGCCGGTCGAGTTGTTCCGCGCCGCCGACGTTTTTTAAATCACCATGCGTCAGGACCAGACGTGGGAGACGGTTTACGCCCTGTGCCCGAAGAAAAGGTTTGAGCGTGAACCCGACGGCATTGTCATTGCCGCAATCGACCACCCAATCATTCCCCCGGCCCGGCGCGTCCACCCACACCGAATGACCGCCGTTGAGCGGCAGCACCGTCAGTTTGATTTCGTCGCGTGTCGTCTGCCAATGCCAGAAATAACCCGTGACCAGGAGAATCAATGCCGCTGCACTCCAGATCCTGCGTTTGGGCATTAACAGCCAGCCGCTCAAAACGCCGACCAGGACGGCATAATAGATTCCGATATCCAGCCAGGACGGTTCGGGCACATAGAAAAACGCTCCGGGGATTTTCGTGGAAACATCACTAACCCAGGTCATCGCCGCCATAAAAAACCACGCGCTGTGGTTGAATAAAGCGGTCAGCCATGGCAACCAGGTGCCGCAGAGGAGCGCGCCGAGGTTGCTCATCAGGGCCAGCGTGCCCAGGGGTACGGCAATGATGTTGGCCGGCGTGGAAACCGGGCTGAACAAGTGAAAATATTTGGCCGAGAGCGGGATGGATCCGACCCAGGCCGCCAGGGACAGCGCGCAATACCGTCCCAGCATCCGCAGGATGGCGGTGAGCGAGCGCCGCCAGCGCGGCAGCAATTCGTCCGGCAGGAGCGGATCGTGCCGCAACAGCCGGTCAACGAGCTGGTTCAAAGGCGGCAGCATCAACGCGATGATGAGCACGACAAAAAACGAAAGTTGGAAGCTGGCCTCAAATAATTGCCGTGGCTCCCACAAAAGAATGATCAATGCCGCGGCGGCCAGCGAATTAATCGTGTCGCCCGGCCGTTTCAATGCCCAGCCACCCAGCACAATGGTCATCATGACCGACGCGCGGATGGCGGACGATTCCCAGCCGGTCGCGGCCGTGTAAAACCAGATGAGGGGGATGGCGACCAGACCGCACCAGCCGCGCGACACCTGCAGGACCCGCAGCAAGGCCACCAGCATTCCGGAGATCAGCGCGATCCGCAGGCCATCGATGGCAAACAGGTGCATGGTGCCGGCGCGCAAGAACGGTTCGCTGATGTCACCCGTGAATGCGGTCCGCCAGCCGAGGGTCATGGCCCAAAGCAACCGCAGCGGCTCATCCTCCCCCGGCAATCCCAGCGCAAGGGTCTTCTTTGACCAGTTCAAAAACCGGTCCGTCAACGGCGGATTCGCGATCGACGGCGGCAGCAACTGCCAGTCGTTGGTGGAACCGGTCTTGAGCTGATAATAAATGCCGCGGGTTTCGAGATAATTGCGATAATCAAAAAGCCCTTCCGCCAACGGTGATGGGGGCCGGGC
>JBGPDH010000236.1:0-6072 GCA_041482195.1 Verrucomicrobiia bacterium
GGTTTCCGTCGTCGCACAGCTCCCGCCTTCACGCCGTTTCGGCGCGGCAAGTCGACGCGGCAAGAAAAATCTTTGCGTCCTCTGCGACCTGGCGGTTAAATTTCTGCGTTTATCCGCGAAATCTGCGGATGTGCCCGGAAGACCGGTTACGGTTTTTTACGCCTGGTTCGTCGAGCTGGCGCTGAGGGTGCTGAGGGCTCCGTGCGCCGGTTGGCCGCCCACTGTTCGGCCGATGGTTTGCCGTTGGCGTTGGTTTGGGGAACGCCACGGAAGGCATCAATCTGTTTGTAAACGTCGGCGCGGGTCAGTTTTTTGGGAGCAGCCATGTGACAGATTGCTCAAAACCGGCCTGAATAGCGAGAAAGATTGTGAAAAATAAATCGAGGGACACCCGCCTCCATCGGATTCCCGGCGCGACAAGGAAGACTGAAGGCCAGAGGCCGGATGTCAGATGACGGATAACAGACGACGGAAACAGGAGGCAACGGAGAAAACGGAGAGGGCAACAGCCGTAAGGCGGAATTTATCAGCGTGGATTAGCGTGAATTAGCGGTTTCCGTCTTCGCACAGCTCCCGCCTTCACGCCGTTTCGGCGCAGCAAGTCGACGCGACAAGAAAAATCTTTGCGTTCTCTCCGGTTAAATGCTTGCAGCCTTTTGCGTTCATTTGCGTTTTTTCTTGTGCGATTTTTCCGGCAGCGGGCATTACCTTTATGGAACAGCATGATTGAAGATGCCCAACTCATAAGCCACTACGCCACCGACCAGTCGGAGGCGGATTTCGCTGAATTCACCCGGCGGTATGTGGACCTGGTCTATTCCGCCGCCCTGCGGCTGGTAAACGGCGATGTTCACTCCGCCCAGGATGTCACCCAACAGGTTTTTACGGAAGTCGCCCGTCAGGCAAAACGGCTGACCCGGCATCCCGCGCTGGTAGGCTGGCTTTACACCACCACCCGGCTGATGGCGCTGCGGGTCAATCGAACGGAACAACGACGCAAAGCCCGCGAAGAGGAGGCCAATACCATGAATGAACTCCTCCACCACGACGAACCGTCAGCGGATTGGAACCAGCTCCGGCCGGTGATCGAAGACGCGATGCACGAATTGGACGACAAGGACCGTCATGCCGTCCTGCTGCGCTTTTTCCAGAATAAAACCCTCAACGAAGTGGGTGCAGCATTGAATCTGACCGAGAACGCCGCGCGCATGCGCGTGGAGCGGGCCCTGGACAAGTTGCGCGGGAAACTGGCCCGGCGCGGTGTCACCACCACTGCAGCGGCGCTGGCCGCCGCCGTTGTCGCCAATGCGGTCCAGGCTGCACCCGCCGGTTTTGCCGCCACGATTTCCACCGCTGCCGTCGCCGGCGGCGCCGTCCAGGTTTCCACCCTGATTGCCGCCACCAAAACCATCGCTATGACTACCCTCCAAAAAACCATCGTGACCGCGGCCCTCGCCGCCGCGGTTGGAACCGGAATTTACGCCGTCCACCAGAGCGCACAGCTGCACAGCCAGATCCAGTCGCTCCAGAAGGAACAAGCACCCATGGACGAGCGAATCCAGCAATTGCAACGGGAACGGGACCAGGCGACCAGTCAACTGGCCGCGGTGCTGGACGAAAATGCGCGGTTGAAATCCAATCCGAACGCGACCGAACTGCTGAAGTTGCGCGGTGAAGTGGGGACGCTCCGGCAGCAGACGGCGGCGGATCAGGCGGATGCCTCCCGCAGCGGCCTGGCCAAAATGATGGGCGATCCGGCCATGAAGGAGTTCGTGCGCCAGGCGCAATTGGACAAAATCAAATCCATGTTCGCCGACCTGGCCAAGGAATTGAAACTGACGCCGGAACAAGCGGATCAATTTTACCAGTTGATTAACGACAATGCTTCAAAACACCTGGACCGGCTCACGACGGCAGGACAGCCGAGTTCGGAGCCGGACACCGCGGATCAGGAATTGGGCAACCAGTTGAAAGCGTTGCTGGGGGATGCGGGCTTTGCCCGATTCCAGGAATACGGCACTGAAATACCAGCGCGGACCACGGTTTCCCTGCTGGATGCCCAACTGGGCGATGCCCCGCTCAGCGCGGAGCAAAACACGCGCCTGCTGCAGGTGATAAAGGCCGAACCGAACAATCTGACGCAAGGCATCACGGGCGCCCCCGACCAGGCTTTTCTGGGATCCCAGGCGGACATTGATGCTTTCCTGCAACAGGTGACCGAGAGCAACCAGCGCATTCTGCAGCAGGCCGGCAGTTTTCTCACGCCCGACCAGTTGGCCGTGCTCAACAGCATCCTGACCAAAGCCGTTGACGCCCGAAAGCTCCAGGCCGCCGCTTTGATTCAAAAGCATTGACTATCGGAGTTTGAAGGGAGGCCACGCGGAACCGGGATGCGGATTTCGGTTGTCCGGGAACTTTCGTTGATGGTGAACCGCAGGGCGCATTCGCAGTGAGAACGAATCAGGGATTGAGTTCCTTCAGAATTTCCAGCCGCGTTTTATCGATGTCCACGTGCAGTTGTCTGAGAATGCGAGCAGCTACTCCTTCGCCCTCCCGGAGCAGGCCCAGGAGAATGTGTTCGGTTCCGACATAAGCGTGGTTCAGGGCCTTGGCTTCCCGGCTGGCCAGATCTAGCACCTGCTTCACCGTTGGCGTGTAGGGAATCTTTCCAATCATTTTGTGGCCCGGACCGGTATCCACCAGTTTTTCGACTTCGGCACGGATCGCTTCGAGGTCAATTCCAATATTTAAGAGGACGTTCACGGCCACACCTTGTCCAAGTTTGACCAATCCAAGAAGCACGTGTTCGGTGCCAACGAAATTGTGGTTCAGACGGTCGGCTTCCTTCTGAGCGAGCGCAAACACCTGTTGGGCACGGGGAGTAAAATTGTTAAAACCCTCGTCAAAAGGCGAGGTGCATGGTCCGGCCGATACCGGTGCTGTCAATTTTTTCCAAAATGACTTGAACCAGTTCATCGGTGAACGACTGAATTCTTCTTCCGGCCAGCCATGTCGGGATGGTGCATCTGGCAACTGGAATTTCAAGACGGAAACATCGAACATGCAACATCGAACACTGAACGCCGAACATCCAATGTAACTGCTCGCAGCATGCCCGTGCTGCCGGAGGCCAGAAGCCGGAAGACGCCCGCCTCAATCGGAATTTGAGGCGACACGGAAGGCGGAATTTATCAGCGTTGATCAGCGTGAATTAGCGGTTAAACCTTTTGTGGTTTTTGCGCCTCTTTGCGGCAAGTAAGATCTGCGTTCAACCGTGTCATCCGCGGTTCACTTCAGGTCTGGCGGGCCGGGAGCGATTCGCCCGTGTGAATAAGTTCCAGTTGAAGAATCGTTGAAGCGAGCTAGGGTAGCGCAGGATGAAACACCCATTTGTTCCAAGGAGGGTGATGCGTGTGTGCCTGGTCGTGGCCGCCGGTCTTATAGTTTTCCCGGCCAGGGCCGGCGTCGACGTCACCGAACATCACAACCACGATTCACGCGACGGTCTCTATGTTGATCCCGCGTTCACCTTCACCGCCGCTGCCGGACTCAAACGCGACACGAACTTCGATGGTACCATCAGCGGCAATGTCTATGCCCAGCCGCTTTACATCGAGGGCGGGCCGGGCGGACGTGCCATGGTCATTGCGGTGACTGAATCGAACAACGTTTATGCGCTGGACGCCGCCAGCGGCAAGGTCATCTGGCAGGATCACGTGGGCGCACCGGTGGCATTGGCCAACCTGCCCTGCGGCAATATCAACCCGCTCGGCATCACCGGCACACCCATCGTGGACCTCGCTACACGCACAATGTTTCTGGACGCGATGACCACGCCCGACGGCGGCACGACCAAGCAGCATCTCATCTATGCGTTGAATGTGGACACGGGCACGACCAACGCCGGTTGGCCGTTGAATGTAAATTCCAACATCACGTCAGGAACCAATATTTTTACCGCGTTGTATCAAAACGAACGGGGCGCACTGGCCATTATCAGCAACATCGTTTACGTGCCGTATGGCGGGCATGCGGGGGATTGCGGGCCGTATCACGGCTGGCTCGTGGGGGTGCCGGAGAACAATCCGACGAACGTGTTGGCGTGGGCCGTTACCAACACCGCCGGAGGCATGTGGGCCGTTGGCGGCCCGGCCAGCGACGGGGCGAGTCCGTACATCGCCACGGGCAATACGTTCGGCGCCGGCACCAACTGGAGCGGCGGCGAGGCCATCATCCGCTTCCAGACCGGCCCGGTGTTCAGCGCGCTGACCAACGATTACTGGGTGCCGACCAACTGGCCGGCGTTGGATGCCGGCGACGTGGACCTCGGCGGTTCGGGCGCCTTGCTGGTGGATGTCCCGGGGGCCACGCCTTCGGCGCTGGTGGTGGCGTTGGGCAAGGATGGCAATGCGTATTTGCTGAACCGGACCAATCTGGGCGGGATCAGTTTGCCATTGGCCCAGGCGCACATTTCCACGGGCCCCATCATCCAGGCCGCCGCCACGTATCAGAGTGCCCAAAGCACCTATGTGGTTTGCTGCGGTAATACCACCAGCCTCGTTGCCTTCCGGATCAATCCCACCAGCCCGCCGACGATTACCAGTGCCTGGACGGTAAGCCAGAACGGCCGCGGCTCGCCGTTCGTCACCTCCACTGATGGCACGAACAACGTGATTGTCTGGGGCATCGGTTCCGAGGGTAACCAGAGGCTGCAGGGGTTCAACGCCACCAACGGTGCGGTTATTTACGCGGGAGGCGGCACCAGCGAGCTGATGGCGGGCACCCGACGCTTCAACACGGCCATCGCGGCGCGCGGTCGCATTTATGTGGCCAACGACAACCGGGTTTTTGCCTTCACCGTGCCGGTGGCGCCGATTGTGTTGACCAACCTGACGTTGCTGAGCGACGGCACATTTGCGTTCAACTTTACCAACAACCCGGGCATGAGTTTTACGGTGTACGGCACGACCAATCTGGCACAGCCGATCAGCACCTGGACCCGACTGGGCGCTGCCACCGAGGTCGCGCCCGGTCAGTTCCAATTCACCAATTCAACAATATCAGGTGGCCCTCTGCAGTTTTATCGCGTCACTTCGCCGTGAGCAGGCGGAAATCGGATGACGGATAACAGACGACGGAAACAGGAGGCAACGGAGAAAACGGAGAGGGCAACAGCCGGAAGGCGGAGGACAGAGGGCGGAAGTCAGACGGCTGAGGTCAGCAGGCGAAATTCATCTGCGTTGATTAGCGTGAATTAGCGGTTAAACCTCTTGTGGTTTTTGTGCCTCTTTGTGGCAAGTAAAATCCGCGTATTGCGGTTTCAGCTGTGTGAGTGCCGGGCGATGGCTTCGCGCAGGTTATCGAGTCCGAACGGCTTGCAGATGAGGGAATCGACACCGCCGGGCGTGCTTTCGGCCGATTCAAATTTTTCAGGAAATGCCGTCAGCATTACGACGGGCTGTTTGGGTGAGCGCTGTTTGATGGCGGCGGCCAACTGATCGCCTTTCATGTCCGGCATCAGGTAGTCGGTGAAAATCATGTCGAACTTGTCGGGTTCAAACACGGCCAGCGCTTCGGCACCGCTTTTGGCCTCCTGGACGAGATATCCTTCGCCCTGAAGCAGGATATGGACGCTCCGGCGGACGAGCGATTCGTCGTCCACAACCAGAATGTGTCGCTGCCGGCCGGTGCGTATTTTAATCATGCCGCACGAAGGGCAAATTCCGTGCCAGCTCTTTGTTTCAGGGCCTGACCTGAGGTCCATCGGCGGCACGTCAAGAGGTTGAGACACGGATGTCACGAATTAACACCTATAAAAATCCGGTCCCGTCCGCCGGTTTACTTTAACTTATGCGTTCTGTGGTCGCGGTATATTTTACAGATTTCAGTGGGGCGAGCGAGCCGGCTCGGACCACCACCCCGCCTCGCCTCGACTGTCAACTAAATCAGGGGAACCTCAGATTTGAATTGATGGCACCAACTCTCCTCCACAAAGCGGCGGAGAGGAAGTAAAACGACTTCACGTGAAACTTTTACACAAGCAAACAGAGGAAACCGAGATTTGTGCTGGAA
>JBGPDH010000237.1:0-6044 GCA_041482195.1 Verrucomicrobiia bacterium
CGCGGGATTTTCTGGCTGATGAACCGTTCGATGGCAAATACATGGCTGGCATCCTCGGCAGTCATGATGGTGAAGGCGTCACCGCTCGCCTCGGCACGGCCCGTGCGCCCGATGCGATGGATGTAATCTTCCGGATGTTGTGGCACGTCATAGTTGATCACGTGGCTCACGTCCGCGATGTCGAGTCCGCGCGCAGCGATGTCCGTGGCCACGAGCGCCTCAAACCGTCCGTCGCGGAAACCCTTGAGCGCCTGCTCACGTTCGCGTTGCGTGCGGTTGGAGTGCAGTACCGCTACGGCGTGATTGTTGCGCTTGAGCAATCCCGCAATCCGATCGGCGCCGTACTTCGTCCGGCAGAAGACCAGCACCGAGTTGTAATTGACGCGCTTCAACAGTTCCAACAACAGGTCGGATTTTTGCGAATCAGCGACGGGATAAATGACATGCTTCACGGTTTCGGCCGGCGTCCGGCGCGCGCCGATTTCAATCGTTTCGGGATTGCGCATCGCCCATTGGATGAGCGTTTCGATCTGGGGCGGAATGGTGGCGGAGAACAGCGCCGTGTGGCGCTGGCGTGGGCAACGTTCGACGATACGGCGCACGTCGGGCAGGAACCCCATGTCGAGCATCCGGTCGGCCTCGTCGAGCACGAGAAACTGGACCTTGTCGAGGCGCAGGGTGCCCTGTTCCAGATGGTCCAGCAGCCGTCCCGGCGTGGCAACAACGATGTCCGTGCCCGCCCGCAATGCATCATTTTGGCGACCGTAACCAACACCGCCAAAGACGACGGTGATTTTCAAATTGGTAAAACGCGCGTAATCACGGAAGGCTGTTTCCACCTGCGCAGCAAGTTCACGCGTCGGTTCCAACACCAGTGCACGTGCGCCGGCGGAATTGTGCTGGCCGAGTTTGGTAAGAATGGGCAGGGCGAACGCAGCCGTCTTGCCGGTGCCGGTCTGGGCGCTGCCAATAACATCACGCCCGGCGATCACGAGCGGGATGGCGCGGAGTTGAATGGGGGTCGGCTCGGTGTACCCCGCGGCGCGTACGCCATCGAGGGTTGTCGGGGCCAGACCTAATTTGCTGAAAGGCATAAGTAAAGGTTAGCAGTACGGCGAATTAATGGAAGCAATGAATTTGCCGGAGGGGCGAGGGACAGGGTTCCCATTGGTTATGGGAAAAGTCAGGGTCTCGTATAACTCGACCTTCCGATAAAATGGTCACGACGGCGATTCAACCGCTTCCTCAGTTGTTGCATCGGGCGGCGTAATCGCCGGTTCAGCCGGGGCGGACTCCTCCGGGGGAACGGATTCGGGGCCAGAAGACCGCGATTCAGCAGGTACCGGAGTCTCAGCCGGCGCCTGAATCTCCGCCGCCGGTGCAGCGACGGCCTCAGTCTGGGATACAGGTTCTATCGCCGAAATGACTTCGCCGTCGGCCACGGGTTTTTCGGCAGCCGGTCTTTTCTCCGGCTTGGGCGGTCTGGGCAAGGGTTTCTTGGCAGTTTCCAGCCGTCCGTCGGCAAATTCAATGACATGGCCCTGATGCACCAGCCAGTGCAAATCGGCGATAATGCTGTTTTGTTCCGGCGTCGGTTCGGGAGCGGCGGCGGGCGCCGGGGGTACTGCGCCTTCCACCGGCGGGGCGGCTTCCGGCGCGGGTTTGATTTCAATCACCACCGGCTGCGGCGTCGGGGCCAGGGCCTCGACCAGCTGCCGCCGACTGCATTTCGGATGCGCATTGATGTGGCCGATGATGCGCCTGATGTTTTCCGAGACCGGCGTGGTCTCAAGGTCCAGGAACAGCGGCCGCGCGACCGAAACATGGGTGTACGTCTTGTTGACCTTGAAGAACTGGAGGCCATGGGTGGCGAATTGCCGGCTGAGTTCGGTACCCAGTTGCAACGGAAAATGTCTTTGCTGCTCCCACTCCGTGCGCACGAGCCGCTGCAATTCGCGACTGCGCAGATTGCGACTGGGCACACCGGCGATCGATTGTGTTTCCACCGGCTTGATGATGGTTTCCTTGTGGGTCGCGCGGAAATGCTTCTCGACTTCCTCCAGGTTCGGCAGCTTGAGCGGTTCGGGCACGTTCAGGACGATGTACTCGGTCTTGAAACTCTGTTCCTCGACCCACTTTTTGACGACGGCCTCGTCTTTCACGATTTTCACGCGTGCCTTGAAGACGTCGAAAGGCATCCGGGCGAACCGCTCGGCATGCAGTTTGCGCAGCCGGTTCTGGTAATCATGATGGTTCGGCGGGCCGAGAATGACGCCGCTCAGGCCGCACTGCGCAACAAAAGTATAAGTGCCCTTGGGCGGCTCGGTGGCCGTACGTTCGGCCTGGTAAAACGTGCCAAAATGAACTTTTAGAACGTGGGCGATCGCCTCCTCTTCGCTCAACCAGGGCGTGTCGTCGAGGGCGCAGGCAAACAGCGACTGCGCGACAGTGCCGTCCATCTTCTTCTTCACGACCAGACGGACCGCATAACGTTCGGGTTTTTGCAGGACGAGCTGAGCAATCTGGAAAAGCGGATACGCCCGTCCGGTCATCTTGATCTGACGCGCCAGCGATTCGACGCCCCGTTCGTCCGGCAGAAAGGTGACGCTGATTTCCGGCAGCGGTGCCGGTGGCTCCGGACGTTCCCGCTCACGGCGGTCGTCGCGGCGGTCAAAACCCTTTTTGCGATCGCCGAACCGGGGACCGGAACGCGGCGGACGCGGGCCGCGTCGTTCACCGAACGATTCGCCGCGCGGCGGACCACGACGTTCACCGCGACGGCGTTCGGGCTGCGCGCCTTCGGCACCGGTGAATTTGTCATACCGGTTGGCCTCGGCTTTGCCCTGCGCCCAGGCGGGCTGGAACAAATTCTCCAAATCAAGGCCGAGATCAGGATTGCTGCTCATGGGAAAACGGCTGGATGCCTCAGGCGGCGGCACGCTGGGCGAGAATGGCGGTTACGATTTTCTGGGCGAGCGCAGGATTTTCCGCCAGCGCCTTCTGCGCGGCTTCCTTGCCCTGGCCAATCAACTCGCCATCGAATTGCAGCCACGCACCCTTTTTGCCGACGATGCTGGCTTCGACACCCACATCCAGGATGCTGCCTTCCTGGTTGATACCATGGTTGTAAATGATATCGAACTCGGCCTCGGCGAACGGCGGCGCGACCTTGTTTTTGACAATCTTGACGCGGACATGATTGCCAACGGCATTGCCGGCAGCGTCCTTCAGCGTTTCCTTGCGGCGGATGTCAATGCGTACGCTAGCGTAAAATTTCAGTGCCTTGCCGCCGGGGGTGGTTTCGGGATTGCCGAACATCACCCCGACCTTTTCGCGCAATTGGTTGGTGAAGATGCACGTCGTTTTGGACTTGGCCAGAATCGCGGTGAGCTTGCGAAGCGCCTGGCTCATGAGCCGCGCCTGCATACCCATCGTGGCCATGCCCATCTCACCTTCGAGTTCGGCCTTCGGCACCAGCGCGGCCACGGAATCAATCACGATAACGTCCAAGGCGTTCGACCGCGCAAGGGTCTCGCAAATCGTCAGCGCCTCCTCGCCCGAGTCCGGCTGGGATACGAGCAGGTCGTCGAGGTTCACGCCCAGTTTCTTTGCGTAACCCGGGTCCAGGGCATGCTCGGCGTCAATGAAGGCCGCCAGCCCGCCGGCTTTTTGCGCGTTGGCGATGACATGGAGCATGAGCGTGGTTTTGCCGGACGATTCCGGCCCGAAAATTTCCACCACCCGTCCGCGCGGAATGCCACCGACACCGAGTGCCAGATCCATGGCGAGTGACCCGGTCGGAATCACGTCAATTTTGGTTTGGGCGCGGGCATCACCGAGTCGCATGATGCTCCCTTCGCCGTAGCTTTTGGTAATGGTGGCGATGGCCGCATCCAGCTCGCGGGAGCGCGAAGCGGAGGTTTTGGTTTCGGTGGCGGGTTTATCGGCAGCTTTTGCAGGCATAAATTCGGAGCAGTCTCGTTGTTGGTCGTCCGAACTACGACATTAGTGAAGTAATCTGGAATAGTCAAACTGTGAAATCGTTGAAGCGTTGAAGCGTAATCCGTGAAGAGGCGGCGGTGATGCCGGCGCTTCGACACTTTACCACTTTAACGAGTCAACGCCTGACTGTTTCCGATTGAAAACCATTGCGGCCTGCGGCAGTTTACCCGTGTGAAATTTGCACTGTATTGGGTTTTGGTCCTGGCTGTGGTTCTGGCGGCGGGCTGCAAAAAAGCTGAAACCACCGCGGCACCGGCGAACCTGCCCACGCAAGCCCAGCCGAAACTGCCCACCCTGAAAATTTATCTGGGTGCGGAAACCCTGGATGCCGAACTGGCCATCACCGCGCGCGAGGAAATGACCGGCATGATGTTCCGCACCAATGTCACCGACGAAAGCGCGATGCTGTTTGTTTTTCCGTATCCACAACCGGCCAATTTCTGGATGAAGAATTGTCCCCACTCACTCTCCGCCGCCTACATCGGCCCCGACGGTGTCATTCAGGAAATTCATCATCTGGAAAAAAATGATACCAACACCATCTCCTCCGCCTCAGCCCGGATTGGCTATGTCCTGGAAGTCAATGACGGCTGGTTCCAGCGGCACAATGTCACTACCGGCATGCTGGTTCGCACGGAACTTGGCTCCTTGCAGCAAACGTTCTTCCGAAACCGGCAATGAAGTTTCAGGATTTTAACTGACCCAGACTCACCGTTTTGCCGGTGCGGGCGGCTTCGTAGATGGCCGACATGATTTTTACGTCGCGCAAACCTTCCTCCCCCGGCACCGGCGTCGGCCGGTGGTTCAAAATGCATTGCGCGAAGTCGTCCATCTCGGCAGCGAACTGGTCAACGGCCGGGAAGTTAATTTCCTGTTTGTCGCTGCGCATGCCCTTGTTGCCGCTATAGTAAAAGCCCGGGTCCAATTTGAACCAGCCGCCTTCGGCGTGGACCGCGAAACCGGCCATGCCCCGGGCGCCATAAGTGGCAGCACAGTGCGCGATGATCCCGCTGGGAAACCGAGTCTGCCAGACGATGGATTCCTCCACTTCCTTGAACTTCACCGGGTCGGTGACGGTGGTCATGGCAGAAACCTGCGCCGGTTCTTCGCCGGTCAGGTAGCGTGTCGCCTGCAAGGCATAAATGCCGACGTCCACGAGCGGCCCGCCGCCGGCCAGTGCGCGGTTGAGCCGCCACTGGGTCGGATCGCCCATGGAAAAGCCGAAGCCCGCCTCGATTATTTTCACGTTGCCAAAAACTTTTTCGCGCGCCAGGCGGACGCATTCGAGGTTGTTCGGTTCAAAGTGCAGCCGGTAGGCAATGCCGAGCAGCCGGCCGGACTGTTGGCAGGCGTCGATCATTTGCTGGCATTTTTCCACCGACACTTCCATCGGCTTTTCACAAAAGACGTGCTTGCCGGCTTTCGCCGCCTTGAGGGTGTGCTCGGCGTGTAACCCGTTGGGCGTGACGACGTACACCACATCGATGTCCGGATTGTCCGCCATTTTTTCCATGGTGTCGTAGTTGTAAATATTCTTGTCGGGAATGTTGTATTGCGTCTTCCAGGCTTCCGCCTTGGCGGGATGACCGGTGACAATGCCGGTGAGCCGGCAATACCGGGTCTTTTGCAGTGCGGGTGCGATCTGGTGAGTGCTCAAATTGCCCAGACCGGCGAGCGCAAACCCGATTTTCCGGTCCGGCTCAGTGGCGCGAACCCGGGAGGCCATGGGTCCGGCGAACGAAACGCTGGCGGCGGCCAGGGCGGTGGTCTTGAGGAATTCACGGCGTGTTTGTGATTGTATTTTCATGTTCAAATTTTGGTTCCGCCTCGACAGCCTCTTTGGGAAAATGCTCGCGACTCAGGCTGCGCGCGGATTAAACTGAGCGTGATGACGCGAAGTCAATCTGAAAAACTTTTCACCGAGGCGCTGAAATTCATTCCCGGAGGTGTGAACTCGCCGGTGCGCGCATTCCGCGCCGTCGGCGGCCAGCCGTTCTTCGTCAATCGGGCGAAGGGAGCCCATGTCTGGGACGTGGATGGGA
>JBGPDH010000238.1:0-6044 GCA_041482195.1 Verrucomicrobiia bacterium
CCCGCGCTTGAATCAAAGACATCGATTTCCAGGGCATGCCCTGGAAAAATCCGCTTATGCTTAACAATTATGTTACCCATGTCTATGCTCTCATGTGTTACCCATGTCTTTGCCCCATGCCACCCACCACCTCGGGCGGGAAGGGGGCGCGGGCGTCCGGGGAGACCCTGTGGGGCAAGCGTGAGCCTCACCGAGGCCTCGGGTGGAGGCTGGCCGGGGGCGGGCGCGGGGGAAGATACCTCGTGGTAAACCAGCGCGGCGGCGCTGACGTTGGTTGCGTCGTTCGCCACGGCGGGGTTTGAATGCTCAAGGGAGATGCCGACCAGAACCCCGGCGATGGCAACTCCGGCGACGACCAAAAAGAAGAGCCCAATGAGCTTTATTGGTTTCATGGCACTGGCTGGTGGAAACCTATTTAACTCGCGTGCCCATTTGCATTCCAGCGGAAAAGCGTTCCACCTTCAACGTTCAGCACCCGGATGAATCCGTCGTTCAAGTTTCGGCCGACTGCCAGCCTGGCGGTTTATTTCTGCGGATAATCAAAGACCGTTTCGGCGTCGAGGTATTTCCAGGAGTTCCCCTTCCGGATGCGCGGCGTGGTGCGGCCGGTGTAGGACAGGATGCGGTGCGGGCTGTTCTTTTCCGCGGTAAAGACGAGCGGGTTGACCAGTTTGGCGACAAACAGGCTGGTGGGTTTCATGGTGATTTGTACGACGGGTTGGCCGTTCTCCACGGATTCGCCGGTCTTCAGCAGGCGAAACTCAAAGGTGCGCTCCCATTCCAGGGATACGAACCGGAATTTGACAGCGTTACCCCGCATCAGGTCGTCCCAATGGGCCATCAGGAACGGATACAGGGTATCGTCAACGATGGTGTTGGGTTGGAGTGCCCGGGCGCGGCCTTTGGCGGGGCGGAGGTCGTAGTCGAAGCTGATGAAGATTTTTTGGCGGGCCGGGTTTCCGCGGTCAGGCTCAATTTGAACGGAGCCCGAGACGTTGGCCTGGAATTCCTGCATCTCAAACGAGACGAGCTGATTGGATTCGTAGCGGACTTTTTCCACGGCGGCGACGGAGCCGTTGGTGTTGAGAAATTGGCGTTCGACGTGAACCGTGGAACCGGAGCGCGTCGCGGTCCGCCGGAAGTTGAATAAAACCGTTTTCCGGTTTGAGCCGATGGCATAGAGGGTGCCGGTGAGCAGTTTCGGTTCGGCATAATCATAGTTCGCCGACGTAGCCGGGGGCGCCGGGTCGGCGGCGCGACCCGACGGAATGCCGAGCGGGCACAGCCCGAGCAGCAGGGACCAAAGTGAGATTGAAATGCGGTTAAAGCGATGCGTGTTCGTGCCCACAGGTGCGCACAGACTAACACAAAAATTAAAACCGCCAAGATGGCAAAAAGGTTAAGCCATTTAGCGTTATTTCTCATTCAAATGGCTGGCGCCCTTTTTGCTGTAATCGGGCTGGCGGCTGAGTCACTCGCCGTTGTTGTATTATGAAGCATCAAGTACTATCGGGAATTCTGGGTCTGCTGGCCTGGTTTGTCTTTGCCCCTTGCGCCGCGGCCGAACGCATCAATCAGGAAGGACGCATCCTCGGTCCTTTGCCCGTGGTGACCAACGCAATCCTGTTCGACACGAACAATGCGGACGCCGTGGTGTCCGCCATGCAGATTTTCCCGGTGACCAATCCCTGGAATGAAGGCATTTCGAATAGGCCGGTCTTGTCGAATTCGACCGCGATGATTGCGCAGATGGTCATGGACCTGCACACGAACCGGGCGGTGTTGACCCCCGAGTTCGAAATGAATTATGTGCTGGTGCCGGACAGCCAGCCGCTCGTGCCGATCCAGTTCGTAACCTATCCCCTTGATTCAGATCTGAACGGCGGGATTTACCCTTATGGGTTGTATCCGATACCGACGAATATGCCGATTGAGAGCTGGCCGAAGGGGACCGGCACCCAGACGTTGTATCAATGGCAGACCAACAGCGGTGGCGACCGGCATTCCATTGTCGTCCAGCCGAACGCGGGTTTTTCCCGGGAAACGTGGGAGGCGCAACGAATCGGCACCAACTGGCAGGCGGCCAACGGCGCCATCTTCAATCTGAACACGAATGGCCTGCGGCAGGCCGGTCTGACTTCGGGTGATGCGGCCGGATTCCCGATGTTCCCCGCGCTCGTGCGGTACGACGAGGCCGAGCGCGGCATGATCGAGCACGCGTGCCGGCTGGTCGTGGCCAAATCGCTCAAGGCCTGCATTTATCCGGCCACGCATTACGCGAGCAGCCTCACGAACGGGAATTATCCAGCCATGGGCCAGCGGTTGCGGTTGAAATCCGGCTTCGGCGTCCCGTCGGGCTGGACGAAGGAGGAAAAGGCGGTGTTGGCCGGGCTGAAAAAATACGGCGCGATGGTGGCGGACAACGGGAATTATTTTTCGTTTTCGATCACGCCCGATGACCGCTGGCCGCCGGGGTGTTTCGACGATTTGACCAGCATCAGTGCCACGAACTTCGAGGTCATCCAGACGACCGGACCGAACGAGGGGCCGCGGTCGCCGGGTGCGCCCGTGGCGAACTCCGGTCCGGACCAGACGGTTCCGGTAGGCGTGCCAGTGACCTTGCACGGTGCGGTGACTTACAGCAATTCGCCGCCGACGATTCTGTGGAAACAATATTCAGGGCCGGGCACGGCCACGTTCGGTAATGCGGCACAGACGAACACGACCGCGACATTCAGCGCGCCCGGCGTTTACATATTGGAATTGAGCGCCGCCGATGGCGTGCATGCCGTGGCCTATGATGCGGCGGTATTAACCGCGACCCCCGCCATCAACCTGTCCATCGCGGTGACCGGCACCAATGTAAACCTGAGTTGGACGGGTGGGACCGCACCATTTGTGGTGCAGGAAGCGAGTGCGCTGCCGGCGGGGACGTGGAATAGTGTGGTGACGACCAATACGCAAACCGTGTCGTTGCCGCTGACCGGCGCCGCCGGATTCTTCCGCGTGCAAGGTCAGTGAGTAACGATTCACCGCCGAGGCGCGGAGACGCAGGGTTTGGGCCACAGATAAACTCAGATGAAACACAGATAGAACATCTGTGGAAATCTGTGTGAATCTGTGGCTGATTGACTTCCCCGACTTCCTGGTGGTTTGTACCGATCATTTTTTGATTCATTACTGCTCCCGACTGAGGCATTTTGGCGTTTCCGAAAATGCCTGAGACCGTCAACCATCAATCTGTCGACGAACGATATCCCACCCGGGAACTCGTCCGGCGGCTGCTCGCTTTGGCGTGGCGGTTCCGGATGGATTGTTTGTGGTCGCTGGTCTTGAGCGTGGTGCTGTTGTTGCTGGGAATCGCGGGACTCAAACTGCTGGGTGTGGTGATTGACGTGATCCGGTATGCGCTCGACCCGTCGCTGCCGCCGCCGGTGTATCCGTTCGGCTGGCAACCGCCGGCGGGCTGGGCACCGTTGCGCGTTGTCACGGCGCTGGCGCTGGCGATTGTGGCCCAGGCGGTGTTGCGCGCGGCGTTCACCTACGCCTACAACATGGTGACGGCACGCCTGACGCAGGGGGAAATCGTGCCCGAACTGCGTGCGCAGCTGTACGCCAAACTGCAGCGCCTGAGCTTCAGCTTCTTTGATGTGCACGGCTCCAATTCCATTTTCAACCGGGTGACCGGCGACGTGCAGAACACGCGGCTGTTCGTGGACGGCGTGCTTTTGCAGGGCGCCACCATGATCCTGACGCTGGTGGCGTATGCGATTTTCATGTGGCGAATTCATCCGGCGCTGACGCTGGCGTGCCTGAGTGTGTCGCTACCCCTGTGGTGGCTCGCGCACTATTATTCGGCACGACTGCGCCCGGGTTATCTGCGCAACCGCGAACTGTCCGACAATATGGTCCTGCTATTCAGCGAAAGCGTGCGCGGGATGCAGACGGTGAAGGGCTTCGCCGCCGAGCCGCATCAGGTCCGGCGATTCGAAGAGGCCAATGACCAGGTGTCATCGCAACAACGGAAGATTTTTCAGGACTTGTCTGTGTTCACTCCGGGCACGCAGATGCTGTCGCAGTTGAGCCTGGTGATTTTGTTCGCCTACGGCGGCTGGTTGTATGTGCAGGGGAAAATTCCGTTGGGCAGCGGGTTGGTGGTATTTGCCGGCCTGCTCCAGCAGTTTACTGGACAGGTGGCGACCATTTCCACCATCGCCAACTCGGTGCAACAAAGCCTGGCTGCGGCGCGGCGGGTGTTCGAGGTCATGGACACGCCGTTGGAGGTGCAAAGCAAACCCGGCGCGTTCCCGCCTGCCCGGCTCACCGGCCGGCTGATTCTCGAAAACGTGACCTTCGGTTATCATCCGGACAAGCCGGTGCTGGCGGAGGTGTCGTTTGAGGCGAAACCGGGACAGGTCATCGGCATTTTCGGCATGACGGGTGCCGGCAAGAGCACGTTGTTGGGGCTGGTCCCGCGCTTTTACGATCCGCAACGCGGCCGGTTGCTGGCGGACGGAAAGGATTTACGGGACCTGGACCTGGACGCGTTCCGGCGGCAGATCGGAATTGTGTATCAGGAAAGTTTTCTGTTCTCGAACACGGTGTCGGCAAACATCGCCTTCGGGCATCCGCAGGCGACGATGGAACAAATAGAGCGGGCGGCGCGCATTGCCTCGGCGCACGAATTCATCACCGCGTTGCCGCAGGGATACGAAACGGTGCTGGGCGAATCCGGTGTGGATTTGTCGGGTGGCCAGCGCCAGCGACTGGCACTGGCCCGCGCCCTGTTGTTGCAGCCGCCGATTCTCATCCTGGACGACCCGACGGCGTCGGTGGACGCGCGGACGGAAAACGAGATTGTATCGGCGCTGCGCGAAGCGATGGCCGGGCGGACGACGTTTGTGGTGTCGGGCCGGCTGAATTTGCTGCGCCGGGCCGATGTAATCCTGGTACTGGAGGACGGGCGGTTGACGCAAACGGGCACGCACGCCGAGCTGGCGCTCCGCCCCGGGCCCTATCGCGAGACGGCCTTGCTGCAAATCATGGACCTGGATGAAGGGGAAACTGCGAACATCGAACACCGAACGTCGAACGCCGAATTCCGAACTCCAAAATGAGCGCGCCGTTGAACATCAAATCCACGCCGGCGGCAAAGGCCAGGGACAGCTTTGCCACCCGGGAGGCGCTCACGTTTTATAATCCAATGGAGGACCGTGAAGCGGACAAGGCGCCGCTGCAACTGGCGCTCATCCGCCGGATTTTCCACTACACGGCACCGTATGCGTCCAAACGGAACTGGCTGTTTATTCTGACGTTTACCCGCGGTGTGCAATTGCCGGCGTTGGCATGGCTGATTGGATGTACCATCAACGGCCCGATTGCCGGACAGGATTTGCACGGCATCTACCGGTACGCGGCGGCTTATTTCCTTTTGGCACTGGTCACCGTGCTGGTGTTTCACTTCCGCCAGCGGTTCGCGCTCGAACTGGGCGAGGCAGTAGTGCATGACATGCGCTCGGATTTATTCCGCAAGCTGATGACGATGCCGATGTCGTTTTTCAACCAGACCAAGTTCGGCCGCATCATCAGCCGGTTGACCTCGGACATCGACAGCGTGCGCGCCGGGGTGCAGGACGTGGCCTTCGTGCTGGTGGTGCAAGGCCTGCAGATGGCGGGGTCGGCGGCGCTCATGGCGTGGTACAACTGGAAGCTGTTCTCGTTGATGCTCCTGATGGCGCCGGTGATCTGGATGGTGAACGAACGCTACCGCCGGGAGATGAGCCGTCGCCTGCGCAGGGTGCAGGAATCCTGGAGCCGGGTCGCGTCCACACTCGCCGAATCCGTCAGCGGCATCCGGGTGACTCAGGCGTTCGTGCGGCAGGAAGTGAACGCCGATTTTTTCCGTAAATTGATCAATGTCCACGGCGAGAACAACGTGGGTGTGGCGCAGGCCTCGGCGGTGTTCGTGCCGCTGCTGCAATTGAAGAGCCAGTTGTTTCTCGGCGCCATGGCGTTGTTGAGCGCGTACGGGGCGCTGAGCTGGC
>JBGPDH010000239.1:0-6037 GCA_041482195.1 Verrucomicrobiia bacterium
CGAACAGGCTGCGAGTTGAGACAACTCGCGCTCCACTTCGGTAATTCGGAATCCAAATCAGGACACGATCAAAAAAAGGGCGTCCTTGAAGTCAAGGACGCCCTCGATAACCAACCCAAAACCCAATTAAGGATAGGTCACGCGGTAAAAGCCTGTGCGATTGGGTGATGTCGTGTCTGTATAGTTGGTGACGGAAAGGCCGGATCGCAATCTGCTCCAATTGAGATCGGTCAGGTTGGTCTTGTAAGCCACCGTATAACCAAGACTCGTATCCACGCCGCTCGGGGCCGCTTGCCACGTCAGTGTCACATGATTGGTTCCGTTGGCGGGAGCATCACTGACACTCGTGATCCCAATGTTCGAAACCTGCACCGGCACATTAGTCACTTGAACCGTTAATAACGGAAAAGTAAATGTGTCGGCTGCGTTTTCAAGCCGATTGGGTCGGATGGCAATCGTGTCAAACCGGTGATAGCCAAAACTGTTGGTATCAGCGGAAGCGTACGACAGGTTCAGGCTGCCGCCGGTAAGGCTTGCAGCCACCGTGCAATTATTGGTGCCTGTCCGTATCACGGTTAAGGTCAAAGTATAAGTAATCCCGGCCTGGAATGCGGGTGAATTGGACCACGTGCCTGTCGCCGGCCCGCTGCCGATCACCCCACCCGGCCCGTTGCCCACCGGCCCGCTGAGCATGGACAGGAAATCGCCGGTCGTACCCATGAGGTTATTATCACCCAAGCCGTTCCTGGCCAGGAGGCTCAACGGCAAGTCCGCGCTGAAATTGGTGCCAAAGTCCAGGCTGAGCATATAGCCTCTGACGTTCGCTCCATTGCCCAGGCTTCCCGTGAGGGTGGGATCATCCGCCGTGTACAATGTACCGGAATCGGCATAATCGAACAAGCCGAACCGCAGCGACCCATTGTTGGTAAACGAGCCGAGCGAATTGGGAATGAACTTGAGGGTTGCAATCAGTTCGGTTCCGACTGCCAAATGAACCGGCAGCTTGCTGAGAGAAGTTTCATTGACAAAATAACCCAAGTACAAAGACGAAGCCCCGGCAATCGGCGTGGCGACCAGGCCCGTGCCACCTGGATCCGTAGCCAGGTCTGCTGAGCTTGAAGGCGATTGATTTCCAGTATACCAGACTGAATGAGTGGTCGTCACCGGGCCGACATCGCGGAAGGTGTTACCCGGGAAGGCATCGTTCATGATTATACTGGGCGACGGCGTCACCGTCGGCGCGGTCAGCGTTACGGTAGCGACCGAGGAAGTGGCCGAGGAGTTGTCGCAGTCGCAACCCACGATGACCCGATACTTGTTCCCGTTGTCGGTTGCCAACTGCAAATTGGGCGTGGTGTAGCCGGAGTGGACTGCATTGCTGATGCTGGACCATGTGGCGCCGCCGTTCTGGCTGAGTTGCCACTGGTAAGTCGGAGCGGTGCTGTTGGCCGATTTGGCGCTAAAAATCGCACCTATTTCTGCAACCTGCGTCACGTTTGTTGGATTCGTAGTAACGCTTGCGGTCAGGCATTGACCAAAGGGAGGCGTGGCGTCCGCCCAATTCGTGGCAATGCGCAATTCATCCAAATAGGCGCTCGGACCATTATCCAATACGGCAAATCGGCCCGGCCCGGTGGTGCTCGAATCAACAGCACCGTCACTCGGCGGCGACGTGGCGCTGGCCGTCGGGATATTGGCTTCGTTGGTCCCAAACGTGTTTGCCGGCGGGTTGATCCAGAGGTCCACTTGATCGTTGGTATAAAACGTCTGACTATTGGTCGCGACAATCTGCAGCCGAACGACCGCAAAGAACGGTTGCCCGACGGTAACCGTCGTGGCCGCCCAGTTGGTCACGCCACCGGGAATGGCCGGAGTAAGGGTATTCTTGGCAATGCCCAACTGAACCTGGTTTCCACCCGCTGACCTCGCGAACAGTTGCCAGTACGCCACATTGACACTTTGAATACCGCTGTTCTGGCGATTCATCAAGGCGATCATGGAAACTCCACTGGCTGGAAAATTTGTGTTATCGTTGAATTGATAAAGGAACGAACTATAAACATTGGCCGCGTTAGTCCCGGGGAAAGCCGGAGGCGGTGTATTCTTGTTGGCGAACACCATGTAACAGCCATTCGGAAAGCCCGACGAATTTGTGTCGAAATTGACGTTAGTATTGGCGGTGCTGGTTATGATGGCCTTGTCGCCGGCAGACAACACCAGCCCCAGGTTGGTCCCATACAGGCTGTCACTGTCGTTGGTAACAAGGATGTTAGGTTTTGGGGTCGACCACGTACCAGGTATGGTGCCAGTGGCACCCGTTCCACTAGCCCCGAGCTGCCCGGTAGCGTAGTCTTGAAATTGTTCCGTAATAACCGTACTGGCGTTGGCGCTTTGGCCAAGAATGAAACCGAGAGCAATTACGAGAATTAAACGAATCTGTTTCATAGGAGTCTCCGGAAGAATTTATGTTTAATACGATTTCTAGTTTAATACACCTTACCACTTAAATCCGCTGTTCATCACTGTCATGAACACAATCGCGGCTTCGCTTAACATTGATTGATTGTATAATGTTACCTGAACAATCTTTTGTGTCACCCCCGTATTGTTGCAAACCTGTTTGAAAATTGAGCACCCGGACCGTCCGCAGGTCTCTATTTTCATACCATCAAACCACTGTAAACGCACGTTACGGAGACTGTTTCCGGGTTTGAACCGCATTCCGCCACCGGGTGTCCCGCAAAAAATCGGTTGAAAAGCGTCCGCGTCCCCGTCAACTTCCCCCTGTCATGCGCAACAAACAAAAGCGGGTGCTCATTGCCCTGGGATGGTATGACTATCGGTTGCATCGCGGGATTGAGAAATTCGCCCAGGAACATGACTGGCACTTGTCCGCCAATCTTACCCGTGAGAAAGTGATCCCCTGGGGCTGGGAAGGGCATGGGATTCTGGCCTGGCTCGGCGCCGGAGACGACCTGGCGGAGTTCGTGGTCACCGCCAAAAAACCCACCGTGGATTTCAGTTTTCGTCGTCCACAGTTGCGCTTCCCCCGGGTGCTGGAAGATCACAGCCAGGCCGCCCAACTGGTCGCCGAGCATTTTCTATCCCGGGGATTTCGCCACTTTCTCTATTACAGCGACATGGACAACTGGTCCTATGATGAACGCGGCCGCGGCTTCGTCGATGCCCTGAAACGTTCCGGCCACGAGTGCACCTGGCTGCGGTGGCACGAATCTCCGGTTTACCGCAACGACCGTGAACAATGGAAGTACAAGCGCAAATGGCTGCTCACTCAGTTGAAGGCCAAACTCAAGCCGCTCGCCGTTTTCGCGGCGAACGACGAACAGGCCATGGACGTGCTGGAATCGTGTGAGAGTGCAGGCCTGACCGTGCCGGAGCAGGTGGCCATCGTGGGAGCGGAAAATTATTTGCTGGCGGCCAACACCATGCACACGCCCATCTCCAGCGTGGACACCAATCTGGAAACCCTGGGTTACATCGGCGCCGCCCTGCTCCAGGACTTGATGAATGGCAAGAGCCCGCCCAAAAAGCCCATCCGCGTGCCCGCCAACGGCATCATCACCCGAAAAAGCAGCGATCTCCTGGCCATCAACCATAAAGGGGTGGCCAATAGCCTCCGGTTTATCTGGGAACACGCCGCCGAACCGATCACCGTCAAGGACCTGGTCGGCGTGGCCGCGATGTCACGGCGGGGATTGCACAAGGCCTTCCTGGAAAACGTGGGGCGCACTCCGGGTCAGGAACTTCAACGGGTGCGGATCGAACGCGCCAAACGGCTGCTGGCCGAATCCACCCACAAACTGGAAGTGCTCGCCGGCCAGTGCGGCTATCAAAGCGCCAACACCTTTTGCGTGGCGTTTAAGCAGGCAACCGGGATGTCCCCGAAGCAATTTCGCGACAGCGTCGTGCGTTGATCCCGGGAGACCGGGCAGCGACGAACGGGTTTATTTGTCCCTGCGCGTGTTGGCGCGCGCGCCGGAACGTGCACCCGGCCGGGAGCGATTTCCCCGGTTCGATTCCTCCGTGGGTAACTGCAAATACTGCTGCGCGTTGGCATAGCAGATATTTTGAATCATCGGCCCGAGCAGGGAGTCGTCGTCGGGAATTTCACCGTTCTCCACGTCGCGTCCGACCAGATTGCACAACCCGCGCCGGAAATATTCGTGGCGCGGATAGGACATGAACGAGCGGGAATCCGTCACCATGCCGACAAAGCGCGAGAGCAGCCCGAGATTGGAAAGGGCGTTGAGTTGCCACTCGATGCCCTCCTTCTGGTCGAGGAACCACCAGCCCGAACCGAGCTGGATTTTACCGGCCATCGTCCCGTCCTGGAAATTGCCCAGCATGGTCGCAAAGACATAATTGTTCGCCGGGTTGTTGTTATAGATGATGGTCTTGGGCAGTGCTTTTTCCTGGTCCAGACGATCCAGGTAGGCCGCCAGGGTCTCAGCCTGCGGATAATCGCCGATGGAATCAAATCCGGTATCCGGTCCCAACTGACGCAGCAGCCGCGTATTGTTGTTGCGCAAGGCCCCAAGATGCAGCTGTTTCGTCCAGCCTTTGGCCGCGTCCAATTGCCCGAAAAAGAGCATCATAAACGCGGAAAATTGGGCCTGCTCCGCCGGCGTGGCGGGTTTTCCCTTTTGTGCCCGGTTGAAAACCGCCGCCGCCGTTTTTTCAGAACAAAAAGCCGAATAACACTGGGCCATACCATGGTCGGAGAGTCGACAGCCCTGCGCGTGGAAATAATCATGACGGGAACGCAAGGCGTCCAAAAATTCCGAAAAAGTCTCGATTCCAATGTCGCTGGCTTCGGTCAACCGATCCACCCACGCATTAAATTGCTCCGGTTGATGGACTGCCAACGCCTTGTCCGGACGGAACGCGGGCAGCACCCGGGTCTCCAATTCGCCGGCGAGAATGGCCTTGTGATAGCGCAGATCATCCACCGGGTCGTCCGTCGTGCAAACCGTTTTGACGTTAAACTTCTTCAGGATACCCTGCGTTGTCAGTTCCGGCGTGGCGAGCTGCCGGTTGGCTTCCTTCCAAACGCTGATGGCGCTGGCCTCGTCCAGCAGCTTGTCGATGCCGAAATAGCGCAGCAATTCCAGGTGCGTCCAATGGTAAAGCGGGTTGCGCAGGGTATGCGGCACCGTCGCCGCCCACGCCCGGAACTTAGCAAAGGGATCGGCGTCCCCGGTGCAAAAGCGTTCGGCGACACCGTTGGAACGCATCGCCCGCCACTTGTAATGGTCGCCTTCCAGCCAGATCTCAAAGAGATTTTTGAACTGCCGGTTCTCCGCAATGTCCCGGGGCGAAAGATGACAGTGGTAATCCAGGATCGGCTCGGTTTCGGCAAATTGATGGTAGAGGCGCCGGGCCGTCCGGGTCTGCAGGAGAAAATCCTCGTGGATAAATTTCATAGCGACGCTGCCGCCGCCTGCTTCGCAACCGGCGCCGGTCGAGGCGTAACCCGGTTCGTGCCGACCAACAGGAGTTTCATATGGCGCTCGTATAGATTGGCGGTGACATTTCTGGCCACGGTAGCTTCATACTTTTCCAGGGCGTCCAGATATCGATTGCCCATCTTGGCGGCAATCTTATAGCCCACGTGGATTAATTGGCGCAGATGGAGATTAAACTCCGGATTGCTCTGATCGTGGCGCAACGCGGAGGTGAATTGTTTTGCGCTCCAGCCGTTGACGGTGGCGGCGGAGGGCAGTTTTTTGAAATCAATATCAATCACCGTGGCATAAGGCGCGCAAAGCTCCTGAGCGTGTTCCAATGCCCCGGCGTAGATTTCCCGGGCAATGGCCAGGCCGTCGCCCCCGGCTTCCGCCAGCCCGATCACTTCCTCCAGCCAGGTCGTCCCCGCGGTTTTAATGTGCAACCCCGACCCGAACCGGGCCAACGCCCGGCGCATCGGCCCATAAATGGAGAATTTATCGCTGCCGGAATGCACGCTTAATTTGAGCGTATTGGGCAACCCATATTGCTTCACGGCAAAGTCAATAAC
>JBGPDH010000240.1:0-5962 GCA_041482195.1 Verrucomicrobiia bacterium
AGTTGCACCAATGGCGTATTTTCGCCCGTAGAGAGTTCGGTCATCACGAAGGCCAATTCGGTCGGCTCAGAAGTGCGCGGAGCGATGGAGCAATTGGATAAAAAGCGCAAGAGCAATTGATTATATGAAGATTTGGGCTAACAAATCGCTGGAGGCAATCCCGATAAACGACATCGCCGTCGCTCAGAAGCTATGGCGGGACGGGTCGGGATTATCAGCTGCCTGGATGGCGTACAGCCGATAGGTCCCGAAAGCTTTCGGCGTTCCGGTTGGCTTCCCAAGCCCGCCACTAGATGGGTGCCCCAAATGGACTATTCGCTTCGCGAATCGTGGTCGCGATCCACACTGCTTGGTCCCGCGTGGCTCAGTTCTGGGCGCTAGGCTACATCACCATTTACAATTTCACCCAGCGGCCTTTTTGATTGGATTCCTCGACCGCGGCCAGCACGCGTTGATTTTTCAAACCGTCTTCAAACGTCGGTTGCACCGGCTTGCCCTCCGCGCAGGCGTTCACAAAATCGGCGATCGTGTGGATAAACGTATGCTCGTAACCGATAATGTGGCCCGGCGGCCACCAGTTGGCGATGTACGGTTGCACACCGCGCTCGGTCACCAAAATGTCCCGAAACCCCTGCCGGTCCTTCGGGTCTTCGCCGTTATAAAACTTCAGGCGGTTCATGTCCTCGAAATCAAAATACAACGAGCCTTTGCTGCCGTTGATTTCGATTTCAATATGGTTTTTACGTCCGGCGGCAAAGCGCGTGGCCTCCAGGTTCGCCAGCACGCCGTTTTCCATCCGGCCAATGAACATCGCCGCGTCGTCCACGGTCACCTTGCCCAGCTTCCGCGTGCCCTTGGCCAGCGCTTCCGCGATGGGCCGTTCCGCCACAAAGGTGTTGAGCAGACCGCAGACCTCCTTGAACTCGCCGACCAGGTACCGGCCCAGATCAATGATGTGTGCGTTGATGTCGCCATTGGCACCGCTTCCGCTGACTTCCTTCTGCAAACGCCAGTTGAGAGGAAACTCCGGGTTGAGCAGCCAGTCCTGGGCGTAACGGGCGTGGAAATGATAAATTTTACCCAGCGCGCCTTCACCGATCATTTTCTTTGCCAGGGCAATGGCTGGAATACGCCGGTAATTGTGGCAGACCATGTGAACCACTTTGGCCTTTTGTGCGGCGGCCAGCATGGCCTCGGCCTGTTTTACATTCAACGCCAGCGGTTTTTCACACAAAATGTGTTTTCCGTTGCGCGCAGCGGCGATGGCAATCTCCGCGTGGGAATCGTTCGGTGTGCCTATGTCCACGATGTCAATCAACGGCGACTCGACCACTTCGTGCCAGTCGGTTGCGGCGTTTTGCCAGCCGAGCTGCGCGCGGGCTGCTTGCACGCCGGTGGCGTGGCGTCCGCAAATGGTATGCCGCTCGATATTGGCCTTGAGGTTGAAGAAACGCGGCGCCTGCCGCCAGGCATTCGAATGCGCCTTGCCCATGAAGCGGTAGCCGATCAGCCCGACGCGAAAAGTTCTCGCCATAAAACTAGGGGTTGAACTGGATACGCGCGTCTTTATAGTGAGCCGGGACAGACAAGTCAATCAAATGGCTTTTACCACAGCAGAAATCGCAAAACATCTTGATGGTGAAGTGCTTGGCGATGCCACTGCAAAGCTACAGGGCTTTGCCCCGGCCGATACCGCGAGGGCTGGCGACCTCACTTTTGCCGAAAATGAGGATTTTTTCTCACGGGCGGAAGGAAGCGCGGCTACGGCTATCATCGCCGACCACCGATTCACCTCGACGAAAAAGATCGTGATTCATGTGGCGAATGCCCGCATTGCCTTCGCGAAAGCACTCGCCTTGTTTTTCCCGGAGCCGACTTTGGCCCCCGGCGTTCACCCCACGGCCGTCATCGCGGCCGACGCCAAAATCGATGCGACCGCGCACATTGGCCCGTACTGTGTCATCGGCGAACGCGTGCGCATTGGCGCGCGTACCGCATTGCAGGGCGGCAATTTCATCGGGAATGACTGCAAACTGGGTGACGATGTCAATCTGTTCCCGAACGTGACGGTTTATCCGCGTACGGAAATCGGAAGGCGCGTCCGCATTCATGCCAGCACGGTGATTGGCTCCGACGGGTTTGGTTACGTCCAGGACGGCGGCATCCACCGCAAGGTACCGCAAATTGGCAACGTCGTCATCGGGGACGACGTGGAAATCGGCGCGGGTGTGATGATTGATCGCGGCGCACTCGGTTCAACGATTATCGGCAAGGGTACGAAGATAGATAACCTCGTCCAAATCGGGCACAACGTTGAAACAGGTGAGGACTGTCTGCTGATCTCGCAAGTCGGCATCGCCGGCAGCACCAAACTGGGAAATGATGTTGTGTTAGCGGGACAGGTCGGCATTGCCGGACATTTAAAAATCGGCAATCAGGTGATTGTTTCCGCCCAGGCCGGCGTGATGATCGACATACCCGACGGCGGGAAGTGGCTCGGCTCGCCGGCGCAGCCGGACAAGGAAATGAAGCGGCAATTCATCGCCATCCGGCATCTCCCGGATTTGCTTAAACGCGTGGCCAGGCTGGAAAGAAAACTTGGTGTCAAACCCGAACGCCACGGCCGGCAAAAGTGAGATTTACTTCTGCGGCGCGGCCGCAGCGTCCTCAATCTTCTTCAGATATTTAGCCGGGTCCTTGTCGAAATCCTTTTTGCAGTTCGGGCAGCACAGTTTGACCTCCTGACCCTGGTAGACAAAGACGTAAGGTTTGCCCATCTCACCGAGCTTGTCGCCGGACACCGGACACGTCGTCAGAGTATCCGGCTTGGGCTGGTTGTCAGCCGCGCCGCCAGCGCTCGCGTCATCCGCGCGACTGACCACGGGTACGACCGCCAACACCGCCGCCAGAATCAATCCTGCCATCAACTTGGAATTTTTCATGTGGCGAATAATTACGCATTAAATCTCCCGTTCGTCAAATTTGTTTCGTTGTGGGCTAAAATCACGGCGCGGACGTTTCAGCCTCGAACTGCGCCAGTTCCGCCCCGGCGGCTTCCCACTCCGTGTTCGCCCCGGCCAGCCGGTGGTGAACTTCCATCAGTTCGCGGTTGACCTGCGTCGCCCGACCGCCCGTGGCGTAGGTCTCCGGCTTCTCCAGTTCCGCCGTCAATTCCTTCTCGCGCGTTTCCAGTTCCGTAATTTCCTTTTCCAGCGCAGCAATGTGGGTTTGGATTTCCTGGCGTTTGCGCGAACGTGCCTGCCGTTGTTCGGCCTCCGCACGGCGCTGTTCTTTGCGTGACTCGGTAGGGCTGACCTGCCGGTCAGCCTGGACGCGCGGCAGCGCGTCCCTACGACTCGAACTGGTCAGCGCCGCGCGCGCGGATTGTGATGTTTTGTCGAGGTAATACTGGTAGCCGCCAGTGAAATGCCGGAGCCGGCCGTTCTCGACTCGCACAACATGGTTCGCCAGCACGCGGATGAAGTGCACGTCGTGGCTGATGAAAATCAGCGTGCCTTCGAATGGTTGCAGGGCTTCGATAAGTGCGTCCACGCTCGCCAGATCGAGATGCGTGGTCGGCTCATCCATCAATAGCAGGTTCGGCGGATCCAGCAGCAGTTTCACGAGCGCCAGCCGGCTTTTCTCGCCCCCGCTCAACACGCTCACCGGCTTGAACACGTCGTCGCCCCGAAACAGAAAGCTGCCCAGTACCGTGCGCACGAATTGCTCCGTCACCCGTTGCGGTGTTTCGAGCGCCTCCTGAAGGACGGTGTGGTTGGGATTGAGCATCTGCGCGCGATGCTGTGCGAAATAACCGGATTTTGCGTTGTGCCCGAGCCGACGTTCGCCCGAAAGCGGTTGCAACACCCCGGCCAGCAACTTCAATAATGTGGATTTACCCGCCCCATTCGGCCCGACCAGCACAGTGCGCTGCCCACGTTCGGCTTCGAAATTGAGATTCTCGTAAATAAACCTGGTAGGGCCGAGCTGCTGCTCGGCCTGGACGCGCGGCAGCGCGTCCCTACCTTCGGGTTTTGTTTCATACCCAAACTTCACGTGCTTGAGCGTAATGACGCGATGGCCGCTGCGTTGGGGTTGGGGGAAACTAAATCCCACCGTCGGGCCCGGTCCGTCGGGCGTCTCAACCATTTCCTCTTTCAGCCGCTCGATTTGCTTCAACTTGCTCTGCGCCTGCGTCGCCTTGGTGTTCTTGGCGCGGAACCGGTCCACGAACAATTGCATCCGGTCAATCTCGCGCTGTTGCGCCTTGGCCGTGGCGACCATCGTCACTTCCGCCGCCGCCCGTTGCTCAAGGTATTCGTCATAGTTACCGGTGTAACGCAACACCCGCGACGCGCGCACCTCGGCCACGTGCGTGCAAAGTCGGTTCAGAAATTCGCGGTCGTGCGAAATGAGCAGGATCGCACCGGAATAATGCCGCAGGTAATCCTGGAACCAGAGGAGTGTTTCGAGGTCGAGATGGTTCGTCGGCTCGTCAAGCATCAGCACGTCCGGCTCCTGCACGAGCAACCGCGCGAGGTGGGCCCGCATCACCCAGCCGCCACTCAACTCGTGCGCGGGCCGGGCGAAATCTGTCTGTTTGAAACCGAGGCTCGCCAGAATTTGCTTGGCCTTGGCGACAAACTGGCCGTCATGTTCATGGTCGTGTGGCACGGCAATGTCGAGGACGGCTTCGTTGCCGGCCGGTTCGCTCTCCTGCGGCAGGTAACCGAACCGTGTGCCGCGGATAAATGTTACCTCGCCCGCATCCGGCGATTCCTGGCCGAGGATGATTTTGAGCAGGGTGGATTTGCCCGCGCCGTTCGGCCCGACGAGCCCGACGCGTTCGCCGGACTGAAGCGTGAGCGACACGTCGTCAAACAGGACGCGCCCGCCAAACGATTTGGTCAACCCGGCAACCGTGAGCATGAGAATTCCATGGTAGCATTCGCGTTTCGCGGGTCAAATTCGGTGTCCCGCTAAATTCATTAATATTTCCGGTGGGACGCCGGAAACGACAGGCCAGAGGCCTGTACCAACAATTAATCCTGTCTCCTTTCAACTTCCGACGGCGGGAAGAGAAACGTCAGCGCGCGCCAGGAACGCAGTCGCCAGTAAAATTCGTTGTGCTGGCTGGTCCGGGCTTCGGCCCATTTGTCACGACGCAAGCCGAACGTTTACAATTCCACCGTTGTCAACGGCTTCGCATCAACAAACCATTCCAGATTGTTTGTCCAGCCGATCCGCCGAAGCTCGGCGGCAACTTGTTTGGTCAGCGAAGCGTTGTCGTCTCCACCCATAAAATCCATCACGCCGGAATCAAGATAGATGCGGACCGGCTTCGGCGGTCCCTGATAACGTTTCAGCACTTCGTTCAGGAAATTTGTCTGTTCCACCTGGAACGACCCTGACAGGCTGGCCGCTCCGCCGAATATTTCCGGATGATCCCACGCCAGGGCGAGGCTGCACAGGCCGCCCAAAGAGGACCCCATCACGGCCGTATGGGATGCTTCCGGCAACGTGCGATATTCGCGATCGATGCGCGGCTTCAGTTCCATGATGAGATACGCCTCGTAGTTTTCGAAGGCGGTGTTCGTTGCCGGCGCTCCGGCGAGGTGATGGCGGCCGCTGTATTCGTGCAGGCGGGCAAAACTATTGTCCACCGCGACCATGATAATCTCCTGCATTTTTCCGGCGCGACACAGTTCGTCCACTGTCCGATCCAGTTGCCAGGAGCCCCAGCCAAAGGCGGCGTTCGTCCCGGCGGAACTGAAAACATTCTCGCCGTCCTGCAGGTACAGCACGGGAAATCGTTGCCGCGGTTGCGCGGCATAGGAAGGCGGGAGATAAATGTGAATCCCGCGGTTCCAGTGGAAAAACTGTGATGGAAAATTTGTATCAATCAGCGAACCGGTTTGCCCGAAGGCCTCGGGCGATATGCCCGATATAAGGAGCAATACAA
>JBGPDH010000241.1:0-5901 GCA_041482195.1 Verrucomicrobiia bacterium
GATGACCAAATCGTGCCGATTGCCGACTCGGCGATGTTGTCTGCCAAGCTCGTCAAGAACACGACTCTCAAAGTTTACAAAGGTGCGCCGCACGGCATGTGCACAACGCACAAAGATCAGGTGAATAAGGACCTTTTGACATTTATTCAATCCTGATCCGGTTCATCAAAAAACAATAATTGGAGAAGCACATGCAAATATCGAGTGATAATCTTATCGAAGGCGGTCCGAGTTCACGAATCCGCCAGCTCGGAATCGTGTTGCCCGCACCCCCAACGCCGCTTGGGGCTTACGTTGAGTGTTCGGACGCCGGGAATTTGCTTTTCCTGAGCGGCACACTCCCGGTGGTGAACCGCAAGCTCGCCATGGCCGGACGCCTCGGTGAAAATCTTTCGGTCAAGGAAGGGCAGGAAGCGGCGCGCATCGCATCGCTCAACGCGCTGGCAGCCGCGAAGCAACATCTGGGCGATCTGGACCGGCTTAAAAAGCTCGTCAAGCTGACGGTATTGATGGCGACGACTGAGCAGTTCGCCGAACACGCGCAAGTCGCTGACGGTGCGTCAGATTTATTTGTTCAAATCTTTGGGCCAGAAGCTGGCCATGTGCGGCTGGTTTATGGCGTGCAAAGCCTGCCGATAGGCGCGCCAGTGATAGTTGACGTCATATTTGAAATCGAGCCTGCACGTCAATCCACCACGAAATAGCATAGGAACCGTGAGGCAAACGGACTGACATCTCTTTCACCCGATATCAGGACATGCAGGCGGAAGCGGTAGCCCAGTCGGCGCAGGAGGGACCGGACGACTTTCTCCGGCGTCGTGTGCTTGCCGCGGATGCGTGACATGTTCCAACTGCGGCGGTCTTTGGTCAGACGGTCACGCGTAGCGTGGCGGGTGACATGTGACAGGTGACGAGATCGAACCACAGCAAAAGTTTAGCGCAACGAAAATTCGTGTCTACCCGCGTTCATCCGTGGTTCAAAAGCGGGCAGGGTAGCGGGTGCTCCGGATTTGGGAATGCGATTTGGCGAAACATCCAGAAACTCGCATTCGCCAGATACAACTAGCAATGCGGTGAAACCAACTGGCGAACAGATTCCAGACATCCGGTCTGGCAGAAGAATTGCTCGCGCAGATAATCTAAAACTGCTAAACCACAGCGCGGGTGAATTGCGCTTTTTTAGGCCCTTAATACAATGGAAAACTCCACCACCTCCGCAAAGGACCGTGCGCGCAACAGACCTTTTCCCGACTGGATCAGTTCCTGCGCTTTTGACGACAGCTTCAAAACTTCCGACGGAGCGCAAATCACATATCTGTTGATTGAGAACCAGGTTCATGCGGAGCGGCATGAGTTGTTTGTTCGTCAGGTTATCCGGCTGGAGACAATGGAGGCGGTCCAAAATTGGTCGCAGTGGAAACTACAATTTGAACCCAAGCGACAGTTAATTACACTT
This sequence comes from Verrucomicrobiia bacterium, assembly GCA_041482195.1. Lineage (GTDB taxonomy): Bacteria > Verrucomicrobiota > Verrucomicrobiia > Limisphaerales > UBA11358 > UBA11358. The sequence continues at coordinate 1,457 of JBGPDH010000241.1, forward strand.
CATTCACTTAAAATCAGGCGCGGCCAGAATGAAATTGACCAATCCAACCTGGAGAAGGCGCATTTTTTGCAGCGTGAGGAAGGGCTGGAACACTTCGTCATGCTCGGATGGTTCACGTTATTGATGATATTGGAGGATGTGCGCCCCGGCGACATTTTGGATTTTGCCTACACAATTGAAAGTTCGTCTGAATTATTTCCGGACCACGGCGGGAGTTTCTTTACGTTGCCGCAAGGCGTATCAGTCGGCAAATACCGCTTTGCCTGTCAATTTGCTGATGCGCGGCAGAGAAAATGGAAATCCTCCTCTGCCGAATTGTCGCCCGCTGAACGACGCGAAAACGGCATGACTTTCTGGGAATGGTCCGGAGAAAAATTTCACGCTCCGAATCTGGAGGCGAACACCCCGTCATGGCACATCAGCTATCCATGGATCCAAGTCTCGGATTTTGCCGACTGGCAGACCGTCGCGGCGGGAATTTCAAAAATGTGGGTTGCGGAAACCGATGATTCGACCGTTTCAGACATCGCGAAAGAAATAGAAGGCAAGGAACCCAGCGTGCCGGGCCGCATTGAGCGCGCCATCCAATTGATTCAGGATGAATGTCGTTATTTGAGTGTTAATCTCGAATTCGGCGGCCAGATTCCCACTCCGCCGGGTGCGGTGGCCCGACGTCGTTACGGCGATTGCAAGGATCTTTCGTTTCTGCTGGTAAACCTGTTGGGAAAACTCGGCGTTCGGGCTCGCACCCTGCTGGTCAATACACTTTTGCGCCAGTCTATCCGGGATTTCCTGCCTTTGCCGTCGTTGTTTAATCACGCCATCGTGGAGTTCGAGGTGGACGGCAAACGGCGTTGGATTGACACTACTTTCAAACAACAAGGTGGCGATGCTTTCAATCGTTATATTCCCGATTATGGCTGCGGCCTGCCGGTGGATACGGCGGTGACCAGTCTGGTGGAAGCGCCAAAACTGGAAATTTCCAACCTGTTTGATTTGCATGAGCACGTTTTACTCGACACGAGAAATGGTTCTTCCCTGATGGCTGTCACCTTGCAAGTGGAGGGCAATCAAGCCGACCTACACCGCTACCAGTTCAAAAAGCTCGGATTGGAGGAATGGAGCAAGCAACGGTTGGAATCCATGGTCAATCGCTATCGCAGTGCCAAGCGCGTCGGCGCGCTGAAATGTCAGGATGACCGTGATGCCAATGTGTTTGTCCTGTCCGAAGTTTTTGAGATTGAATTCAAACTGGGCAAACATACCAATTCCAAGCTGTGCGTTTTTTATCTGCCCAGCAATTGGTTCGGCACTGTCCTCCCCATGCCGCCCAAGGGTGAACGCCGCAATCCGTTCCTGCTGCCGTATCCCTGTGCCATCAATTACGTCGTGGATGTGGACAATCGCGGCCTCAATCGTGTGCGGATAAAACAGCCACGTACCGACTTTAGCACTGCTTTCGCCGCCATCAGCCGCACCGATAGAGGTGGCTTTGGCCATTTCACCATGCGCCTGGCACTGCAAACCAGGGCCGACGCTCTGCCTTCGCAGTTGATTGAAGAACATATCACTTTCGTCGAAAAAGTGGCAAACACTTGCAACCGTATATTGAGCCTTCGGTCTGGTTATCCGCGCCCGGCCACACCATCCGGTTTTGGGGAACCGCCACCGAACCTCCAACCCAAACCACCATTCTCACCCGAAAGTAAAAAATCCACCGAACCCATTTCTCCTGTCATCCGCAAATACAGTTTGATGGACACCATCCGTCAGCAGGGGAGAATTATCTGGATTGTTTTCATTATCCTTTTATGGGTAATCATCCCTGTACTAAAAGGTTGCTCACATTAAACGTCCCGATTTTGGGAAATAAAATGCCGTGCTCTCGCTCCTGGCCTTTGTTGTTTTGGCGGTGTGGATGCCAGATCAAAGTCATTACAGCTTGAAAAATGACTTTGCAGCGCAGCAACGCTTCATTTCAAACTGTTGGAACTCAAAACAAATTTGCAGCGCCGTTTTGCAACGTTGTTTGCGCCAGATTTAACCTGCAGCGATCTATTTAACAGGAGCAAACGAAGTGGACGGAGACGGTCTGTGACCTTTGTTCCCTTGGTTGCCTCCTGTAAGACGTTTCCCGTTTGAAAATCTGCGTCTATCAGCGGAATCTGCGGATGAAAAAGTCCTCACGTCTTTCGCGGTTCAGGCTTTCCGTTTGCGGGATGGCTTGTTCGACGGCTTCGCGTCCTCGTGCAAGGCTGCAGCCAGGGGGCGTTTGTTTTCAGACTCGGAACCGGCCATCGCCTCATGCATCACGTCGGGGCAGAGGTCAATGCCCCCCGGCCATTCCACGCAGCCGAAGTCGGGATTGATGGTGACGGCGTTGAAAATATTTGCGTCCAACAATCTCAGAAACACACCGCCACGCCGTTCAGGTTCGACGGCGAAAACACCGCTCACGCCATCGTTGAAGGCGACCTTCAACCGGCAGCCCGGCAGCGGTTTGGCGGAAACAATCCGATTCATGTCCTTAAGATTGGGTTGAACCTTCTTTTGGATGCCCGCCTTTGGCGGAATTCTGCGGCGCGATAACCCGCGCGTCTTCCCGCAACTTCGCCATGGCGACAGCGGCTTGGGTGGAACCGATTTCGCGGCCGAGCCGCTTGTTGAGTTTCTTTAACACGCGCTTCACCGTCCGCGTATTGCCAGCGTTCGTGATGGCGCGGGCCGCCAGCAGGTGAGGGGCCTCATTCAAATCGGGCAGGGCGAGTGGTTGCAGCAGGAAATGGCGCCGGCGGCGGGCTTCGAGTTCGGCCAGCCCTTGTCCGATGTGTTCCAGGGCGGGACGGGTGTCCGGTTTGTCAGTCTTCAAATGTTGCTTGGCCTCGTCGAGGTGACCCAGGACTTTACGGAGCAGATAAAATTCCAGCAGGAGCACGTAAATGATGAGGAAAACAATCCAGTAAAAAATGGTATAGACAGCGAAAGAACTCCAACCGGTGATGGCCGACGGCGAGTGCGGGTTGCCGCCGAAAAGATGGGATAACCCAACCGAGATGACGATGGACGGAAAATAGGCCCAGCCAATTGACCCGTGATAAATGCGCGGAAAAATCAGGAAGGCAACCGTGACCACCCCGGCCCAGAACAACGCAGTCAATGTAAGGTTGCGTTTATGCATTATTGATTCCTGGCATGGAGATAAACCGGCGGCAGTTCCAGCAGGTCATTCGTGTGATTGAAGAATTGCACCGGCATGTTGGTTTTTTCCATGAAAATATCGTAGGCATATTGAACGGCGCCTTCCAACTCGACCCGTTCTTCGACCTGGTTGGTGTCGCTCTGGTTGTCGGGATAACTGCGTTCATGGAAGACATGGACAATCTCTTCCCACAAGCCCTCGTTGTATTTCCAGGCTTGAAACGGTTTGTGAGAGGGTGAGGTGGCATCTTCCAACGGGTGCATGGCTTTGCCGAGGCAGATGAACGCGTCGTTGGTGTCGCCGGCTTTCCGGTCCTGGATAGCCAGGGCAAGATTGGTGCGGACGAAGGCCTCGGTTTCGAGAACGTAAATGGGTGTTTCAATAGTGGTGGTTTCCCCGGCCTGCGCCAGACCGGTCATGGAATGTTCGAATGAATTGGTCGATTGCTGGTCCTTGTCCACGACGGTCTGCTGGTCCTGCAGGACTTTTATCAGATCGGGCGGGACCTGGTGGGAAAGGACATTTTTAATCGCCATCTGATGAATGGGTTCGCAAGGAGGGAAGCTTTTGCTGGACCATGCCAGCGCGAATGAAGCGGTCGCCAGGCAGGCCAACGCCCCGAGCCATCGTGGACATTTTTTGACCAAGCGCTGGCAACTTTAGGAATTGTCAGAGCAGGGTCAATCCCAAAACTTCGCGTGACGGGTGGCCCGCCTTCGCTCGGAAGCTTCAGCGCGGCAGGCGGGTGGCGAGTGACGGGAACGGCTCACGGCGGGAATTTTAACCACGGATGGACACAGATGCACACGGATATGTAACAGAAGCAGGGTGGACAAAGAACACAAAGGGCATTGAGAAAAGGAATTCTTAACCGAAGCCAACCAGGTTAACAAAGGGGTTGACGCGAATTGCACTTATTAGCGCCAATTAGCGTAATTCGCGTAAAAGTCTTCGGGAGCTTTGTCCACCCTCCGCAGTACCTGCTACGGAGGACGGGCGATCTTCCGCCTTCATTCCATTCCCGTCATCGTTGTACTTTGACGCGGCAAGTCGGGCGCGACAGGTTGCGGTTAAATCAATCCGTGTCCATCCGTGTAATCCGTGGTTTCTCCGCCCCTTGCGATCTCTGACCGAAACCAACCAGGTTAACAAAGGGATTGACGCGAATTGCACGAATTAGCGCCAATTAGCGTAATTCGCGTAAAAGTCTTCGGGAGCTTTGTCCACCCTCCGCAGTACCTGCTAC
>JBGPDH010000242.1:0-5875 GCA_041482195.1 Verrucomicrobiia bacterium
CGCCGATTGCCTTTTGTATAAATTGTTTTGGCATTACCGCCTCCAGTCGCTCACACCAGTAACGGTTTCCTATCCCCAATTATGCGGAAGTTTTAGCCAAGCCGGTAAAAAATTGCGAACACTAAAATCATAAAATACAGATCAGTTCCCGCTCACTCAGATGCCGGTTGTCCGGCTATTAAGGCTGCCACAAGGCCCGCCAGAACTGATGGAACGGGCCGGGCACGATCGGATTGGTCAAAATTAAAACACCACCCGGGAGTGTATTGGTTGAAACGGGTGTCCAATTCATCAGGCTCGGCGAACTCTGAAGCACGTAAGCCACGTTGGTGTCGCCCGAGAGCTGGAAAACAAACTGGCCGTTGGAGCCGGACAAAACCTTTAAGTGCGGCGCCGCCGGAAGGCTGGAGGAAATGGTAAGCGAAATGGGCAACGTGGTGACCGGCAACGAAGGATCGCTGGTATTCACGAACAGCGTGAAGGTATAAGTGCCGGGCGCGAGGCCGGCCGGGTTGAACGCCAGATAAACTGTCAAGGCACCCGACTTTGAGACATACCCGTTGGTGGAGGAGAAACTCAGCCACGCCGGAATGGCGCTGGTGGAGGACAGCGAATAGGACAATGGCAAACCGCCGCCATTCGTTATCACCAATGGGATATTGAACGGAGGTGCATTGGAGGTCGCGGTCTGGTTCAAGTTGGGCGCCGTGATTCCCGCCTGTGCCGGAATACCAACATAAAGCGCCGTGGAACGCAAAACCGGCGGTGTGGTCAGCATGACCGGCGTGTTGCTGCTGACGACGTTGAAAGTGAAATTGCTGAGGGCACCGGCCCCGAACGTGTCCCACCAGGTCCCGGCATAAGTACCGGGATTCAAACCGGCAACCGCCACGGTTCCGGTTACGCTGGAACCTGGCGTGGCGGCGAAGATATTGGTGCGATTCCATATCCAGAGTGCCTGCCAGTTATTGGTGCCAATCGCGTAGGCGCCCAGCGAGGACACATAAGGATTGAGCGTGATGTTGCCCAACAGAATCCAATCCAGACCGTTATTGGTGATGTTGATGCTGTGTGAACCACCGGAGACCGCAATGGACGCCGTGAAATTGGTTGACGTGTTGCTGCCGGCAGAAGGGAACGAAATATTGGTCCGCAGATTGCCATCGAGAAAAATTTCCAAGCCGGCGCCGGCACTGGCAATCTGCAATACTTGAACCGAAAACGTTCCATTCTGGGGATAGTTGACGAGGAACGTGTACCCGTTCGGGGTCATAGCGCTGTGATAATAACCTTGAAGATAGCTGGGCGCGGACCCGATGCCATCCGGAGCGGCAGCTCCGACCGTGAACGTACTCTGGGTCGCCGTCCCCCAATTGCCGCCGGGCGAAAACGCCAGCGGACCGAGAGCGCCACCGGCAACTTGCGGAGTGGATTTGGTCAAGGCGTTCTGGTCAGCCAGGCCGGAGACGGTGACAAAATCCGCCGCGGCTTGAATGAGGAAATAATCGTTGTTCGGGTCAATAGTGTCCCAGTACCACGGCTGTGCTCCCCCGGATTGAGCTGCCATCAGACCAGCCCAGACCGGAGGACTGATGCCGACGTGCGGCGTGAAATCTATGCCGCATTCGCCGCTGAAATCAGGCGCGAGCGGCTGTGACGCGGTGATATCCTGGGCGTCACGGATTCCGGTGATCAGGTCGGACGGATATTCATGGTGCTGATAATAATCCGTCTGGTCCCAAATCGGCTGGTTAAGCGAGTCGCTCGTCGTGATCAGGTGATGATAAAAATCGTTGGTCTTGATGAACGTCGCCATTTCATTGTGCCAAGCTTCGATGTTGGCCCATTGACCCGCGCGGGCAGCGTCCGTGTATTGAACTTCGTTAAACAGCTCAAAAGCCATGATGGAAGGCGAATAACCCCAGCGCGCAACAATGTACCGCAGTTTGCGCTTGGTCAACGACCTGGCCTCCGGGTCGGTGAAGAAATTAGTCGCGTTGGAGAGAAACCCGCCATTGGCGACGTTGTAAGGGTTTTGCTCCCAGTTCGGGTTGACATTGCTTCCGTTGGTGCTCGCGTACTGTCCGTGATACTGCAACGTCATCTGAAAATGAATGCCGGCTTGATCGGCGGCGGAGACGATAGCATCCCAGTTTCGTGCGTTGTTCAGACTCAGTTGACCAAAGGTGTTATTGACCTTGGGCCAGTCCAGGTTCAGCCCCAACCCCTGCCCGTCGTAAAAGTGGGTCATCCATACTCGCGACCAGTTTTCATGCGCGGCGCCCATTTTGGGGAAGATGGTCGTAACACGGTAATCTGCGCTGGGACTATTGCTGTAACCCCAGGCGACATCCTGTCCGACGGGAAAATACCGCCGGCCATTGCTGGTGATGAAGCGACGCGGGTTGGCGGGGTCCACCCGCACAAAACCCGGGCCGGTCGGAAACCCGGTCACTATCCATGAAGCCGGTGACAGATTGCTAAACGACAGCGGCGAACCATTCAGCGTAATGTTGCTGATGCTGTACACCCCGGCCATCGCCGGCGTGTGACGAACGCGCCAGGTGGTGCCGCCATCAAAAAAGGCGGGCAGGGAAACTGTGCTGCTGTCCGGCTGAACGATCAGCACGCGCACGTCGTTGCTGTAATCGAACGGGTCCGCAATCGGAGTGTTGACGGTAAAAGAAGCCTCGATCTTCGGAAAGGTCCCCTGGGCATGAATCAAGGTCGGAATGCAAATCAAAAAGATGGCGCGTACTACAACGGTTAAGGACCATGAAGCCGAAGCGGTCCTCTGGAACAACGGGTACATTGTTTAGTAAAGTGGCTTACTGGCACGGATTTAGCAAGTCAGAGTGTTTCCAACTATGTAGCGCAGACTTACCAGCCTGCGCTACATTAAAATTGGAACCGCCCTAAACCTGAAGCAGTTTGATTTGTTCGTTATCTTTCTCGACCGCTTCTCCCAGGGTCTGCGCATGCCGGCGGCGATTTTCAATGATGTGCTTGTCCAGCACCGGATCGTAAGGCACAGGATAGTTGCCGTCGTAACAAGCCATGCAGAAGGATTCCTTTGGGAGAGTCGTGGCTTTGACCATGCCCGCCTGTGAAAGGTAGTGGAGCGAATCGGCGTTCAAATAACGGCGGATTTCGTCAATGCTGTGGTTGGCGGCCATGAGTTTGCTGCGGTCGGGAAAATCAATGCCGTAAACACACGGGTTCATATGCGGCGGACAGCTCACCAGCACGTGAACCTCCCGGGCGCCGGCTTCCTTGAGCGTCTTCACCCGCGCTTTGCAGGTCGTGCCGCGCACAATGGAATCGTCCACGATGACAACCCGTTTGTCCTTCACCAGCGAGGCGATAAGGTTCAATTTCACGCGCACGTCGAAGTCGCGGATGAGCTGTGACGGCTGGAGGAAACTGCGTCCGACATAGTGATTGCGGATGAAGGCCATCTCGAACGGGATGCCGGATTGTTCGGAATAACCGAGCGCCGCGCACACGCCACTGTCCGGCACCGGGATCACCAGGTCCGCCTGGACGGGATGTTCGCGCGCGAGCTGACGGCCCATTTCCTTGCGCACGTCGTAAACGCTGCGCCCGCCGATGTTGCTGTCCGGCCGCGCAAAATAAACGTATTCAAAAATGCAAAAGGCACGGCGTTTGTGTTCGGGAAATGCCTGCAGGCTGATCAAGCCTTTTTCGTTGATAATGATAATTTCGCCCGGTTCCACGTCGCGCACAAATTCCGCCTGAATCTGGTCCAGGGCCACCGATTCGCTGGCCAGCACCCAGGAGCCATTCACCCGGCCCAGTGCCAGGGGACGGAACCCGAACGGGTCGCGCGCGCCGATCAATTCCTTTTCCGTCATGATAATCAGCGAATACGCGCCTTCGATGCGGCGCACGGTCTGCACCAGCGTGTTTTCAACGCCGTTGAGCGACGGCTGGGCAAGCATCATGATGATGATTTCGCTGTCCACGCTCGTCTGGAAGACCAGACCGTGATTTTCCAGTTCGTCACGGAGCTCTGCGGCATTGGTCAGGTTGCCGTTGTGGGCGATGGCGATCTGGCCGCGCGTGCAGTCCACCGTGAGCGGCTGGGCATTGCGGAGATTGGACGTGCCCGTGGTCGAATAACGCGTGTGACCGATCGCCATGTTGCCGACCAGATCATGCAGCAATTTGGGATTAAACACCTGTGACACCAAACCCATGCCGTGGTGCTTGTAAAACTTGCCGTCGTGGCAGGTGACAATCCCGGCGCTTTCCTGTCCGCGATGCTGGAGGGCGTAAAGACCGTAGTACGTCAGTTCCGCGGCATTGGGATGACCGAAAATGCCGAACACACCGCAATAATGTTTGGGGTAATCTTGTTGCATCGTTTACTCGCGCCCGCCGCTGAATTGTCGCAGACAGAAACGCGGTGCGCAAGGCGAATGGAATGAATGATGAAGGAAGAATGCAGAATGCAGAAACAAAATAGCAGCGCTTTAACAACCTCTGGATGTCCGGTTGCCAAGGCGCCAGCCGCCGTCGCGCCGGAGCGGCGCTTTAACGTGCCGCGAAGGTGGAAGGGTTGGAGCAGTCCAGGACGCTACTGCGCTTTGCATAGTTTCCTGCCCGCGCGAAGCGTCATGGAGTGCGGTGGCCCTTCACCGCTGGTGGGGCGCTCCATTACCACCTTGCCGACGAACAATCCACTGGGCCTTGTCCTGGGCTGGAAGAGCGTAAACAACCGCACTTGCTTCCTGCAAAGCAGTACCAGTCTGGGAGCGCAACCGGCATTCTTCACCATTCAGAGCAATATCGTTGGCCAGATGGGCACGACGAGTTACATGGACACGTCTGCCACAAATGTAGGCCCCTATTTTTACCACGTCGGCGTACAACCGTGACTTTGGACTGCGCGGACATGTCCGCGCTTTCAAAGCGGCGACATGTCGCCGCACTCCAAAATCAAGCTGTAGCGACGGGAACGAGCTGGTTATTACCCGTTTTTGACCTAAAAATAACAATAAAACCAAGTTGCGCGAACGGTCTTTGGGGGTATGTTGCCGGGTAAGCCGGTGGGGATGGTCTCGCCGGGTACTTGCTAATTCAACGTTTTGAGATACTGTTTCAGTCATGGCTTTAACCAAAGTTAGTTCTACGGTGCATTTCATTTCGCGCGGTGCAACAGTGGGTGGGCGCGGAGAAACAGCCAGCGGCCACTGGGTCCCTAGTACGGATGTCTACACCACTGATGGCAGTCTGGTCATCAAGGTGGAATTGGCTGGCATGAAAAGTGATAGCTTGGAGATCACAGTGGAAGGCAACCGCCTCCGCATTGCCGGCACCCGTCCGGATGGTTGTAGGGCCAACAAGTGTAATTTTTTGGTGATGGAGATCAGTTACGGGCCGTTCGAGAGTGTGCTCGAATTGCCGCCGGGTTACGATCTCACCCTGGCCAAAGCCATCTACGTGAACGGTTTTTTGCGGATTGACGTGCCCGTGGCACAACCGCACTCCAAGACGACCAAAGTGCCGATTGCCGAGGGGAACTAGCCGTACGCGCGAACTTTTCCGGCGCTGCGGCATCTAATAGTATAATTGGCAGGAACGACGATGACATCGCCGGAGACAGAATTTGTCAGCATTTTGGGCACCGAAAATTCCGGACCGCCCCCCCGTATCTCTTCACGTTCGTTGCCCGACGCCCTGCCCATCCTACAATCGCGGCGGGCTCTCGCCGGATCACGATCAGCAGCACCCGCGCCTCCTCGAACGATGTGTCGATGCCATTATCCTCATAGTAGGCTCGCGGGCTCACGTCGGCCAGCAGTAAGTGACTGGCCTACAGACGTCAAGAGGCTCGGCCGGGCATTGCACA
>JBGPDH010000243.1:0-5850 GCA_041482195.1 Verrucomicrobiia bacterium
CGTTGTATTCACGTCACTTGCCACCCGTCACACGTCACGTCACGGGTGCTGTTGGTTCATTATAGGCTGGCTGCTTTCCCAACCTTGCGGCGAGTTCCATGGACGAACCGAAGCATTATCCGGTTCATTCGTTTCACAACCGGTGATGTGGATAACAAGTACGGCCCACAGGAAAAGCAACAGCAATCTGATCCGAAGACGGTCCATTTCAAGAAGCGGGATGTGCCGGAGTGACCTGGTCACCTTCAATGATGTCACCCAGTTGCCAGCCGGGCACGATGTTGGCGATACTGCGGTCCTTCTGCACGCTGCGAACAATGACCTTGGCTACCAGTTTGCCGTCGCGGCTTACCAGCATTTCGCCGTCATCCAATACGCCCTGGTCGCCACCAATGTTCAGCACCACAAAACTCCACTTGGGATCGACGGCCACCACTTTTCCCTTCAGGTCGGCCCGCAGGGTGACGACGTAGTTGGAACCGATTAATTCGTTCAGCTTGACGGTCAATCGATTGACGGTGCGCTGCAGCACGCTGTTCTCTGCCTGAACCGCTTCAAGCTCGTTTTTGCTGGTGGTGAGCGCCTTGTTCAAACCGACCACCTGTTCCGGGCTCAGGCCCGTAGCCTTGTAGGAAGCCAGTTGATTCTGCGCATCATCACGTTCCTGGGTGGTCTTGGTCAGTTTCTCGGACAAATCATCGGCGCGCTTCTGCTGGGTTGAGGCCGTGACCATGGCGTTGGTGAGCTGGGTTTGGGTGCTGGCCAGCGTCTGCTGGGTCTGCGTCAGGTCATCCTTGGTCTTGGTCAATTCCTGGCGCGTGCTGGCCAGTTCAGTGCGGGTCTCGTCCCATTTGGAATGGAAATCGTTCCGCTCGGTGATCAGGGTTTCGATCTTATCCCGAATTTGAAAAATGTTCAGCGCGCCGGCGGCCAGTGCCGCGACAACTGCCACAATCAAACTGATGCGAATCAACATGGATGGGTCACTTCAATTTTTCACAAATTATACAATTGTGCAAGTGATGTCAACGCCGGTTTGTGTCTTGCCAAACGGGGATTTCGTATCATCATTCAGGCATGGCCCGGAACAACCCTGAACCGGGTTGCGCCACTCGAACCGGGCCGGAACCGAAGAAAACAGCGGTTAATCGGAAACCGACGGTTATGCGCTTAAATCACGGGCTGCACCTCGCTTATTGCACCAACATCCATCGCGGCGAGACCTGGCGCGAAACGTTTGAATCGCTGCAAAACCACGCGCTCGCGGTACGCGAACGGGTCTGCCCGAAAAAACCGTTTGCCATCGGCCTGCGCCTGAGCAACCGGGCGGCACGCGAGTTGAGCGATCCTGCGACCTTGCTGGCCTTTCAACGCTGGCTCACCCAAACGGGTTGTTACATTTTCACGATGAACGGTTTTCCCTACGGCCAGTTTCACGGCGTCCGGGTAAAGGAACAGGTTTACCTGCCGGACTGGACCTCGCCGGAACGGCTGGCTTACACCAACCTGCTTTTTGATCTGCTGGCAAAATTATTACCCACAGGCATCGAAGGCAGCGTCAGCACCCTGCCCGTTTCCTTCAAGGGGTTTCACCTGCACGCCGATGCGGTGAAAATCGCCCGCCAGAACCTATGGCATTGCGTCGAGCACATCGCGCGCCTCGGCGAGCAAACCGGCAGAAAATTGCACCTTGGCCTCGAACCCGAACCACTTTGTCAGCTGGAAAGCAGCGGCGAAACCATCCATTTGTTCGACCGGCTGCGCGCCGAACATCCGCGCGACCCCCGACTGGCCGAACACCTGGGCGTCAATTACGACACCTGCCACTTCGCCGTGAATTACGAAGATCCCCTGAGCGCCATTCCCTGCCTGGTCCAACACGGCATTAAAATTAGCAAGATCCACATCAGCTCGGCGCTCAAGGTTCATCCTACGCCGGAAACCTGTGTGGCGCTCAAAACGTTTGCCGACGACATTTATTTTCACCAGGTCGTGGTGCGCGAGCCGTCGGGCAACCGGAGCATTTATTTCGACCTGCCCGATGCGCTGGCCGACCCGGATGCCCGGCGCCGGAGCCCGGAGGCCGGAAGCCAGGAGCAAGAGGCCGGAGATCAGACGTCTGAGGGCAGTTTGCCTGAGTGGCGTATTCATTTTCATATTCCGCTGCATACCCCTTCCGGACCACTGTTCGAAACGACCAATGATCATTTGCTCGCAGTTCTGGACTTGCTGGCGGAGGACCCGCATCTCTGTTCGCACCTGGAAATGGAGACCTACACCTGGGAAGTGTTGCCGCCGGAACTGAAAAGCCACAGCGTCGCCGAACAACTCTCGGAAGAGTACGAATGGATGCTGCCTCAACTGGCGCAACGCGGGCTCAGTCCTGCGCCAAAGTGAAATTTATTAACCAATATGTTGAACGGCTTCGTTTATTTGGTCCGCTTTCTGGTGGTGGACGGGGGGATTCCGATTTATCCTCGAGAATAAAGTAAAAAACTCATCATTCGAGGCCATGAAAGCAACGATTATCCCGGTCCTGCTTGTAGCTTTTGTTGGCGTGTTTTCTTGCGCCGGACAAATCCAATTCGCACCTGACTTGGGAGACGATCACAGTGTCACTGCGGATCCGCGGACACCCGTTCCCCTCACGCCGCCTCCGAGCGCTACCATGGATTTTGCGACCCGCTTGAAGGCGGCCGTCGAGCAACACGACTTGGCCGGGATCGAGGCTCTTTATCAGACCAACGGGGTTACATCCGCCGAAATGAAACGTGAGCTCAGCCGTTGGCAATCGCTGTTGACCCACATAACCGGTACGAACGTGTCAGTGTGGTTTAAGGACATTGGCGCACTTCAACCTGTTGCGCATCGCGTTTGGGGTGATAACGCGAGGAGGCTTACTACGCACAAGGTCACGCATCTGGCAGCTTTGTCGACTGGCACGGCTGCCACGCTGGTGTTTCCGTTGGTTGAAGTTGACGGTAAACTTTGGATAGTCCCTTCCGATAAGGCGCGGCCGGGCTCGTGCAACAAACCAAGCGGCGCGACGAGCGGGAGCCAGCAGACCCGTTGAGAAACAAACGACGGCAAAGGAACTGGCTGGTTTAACTACTTATTAACACCTACCGCTATTTATCTTTAGGGCCCATCACATCGGCGACGGCCTTTTGAACAATCTCCAGATCGCTGGTGCCGCGAAAGCCGCTGAAACCCACGGATAACTTTGTATGGTCGTCCACCACAATCGGCTGGCCGCCAATCCAGCCAACGAAGTCCGGCCGGATGATGCCGAACTTCTTCTCGTCCACTGCTCCGGTAAACACCAGCTTCTCATACTCGCCCGTTTTGTAGCCGGTGATCCAGACCTGGCTCGCCTTGGTCCAGGCGACACGAAAGACATGCCGCCGCCGGACTTTGTCCGTGCCGAACATTTTCCCATACACTTCCCCGGCTTCATCGATGATGCAGAGGGCGCAGTTCCCGTCGTTGAGTTTCCGGTCCGCCTCGACCGCAAGATATTCCGGGACGTGTTTTTCCACCGCCGTTATAATGTTCTCAATCAGGGAAGTCAGTGTTGTTGGTTGCATAAAAAAACATTTTGTCGTTTCTGTGGATTTCCTGGAAACGAATTTTTCCCATCACCACCGCAGGAACACAAGCTGGAAAACCGGTCAGTTCTCCGACCTCAGACGTTTTAACCAGGCTGCAAAAGATGAAATCTGTCTGTCAATTTTTGCCAGATGCCGCTGTCGCTTCTGAATTTCCTTCTCGATGGATTCCCGCTTGGACAACAATTTCAGGAGGGCTTTCTTATTTATTTTGAGCGGTTTTTCAGGCTTCGTTTTGGACATAATCCGGTTTCTGATCGTAGTTGCGCTATTACCGAAGCCGCCGAAGCTAAAGTTACCGCCACGTCAAAGCGGTACCCGATAATTGCGAACACTGGTCCAGTCGCTGAATATATTCGCCCACCCGCCCGGGGGAAACCGAATCGGCCAGCGACTGGTACTCGTACTCCATGGAGAGCCTGTTGCCCGCACATCGCAAATCTTTCCGGAAGGTAAATCCCGGATCATTGATGCTGTTCTGTTCCGCATCGAAAACCCATGGCACCGGCAGGGTCACTTCCGTACGCAGGATTTGGTGCTGGGGAAACTTGATTCCCAAAGGCAGCTTTCGTTCGGTATCGACGGGTTTCTTCAACAAAGTGGCGACGGTGGAAGGATAAAATTCACAGCGATACTTCCCGTCCTTGTCCGGGCCGGTCCAGACCTTCTCAATCGTATAAAATTCAGTCGTCTGAACGCTGTCCTGCTGTTCGTCGTCCTGAATCAGAATGGGAGAAGACATTTTTATTCCCGGGTAAACACTGGAATAAAAATGCGTATAGCTCTTTTCGATGTCGCTGCGTTTTGTGGCGGCGAAAAGTTCCCGCAAACTGTCGGCATCGCGGCCTTTGGCCACGGTGACTACCTTCAATCCAGAAGGTTCCGTTGCGCTCCGAATCTGAAAGTACTCGGTCGTGGTGGTTTGCGGCAAACCGGTGGTTTGCGGAATTAAGGTCAACCCCGTCGTTTGGGGAGAAATCACCAGGCCACAGCCGTACCCTGGCAGATAATGCGCCGCGAGCGGCCCGCGCTGATAATTGATCGTCGGGTCCAGCCAATAGGTCTTGTCATCGCATCGAACCACGGCGATGCAATGGTCAAAGGCGCTGGCCGTAGGCTGCCAATCCCGGATCCCGCGCCCCAGGGTGGCGCTCACCAGCACCGGATAGGCTTCAATTCCCAACGCCCGAAGAATCGTGACGAACAGAAGCGACTTATCCTTGCAATCGCCGAAGCGACGTGAGAACACCACCGATGGCTCCGCAGGTTTTTCCGTGCTGTCTCCGATTTCAATTCCAAAATAACGCACGTCGTCCTGGACAAACCGCAGGACCGCCAGAATCTGCTGCTGGCGGTTTGGGATTTGTTGCCATTCCGCAATCTCCCGCGACAGTTCGGGCGAGAGTGGCGACGTGATTTGGAACAGCGCTGATGCCCATAGATTTACCTCCGCCCAGCTTCTGAAATCGGTCAGCTGCACCCACGGTTGCGGGTCGCACCACCTTGGCAGGGAATCTTCGCGGGGAACTCCGGGCACCTGCCTCAAATCCCAGACATATTCAACGGCGTTTGTCCTCGAAATCGCCACGGGCTGAACCGAGCATTCATGTGTTTTGGCCCGGAGCGTCTTCTGTTTTGGCCACACCACCCGCGTGAGCAACCGTTCCACGGGGTCCTCCATCTGCACCGGAATGGCCGCGGCAAAATGCCAGTCAAAAACGGGATTTGCCCCTTTGATCGAATAGGCGTAATCAATGACGTCGCCCACCCGAACGTCGTCCAACACCAGAATGGCTGATTTTTCGCCGGTCAGGAGAGACTGATCCAAATCCTGCTCCTGTTGTACGACTTTGACATTATTAGTATCCAGCCGGTCCAGGTGCTCCATGCCACGCCAGATTCGTACCCAGTGCAACGTCAAGGACTGGTATCCGGGATTGAAATCCAGCTTCAGCGTGGCATTTTTCGCCACGCCGGCCATGGTGAGAATTTGCCCGACGGAATGGGTAAACGTCTCGTTTTGGGCCGCGTTGATCTGATGTTCCAGCAACAACCAGTGTTGATCAGCGCCGTAGTCAAGAACACGGGTCGAAGATGGCTGATCAAAAAAATGCGGCTTCACCCAACTGCTGGGCGGTTCAACCCTCACGGCGGAAGTGTCAGCCGCATTTGCCTGCACCATCACCGCCAAAACGGCCCCGCAGCAGACCCGTCGAAACCTGGGTGCCATAAGCCTGATCAC
>JBGPDH010000244.1:0-5791 GCA_041482195.1 Verrucomicrobiia bacterium
AACGAAAACGCAGGCGCAGGGGCAAGGTACGGCACAAACAGGTAGTAGTTTGCGTTGAGGCTGCCGGCAGCATTCCCCGGCGGAGCAGTTACCTTTAATGCTTGCACCCCGCCCAGTGAGACCACCGCCAACTGACCATTGGTCATGAGCGGAATCCAATGCCACGCCTGGAACCCGTTGGCGTTCGGATCAGAAAATGTCCCCAAATTCTGGGTTGTCTGGCTCCCCGTCCCACGGCCAGAGGTCACCAAATCCATGGTAGCGTTGGAATAAACACCATTGAAAGCCAGTCGGCCATAAACAACGTAGGTGTTCGTCGGGAAGGTCCGCGTATAATTAAGCCACGTCCCGGGCGACCACCATCCCACGTCATAATCCGTATTGGTCGTTTCGAGGGCTTCGCCGGGAACTTGTCCGGTATTAACAAACTTGTTTCGGAGGAAGTCGGTAGTCGCTTCCGTGCCGGCACTGGTATCCAGCCGGAAAATGAACGTCTCGCCGACAATGGTATTGGAAGTCGTGTAATCCACACCATACGTCGACAAATTGCCGGGATCGCCACCGGGAAAACCATAATAACTGTTGGTCGCAGTGACATTCGGTGCGGTTTCGATCGGATTATTAATAAACTGCCCGCTGTTGAAGTCGTAATCCTCCGCTTCGATCATCAAGTCGTTTTGGTTGAAGGTATCAAAAGTCTCACTATAACTACGGGAATGTCCGGCGGCATCCGTGGCCGTGATGGTCACGGCGTAGCTTCCCTGTTGGGACAGCGGGAGACTGACCTGCCAATTGGTCGCCGAGCCGGTGAAGGCCAGTTGCGACGAAACATTGGCCCCATTCAACGTGACATGAATATTGCTGGTGCTGACGGTGCTGAGGGCGGAAGTAACGGTGAAGCTCAGCGAATTGGAGTTCTGAAACGGCTGCGAGCCATCCGGAGAAATATTGGCAATGGCCGGCGGCGTGTTGGTCCCGGGTGCCAACATGAAAAAGTTCATGTTTACCCCGCCACCCTGCGGCCCGGATGTCACCCGTACCGTGGTCTGGCCGTTCAATCTCACCACCTGCGGATTTCCCCACGCATCTGTCAGCGGTATAAAATCAAAACTGTTCCATCCGCGCGCGCTGAATTGAAAAACGCCCAACGGGGTGGTGGTCTGACTGGTGGTCCCCTGTCCGCCGGTCACTAACGCCAGAGAGCAACTGGCTGAACCGCCATTCCCGTTGGCCAGGCGGCCGTAGAGGTTGTAGGTGCCCGCCGGGAACGTCCGCGTATAATTAACCCAGTTCGACGGATTAAAATAACCGACCAGATAGTCCGGGACGCCGACGACGGTAAATTGAGCACGGGGAGTATCGTTGGCCAGATCAGTCGCGACTTGATCATTAGGCCGCCAGCCGTGAGGTTGGTTGGTGCTGAAATTCGGGACGTATTCATCGACATTCGACACGCCAACCCGATTGTAGAAACTGTTTGGACTATTGGTGGAAACCACCGGGTTGTCGATGAATTGTCCCCCGCTGAAGTCAAAATCTTCAGCTTCCCAGGTGAAATAGTTTGAACTAAAGGTGTCGAACCGGACCGGAGCGCTCGCGCCGGCGCCGGAGACATTGGTCACGTTGATTTGGCCAATATAGATGGTGTTGGCCAAAAGATTTGTGTATCGGACCGTGACATTCCCACTGCCGCCACCCGTAACGACCAGGTTACCGGAAACGTTCACCCCATTCAAAGTCAGCTGAATGCCGTTGGCATTGACCGCGGAGGACGGCGAAATGATGCCAAAACTCAGAGTGTTGGTCGTGTTAAAAAGTGTCTTGGTGCCGTCAGGAGCGATATTGTTTATGGTCAGTTGTGGAGCCACCGACAGATTATTAAATCCCACATCGCTGCCGTTGCCGCCGGCGTGATTGAACACGTCGATCCCGGTAAGCGGACCGTTAAAGGTCCCGGTCCAGGTGTCGGAACCGGCCACCGCGAGATAGGTGTTGGGGCCGGTGATGGTAAAGGCAATATTAAATGGAACCTGGTACTGATAAGTCATCGGGCCGGCTTTGGCCGCGGTTGACCCGGCATCCGTATATAAATACCAGCCGGGTCCGCCTCCGTAGATGTAAAATTTTATGGCCGTGTTGGTGCCGCTCAGCAAACTGACGCCAACCTCGCCGGGCGGATGTCCATTGGACGTCGGATCGGTCGCTCGCATTTCAAAGTTGATGGAGACGGTCTGCCCGACGGTTAACGCCCCGCCGGCGAAGGTATTCTGGGAGTCAACACTTCCGCCCAGACCGACTCCATCATTCTGGTAGCTATACTCCTGCCACACGTTGCCCAACCCTCCTCCGAAAGGGGAACCGAAATAGACTCCGGCGCCATCGGCACCGCTATCGCCCGTCCCATTGGTTCCGCCGAGGGTGGTGGTTACCGCCCAGACCGTAACCGGGTTTGAATTCTGGTCGGTTCCATCCGGCGCGCTGCCCGGAGCCGCTGTGGCCGCGTAGGAGAAATTGTTGGAGGCCGATGCCAGTCTTACGGCACTGATTACGCTGATAAGAATCAAGGTCGCTCTTTTCATAATAGGTCGCTTAGGTTCAGATTGATTGTGACAGCTCGCCAGCCGCTGACAGCCAAGGATTCTTTTTATCATCGCACACCCATGACTTCATTGGCACCCCTCTTTCGGGTGGGTTTACAACCGGATACCAATTGGAATTACCTTCAGGCCTCGGGACGCATTTATCTGGAATTAGAATGTTTTCGTGATAACTTGAGTGAGAAGTTTCCCGTGAAAAGGCCAATCGTACTGCTGACTTGTGCCGCATTTGCCCTTCTGAACACCGCGCAAATGGTTTCGGCCGGGCCATCGACCGGACTTCTGACCAATGCTTCTCAAGTTCTCTATCTCCCGGCCGACGAAGCAGCGCGAGGAGTCAGGATTTCGATTAAGGGCGTTGTCACCGCTGCGGAATCGGATTGGGGCGGGCGATTCTTCATTCAGGATTCCAGTGGCGGAGTTTTTGTTGAGAATATCAGCAGCGTGCAACCTGCCCCGGGCGATGTCCTGGCGGTATCGGGCGTCAGTTACCCGGGGGGATACGCCCCGATCATCAGCAAACCGCATTGGGAAAAAGTGGGGACAGCCCCGCTGCCCGCCGCCAGGCCGGTCGCCATTGAACAACTGATGTCGGGAGTTGAGGACGGGCAACGGATTGAAATCTCAGGCATCATCAGGAAGGCGCAATTGAGTGGCTCGACCCTTGAATTTGAATTGGTTTCCGGAGGCTACCGCATCCGGGTGTATGAGCCCATTCCCTCCGGCCTCGATCCCCAATCGTTCATCGGTGCCAAAGTGCGGGTGCGAGGTACGGCGGCCACCGCGTACAATGCACCGTTAAGACATCTCGTCGCAGTGGACGTTTATGTTCCCTTTACTACCGATTGTGTCGTCGAAAAGCCTGCCGCTTCCGATCCCTTCCAGGAGCCATAAAGCCCGATTAGCAATATTGGACAATATCAAGCGGGCCGTTCCCTCGGATACCGCGTGCGGGTTAAAGGGGTCGTGGCTTATCAAAGAACGGGCGAGGATATCTTTATCCGGGACGCCACGTCCGGATTGCAAATCAAGAGCAGCCAGTTGCTTGCATTATCTCCCGGCGACGTAGTCGAAGCGGTGGGTTTTCCCGGCGTCGAGAACTTTCTGCCCGTGTTGGAAGATGCGGTCTTCCGGAAGACAACTGAACCGCGCGCCAAAATGCTGCCCCGGGTCGTTCCGATCGGGGAATTATTGCAGGGGTTGCACCATGCGGACTTCATCACGCTCACAGGCAAACTGCTGGATCGTTTGGCAGAAGAGGTCCCCTCACCCGCTGGCAAATCAAATATGGTAAAGACCACTCTGGTCCTGCAAACGACCAATCTACTCTTTACGGCCGAGGCGGCGACGCTCAAACCAGACCCGGTGTTGGCGTCCATTCCTCCCGGCAGCACCATTCGGATCAGCGGCATTTGTTTTCTTCAGAGCGAAGAGAGTGGCACGATCAAATCTTTTCAAATCCTGCTTCCGGGCTCGGAGGACGTCACGATCATTGCCCGGCCGGGTTGGCTGACGCCACAACACTTGTTGATTATCCTGGCCATCGCCCTCGTCGTCATTGTGCTGGGCGCGAGCTGGATCATTATGGTTTCAAAGAAAAATTCAGCCTTGCGACACTTGATCCATGAACGGGAACTCGACCAGCTAGAACTGCAAAAGGCCCACGACACACTGGAATCCAGGGTCAAGGAGCGGACCGAACAATTGAAGTTCCAGATCACCGCCCGAAAGGAGGCTGAAGTACAATCCAAAGCCATTCTGGCCGAGCGGACCCGACTGGCAAAAGAACTCCATGACACCCTGGAACAAACCCTGACCGGCATCACGCTCCAGCTCAATACGGTCGCCAAGTTGTTTCAGCAGAATCCGGAGACGGCCAGCTACCATCTTGGGCTGGTCCGGAATATGTTGCGCATGAGCCGGGTGGAATTGCGCCGATCCATCTGGGACCTGCGGAGCCGGGAACTCGAGGAATTTGATTTGTCCAAGGCACTCTCGATCAGTGGCAATCGAATTGCCGACGGCGCCGGCATCCGCATCGAAGTGGAATCCAAAGGCGACGTTCGTCCTTTGCCTGAAATAATTGAGGAGAACTTGTTGCGGATCGGCCAGGAGGCCATCACCAACACGGTCAAGCATTCCGGCGCAACCTGGACGAAGATACAATTGGAGTTCGGCGCCCGGGACATGGTCCTGGAGATTAAAGACAACGGAAAAGGTTTTACCCCGGAAAATTGCGCCGGGCCTGATCAGGGCCATTTTGGACTGCTCGGCATGTCATAACGGGTCAAGCGCGTGGGGGGACAAATTTTCATTACGAGCGCTCCCGGCCAGGGGACCATCATTCGCGTCGAGCTTCCCGTGGAGCCGCCACTGTTGCCCAAATCAAACCATGAACCGGCCGATTACGAAGAAAACATCACCGATCCGGATTCTCATTGCTGACGACCACTATATCGTTCGCATGGGCTTGATCGCCATGATCAACAGCGAGCCGGATATGGAGGTGGTAGCGGAAGCCACCGATGGCGCCCAGGCCGTGGCTCTGTTCGCCAAACGGAATCCTGACCTTGCCCTGATGGACCTGCGCATGCCGGTCAAAACCGGCATCGAGGCCACGGTCGAAATTTGTAAACTCAACCGCGCGGCGCGGATTCTGATGCTGACCGCCCTGGATGGAGATGAGGACATTCACCAGGCCCTGGAAGCCGGGGCCGCCGGTTATGTGTTGAAAGACTCCACCGAAGAAAAACTCATGCCCGCCCTCCGTGCCGTGGCGTCCGGACAGCGTTGGATTCCCGAAGATGTTGCCAAACGTCTTACCTCACGACGTTTGTTTGAAGAATTGACGCCCCGCGAGCTGCAAGTCCTCCATGAACTTGTCAAAGGTTTGGCCAATAAACAAATTGCTGATGCTCTGAACATCACTGAAAACACGGCCAAATGGTATCTAAAAAACATTCTGGCAAAACTTCGGGTGGCTGACCGGGCTGAAGCCGTCGCCGTTGCCATTCAACGCGGCATCATTCATTTCTAACCCCGAACTCACGATTTTAAAATGCCGTCGGTCGCGGAATGAAGGCATCCGTTTCTGCGCCAAGGTTTCAACCTAAAGAACACAAAGCGCGTAAAGCTTTTTTACAAAAGCAAACGCAGGAAACAAAGTGTTAAGTGGCCCAACCGCGTGGCGAAGT
>JBGPDH010000245.1:0-5785 GCA_041482195.1 Verrucomicrobiia bacterium
CTCGACCTCCCGGCGGCCTCTGCTCTGGGTGTTGATAATCACCCTAGGCTGTCTGCTGCCCTTCCTCGGTAAACCGTTTCATATCGATGATCCCCTGTTTCTCCGGGCGGCGAGGCAGATTCAGCAACATCCGGGAGATTTTTACGGCTTTACATTGAACTGGCTCGGCACGCCGCTGCCGATGGTCAAGGATTTCGATAACCCGCCATTGACCTGTTACTACATCGCGCTGGTGGCCGTGGTCGTCGGCTGGAGTGAACCGGCTTTGCATCTTGCGTTTTTGTTGCCGGCGCTGGCTTCAGCCTGGGGAATTTTCGTGCTCGCCCAACGTTTCTCCCGGCGCCCAGGGTTGGCGGCCCTGACCGCAGTGCTGACACCGGTATTTCTCATCTCGGCCACCACTTTGATGTGTGACGTGATGTGTCTGGCGTTCTGGATTTGGGCGGTGGTCACATTCGCCAGGGGCCTGGAACAGAACGCTTGGAAATGGCTTCTGGCCGCCGGAGTGCTGGCCGGACTGGCTACGCTGACCAAGTTCACCGGGCTGGCCCTCGTGCCGTTACTGGCGTTTTATGGATTCGCGCGCCAGCGGAAACCGGGGCGATGGCTGGCCGTCCTGTTAATCCCCGTGCTTTTTGCCGTCGGGTATGAATGGATTACCCGCCGGCTGTACGGGCAGGGAATGCTGCTGGCCGCCGGTTCTTTCGCTGCGGAAGATCGCTCGGGTGCCCAGGGCGGGTTGTTGGAGAAAATCCTGATCGGTCTGGGATTTCTGGGCGGTTGTTTTCTGCCGCTGCTGTTTTATCTGCCAATGATTTGGTCGCGGCGACTGGCAGTCCTTTGGCTGGTGTTGCTGGCACCCTGCCTGATGGCGCTTCTCTGGCAGCCCCACTTCAAACCGCTGCTGTTCCCTGACGGGCATTTGCACCCGGGAATATTTCTGGAAGCGGCTGTGTTCCTTGCCGGCGGAATCCTGGTCCTGCTGCTGGCGGGAGCGGACTTTTGGCATCACCGCACCGCGGATTCGCTGTTGCTGGTCCTGTGGCTGCTGGGTTTGGTCACATTCACCGTGGTGCTCAATTGGACCATCAACGGTCGCAGCCTGTTGCCGGCGCTTCCGGCGGTAGGAATCCTTCTGGCCCGTCGGCTCGACATCCGGTGGCCGGAATCAACGCCCCTGCGTCGCGCGTGGCTGCTCGGCCCGGCCTTGCTGGCGGCCGCTCTGAGCCTGAGGCTGGCTCAGGCGGATGCCCGGCTGGCGGAAACAAACCGGCTGGCCGCCGAACAGTTGTGGGTCAAGTACCACCAGCCCGGGAACACCGTCTGGTTTGAAGGGCATTGGGGCTTTCAGTATTACCTGGAGAAACAGGGCGGCAAAGCCATCGATTTGAACGATCCGAAAAAAGCCGGCGGAGACATTCTCATCATTCCCGCCAACGCCAGCAACCTGTATGAGCCACCGATGGACCGGGTGCAATTGTTGGCGAAGGTGGACTATCTTACCGATGCCTATTGCGCAACGATGAACAACCTGGCCGGAGCGGGATTTTACGCCTCAGTCCACGGCCCATTACCCTTCGTCATTGGAAACCTCGAACCGGACCGGTTTTACATCTTCCAATACAAGTAAACGCCGGAAGCAGGATGCTTAACGGCTGCGTCGGGGTTTCGTTACGACCAGTAAAATCCCGATCCAGCCCAGCAGGGCCAGAGTGAGCAGGGGAATGACCCATGCGGGCAGCAGGCGGTTTATGGTGGGCAGGTCCACTCCCCGCAGCGATGCCATCCACACGCCCAGACGGAGGTTCAGGATCACAAGAATCACTCCCCAAACCAGGGCCAGTTGCCCGATAATTGACCGGATGATCGCCGTACCGGTTCGGGTCAGGCGCTGAAAATAATTCCAGGCGCCCAGGAAGATCATCAGGCCCGAGATGATTCCCGCCCAGACCGGGTCATGCGCCCGCCACGCGAGATCGATCAACCATGAGAAGCAGGCCAGATAGAGGCCGACAACCAGGACAATGCGCGTACCCGGCTTCAGCGGTGTCATGGCCGGCCGGAGGATTTCGCCGGCGGCCTCGCTTTGTTCGCGCAGGGAAAGAATCCGCCGGAACAGGACGACGCACAAGGCAGCCACAACGATGGCATAAAACCACCAGAAACCTGCCATGACGGCATAGAACGTCGGGTCGCTCCATTGGAAGTGTTCGCTCAAGACCCGAATGGCAAGTTGCCCCGGGATGCACCAGGCCAGCACGAAGATCCAAAGGCTGATAAACGCAATTTTTTTGAGCCGGTATTCTCCGGCAGTCGGAGCAGCCCGCACCACCAGCCAATGGGCGGTAAGGCCACCCGCCACGCCAATGAGCGGCGCCAGCAACGCTCCCAGGAAACCTGATTTTGCCGCTGCCGCGCCTTTGACGGCAGCGCCGACACCTGCGGTTGCCGTTGAACCCGCCGTGAGCGGCAGCGCCGCCAGCACCGCGCCCGAAAATGCCTGACCCGGCGCCGTCCGGCGCAACGTGTCTTCCACAAAAACCTGGACTTCCTCCTGCAATAATTTGCGACCACGCGATAGCCGTTGCTTGACGGCATCTTCGGATAACTCCAATTCGGTCGCTACCTGCCCGATGGACTGATGTTCGCGATAAAACAAAATGAGCGGTTCGCGGTAGAGCTCGGGAATTCTCTCCAGCGCACGCCATAAAATCGCTTCTTCCTCGCGTCCGATGGTTTGTTCCGAGGGCAACGCTTCTTGCGCCGGCGAATCATCCACGGCTTCCAAAGGCTCGGCCACTCGCACCGGTTCGCGCCCTTCCCGCTGCAAACTTTTGTGAATCCGGTTGCGAACAATGCCACATAGCCAGGCGCGAAGTTTCTCCGGCTCACGCAAGAGCCGGAGATGTTTCCAGGCGGTAATGAATGTTTCCTGGGCCACATCCTCGCTCAACCCGAGGTGGCCGATGCGGCTGTAAGCGAGCGAACAAATCAATATCTGGTAACGCGACACGATCCGGCTGAAGGCGTCCCGGTCCCCGGCCAGGGTACGTGAAACCAGCTCAGCGTCGCTGTCTTGCGGTGCGGTCATGATTCTATTGGTCATCATATCGTCTATTATGTCCCCCGGAAAGTCATGGAGGTGACAAAGAATTTCATCCGGTGTTCAGACACGACCCAGACCTTCGCATCCGGACTTTAAAAACCGGCCGGTTCTGTTACCTTTTTCTGGAAATCGAATCGCAAAGGAATTGTATGCCGGAGAACATTGGGTTTGTAGGCGTGGGACGGATGGGCGCGAACATGGCGCGTCGACTCAAGGACTGCGGCTGGCCCATCGCCGCCGTGTTTGACACGAACGCGAGCGCCGCGCAATCGCTGGCGCAGGAGCTGGGCAGCACCGCGGCCAGCGATCTCAAAGCCGTTACCGCATTGGCCGACGTGATTTTTACCGTCGTCACCGACGACCATGCCATGAAGAGCATCTATCGCGGCGGCTTGCTGACCCGAGCGAAAGGGAAATTGTTCATCAATTGTGCGACGGTCACACCGGCCATCCACGTCTGGGTGGAACAGAAATGCGAGGCCAAAGGCGCGCAATCGCTCGAAGCCTGCATGGCCTCGAGCATCCCCCAGGCGCGCGAGGGTTCGCTTTACCTCATGTGCGGCGGCAAAACCGGGGCGTTCGAACGGGCCAAACCGATCCTGGAAAAATTGAGCACGTCGCTCCGTTATATCGGTCCCGCGGGCAAGGCTGCCGAAGTCAAGGCGCTCGTGAACATGGTCATGAACTGCGACACTGCCGCGCTCGCGGAAGGACTGGGATTGGGCGCCGCGCTCGGCCTTGACCTGACGATGTTGCGCGAGGTGTTTTCCCAGACCGGCGCCAACTCATCCGTGTTGCGGACTGATGGCGAGGACATGCAAAACCGGGATCATGCGTGCTTCTTCTCCGCCGCGCACGCCGCCAAGGATTCGGGAATTGCGCTCAAACTGGCGAAGGCGCAGGGATTGAATCTCCCGCTCGCCGCCGCCACGAAGAAGCAGTACGACCGGATGATAAAAGAAGGGCTCGGCGACCTGGACAAGTCCGGCATTGCGGAACTGGCCTTCAAAGGGCGCAAAGGTCATCCTCTCTGATTTCCAATGAATCAGCAGGAAGCAGAAGGCCTGCATTTGACGCGGCCTTCCCCAATTTTTGGAAATGAAGCGTTGACAGACCGGCCGCTTTCTGGTTTTATCACAACCCCTTTTGAGGAAAATTTATGTACGCTGTATTGGAAACCGGAAGTAAACAGTATCGTGTGGCCGCCGGCGACACGCTGGAAATCGAGCGCCTGGCCGTCGAAGCCGGCAAGCCCGTCACCTTTGACCGCGTGTTGCTGGTCAATCGCGATGGCAAACTGAGCGTCGGCGCACCCACCGTCAGCGGTGCGAGCGTGGTAGCCGACGTGGTGGAACACAAACGCGACGAGAAGAAGCTCACGTTCAAGATGAAACGCCGCAAGGGTTATCACAAAACCATCGGCCACCGTCAGGAACTGACCGTGGTGAAGATCAAGGAAATCAAAGCTTAACATCGGTAGGGCCGACCTGCCGGTCGGCCAGGACGCGCAGCAGCGCGTCCCTACCAAAAACTTTCAACTCTCAACGATTTTATGGCACATAAAAAAGGTCAAGGCAGCGTGCGCAATGGCCGCGACAGCGTCAGCAAACGGCTCGGCGTGAAAACATTTGGCGGGGAATTTGTCACCGCCGGCAGCATCATCATCCGCCAACGCGGCACCAAATTTGAAGCGGGCCAGAACGTCGGCACCGGCCGCGACTGGACGCTCTTCGCACTCGTGGACGGCAAGATTGCGTTCGACAAGAACGGCCGGCGCGTGAACGTGAAGGCCGAACCCGCCACCAAGAACTGATCGGCGCAAGCGAATTTCATGGCGAGGCCAGGCGCCTCGCCTTTTTTATTTTGAACCGCTAATCTTCGCTCATCCGCGCTAATCCCGGATTTCATCAGCGAAGATTAGCGCAGATTAGCGGTTCGGCTTTATGTTCGTTGACGAAATCAAAATTTACGCGCAGGCGGGGCACGGCGGCAAAGGCTGTGTCGCCTTCCATCGCGAGGCCTACATCGCCAAGGGCGGCCCCAGCGGCGGCAACGGCGGACGCGGTGGCAGCGTGATTTTGCAGGCCGACCACGACCTCAACAATCTCATCGCGCAGTATTACCGGCCCCGGCTCATTGCCGAGGAGGGTGAAGGCGGCCTGGGAAAGGGCATGGATGGCCACGCCGGCAAAGACCTCATCATCAAAGTCCCCTGCGGCACCCTCGTTTGGCAGCTGGCCGGGAGCGCCGGCATCCTGCCGGCGACAACGAAACGGGGAGGAGATTTCGAGGAGGTAGAGGCAAGACCGATACTCACCACCAGCGCCAGCAAACGGCCATTGATCCGCAGCGCCAGCGGTGAGCTGGCGCATGAAATCGATTTGAGCAAGGAAGGTAACGAGGGAAAATCCAATTCAACCGAAAAAGGCGAATTGATTGCCGACCTCACGCAGCATGGACAACAATTTGTGTTGTGCCAGGGGGGCCGCGGCGGCCTGGGCAACCGCAACTTTGCCACCGCCGCGCGCCAGACACCGCGTTTCGCGCAACCGGGCGAACCGGGCGGAGCAGGTGATTTTCTTTTGGAACTGCGCATCATCGCCGAGGTCGGGCTGGTGGGTTATCCGAACGCCGGCAAGTCCACTTTGCTCACCGCCATTTCCAAGGCGCGCCCCAAAA
>JBGPDH010000246.1:0-5724 GCA_041482195.1 Verrucomicrobiia bacterium
CAATTCCATTCTTGCCCTATTCAAACCACAATTTGACACAGAAGCGCGTTATGCGTTAAAGCGTTCAAGCGTTAAAATGGAAAGGCAGAACGGCGATCCCGCTTTAACGCTTCACGCTTCAGTGCTTCAACGAAAAAGATTGATCAATGAACCGGGCGATTTTCCTCGACCGCGATGGCACGCTCATCGTGGAGAAAAATTATCTGTGCCGGCCGGAAGACGTAAACATCTTTCCAGCCACGCCCGTCGGCTTGAAACGGCTGGGCGACGCGGGATTCAAGCTGTTCATCGTCTCCAACCAGTCCGGGGTCGGGCGCGGCTACTTCTCGCTTGCCGACGTGGATAACGTGAACCAGCATCTCTGCCGTGAACTGGCCGCCAGCGACGTGCGCTTCGAGAAGATCTATATCGCGCCGGAAAAACCCGATGAACCGAGCCATGGCCGCAAGCCGTCGCCGCAGTTCCTGTTCGACGCGCGCGATGAGTTCGGCCTGGACCTGGCACAAAGTTATTTGATTGGTGATAAATTGAGCGATTTGGAATGCGGCTGGAACGCGGGCGTAAAAAGGAGCATACTGGTGCGCACCGGTTACGGCGCGGAACTTGAACACGAATCGCCGGAGAAAGTTTCGCGCGCCGTGGTCGTGGACGATTTGGCCGGTGCGGCGGATTGGATATTAAGTTCGTTAAATGAGTAATTAGTTAAATGAGTAACCCGTTAATCAGGTTAAACAAGTTTTCCGTTTTGCTACCAATTACTGATTTAACCATTTAACGGATTACCAACTAACAGATTAACCAACACATGTGCGGCATTATCGGATACATCGGAAAAAAAGCGGCTTCGCCCATCCTGCTGGAGGGATTGCGGCGGCTGGAGTACCGCGGTTACGACAGTGCGGGCGTCGCCGTGGTACAGGGTGGCACCTTGTCGTTGCGCAAGAAAAAGGGCCGGATTGACCACGGACTGGCGCGCCTGCTGAAATCCCAGCCGGTCGCGGGAAATCTGGGAATTGCCCATACGCGTTGGGCCACGCACGGCCCGCCCTCAGACATCAATTCCCATCCCCATCTGGATCAATCCGGTAAAATTGCCGTGGTCCATAACGGCGTCATTGAAAATTACGACGCGCTCAAACAAAAATTGGTTAGAGCCGGGCACAAATTTCGCTCCGATACCGACACCGAGGTGTTGGCCCATTTGATCGGTGATTATTATGAAAAGTACCGTAGCCGCCGAGGTGACGAGGCGGACATTCCGCGCTTTGAAAAGCGCGGCTACAAAAACGGCAATTCCAATCCGCTCACCCAAGCGGTCTGCGACGCGTTGCGCGAAGTCATCGGCACCTACGGCCTGGCGGTGATTGCTGCCGACCAACCCGGCACCATCGTCGGCGCACGGCGCGGTTCGCCACTCATCATCGGCATCGGCAAGGGAGAAAACTTTCTGGCCAGCGACGCCAACGCCATCGTCGCGCATACGAAGAAAGTCGTTTACCTGAACGACTACGACGTCGCCACGGTCACGCCGGAGCGCTTCGACGTTCTGAATCTCGGCATCGACACGGCCAACGTCCAGATCAGCAAGCTGGAATTCAGCCAGGAAGATGCTGTCCGCGGCAAGTACGAGCATTTCATGCTCAAGGAAATTTTTGAACAACCGCGCACCGTTGAGAACGCCCTGCGCGGACGCGTGGATACCGAAGGTGCCACCGCCAAATTCGGTGGCTTGAACCTGACCACGGCGCATTTGCGCTCTGTCGAACGCATCGTTATTGCCGCCAGCGGCACCAGCTGGCACGCGGCGCTCGTGGGGGAATATTTGATTGAAGAACTCGCCCAAATCCCCGTCGAAGTCGAGTTCGCGCATGAATTCTGTTACCGCAACGCGCCGCTCGAACGTGACACCGTGTTGCTCGTTATCTCGCAATCCGGTGAGACGGCCGACACGCTGGCCGCGCTGCGCGAGGCCAAGCGCCGCGGCCACCGCGCCCTCGCTATCATCAACGTGGTCGGCAGCACCATCGCCCGGGAAGCGGACGGCGGTATTTATATGCATGCCGGACCCGAAATCGGCGTCGCCTCCACCAAGGCGTTCGTCTCCACGCTCACCGTCTTAACCCTGCTGGCCGTGCATCTGGGCCGGTTGCGAAATCTTTCGGCACGTCGCGCGCTGGAAATCCTGCACGCGCTGGAGGCTGTGCCCGGACAGATTGAGTCCATTCTGGCGCAAAACCGTACGCTCGAGAAACTCGCGAAGAAATATGTTAAGGCCGACGACTTCTTTTTCCTCAGCCGCGGTTACACCTTCCCGATTGCGCTCGAAGGCGCGCTTAAGCTGAAGGAAATTTCCTACATCCACGCCGAAGGCTATTCGGCGGCGGAGATGAAGCACGGCCCGATTGCGTTGATTGACCCGAAGACACCGACGGTTTTTCTTGTGCCACAGGATTCGATGTATGACAAGACGATGGCAAACCTGGCGATGATCCGCGCCCGCCAGGGCCCCATCATCGCGCTGGCCACCGAGGGCGACACACAAATCGGGAAGGTGGCCAATGATGTGATTTACCTGCCGAAGGCCTTGGAGTTGATATACCCGATTCTGGCCACCGTCCCGTTACAACTGTTCGCCTATTACATTGCCGTTGCGCGCGGCTGTGACGTGGACAAGCCGCGCAACCTCGCCAAGAGCGTGACCGTGGAATGACCGACGTGATCCGCTGGCCCTGCCCCTTTCGCATGGCACCGGCATGAACAAACGAGCGCTTATCAAGAAGATCGTTGCCCGGCTGGCGGAAGAACTGGAGGTTTATTTCCGGGCAGCCCAGGCCTCCCGCGCGGAAGCCACGCATGAGCAGAGCAAGGCCGAGAACAAATACGACACTCGCGGACTCGAAGCCTCTTATCTCGCCCGGGGACAATCCCGGCAGGCGGCGGAAATACAGGCTGCCATTGCCGCATTCGAAAGGCTGGACGCACGCAAGTTCGGGGCAGGCGAACCGATTGATGTCGGAGCTTTCGTGGAACTGGAATTGAAGGCGGAAAAAACAGCGTACTTCATCGGCCCGCGGGCGGGCGGCACGGAAGTGTTGCATGACAAACGGGAAGTGCTGGTGATTACGCCGCAATCCCCGTTGGGCGAACAACTCCTGGGCCGGAAACAAGGCGAGGTCCTGAAATTAAAACTCGCCGGCGCCCAAAACCAATGTCGCGTGACAACCGTTGCTTAGTCCAAACCATGAAATCCGGCCAAGGGCGTGATCGTGAACCGATTAAGGTTTGACCATCGTCAGGTATTCGAATACAATAACCGTGATGTTTAAGCTCCACGGACTCCCCCTTTTCAACATCCCCGCCTCAAGCAGACTGCTCCCTATCAAGGGCCGGAGCCTTTTGTGGTTGCTGGGCGTGGTGGTCGGGTTTCATTGCGCGGTCGCCGCTCCGCCGGGCACTTTCACCCTCCGTATCGCCGTTGACCAATTCGGTTATTTGCCTGACCTGCCCAAGGTCGCGGTCATCTCGGACCCGCAGGTGGGCTTCAATGCCGCGGAAAGCTACACGCCCGGGGCGACACTCGAGGTTCGAATCTGGGAGAGCAACACGGTTGTATTCTCGGGTGCGCCCGTGCCCTGGAGTAACGGTGCGACCCATGCGCAATCCGGAGACAAAGTCTGGTGGTTTGATTTCTCCCCGGTGACGCGCTGGGGCGAGTATTACATCTATGATCCCGCCAATGACACCCGGTCGGCCCGATTCCGAATCGACCATGACGTATATGAGGATGCTCTAAAACAGGCCATGCGCGTGTATTATTACCAGCGCAGGGGAGCCGCAAAATCCCTGCCCTATGCCGAGGCGCGCTGGACAGACGGGACGAATTTCATGGGTCCGTTGCAGGACACGCATTGCCGCCTGATTACCAATCCCACCCTCGCAACCGAGAAGGATTTGCGGGGTGGATGGTTTGATGCCGGGGATTACAACAAATACGTGAATTTCACAGTCAACCCGATATCCGACCTTCTATTCGCTTACCGGCAGAACCCGACCATCTGGCCGGATGATTGGAACATCCCTGAATCCGGGAACGGGATTCCCGATTTGCTCGATGAAGTGAAATGGGAACTGGACTGGCTGTTGCGGATGCAGAATGCCAATGGCTCGGTGTTGAGCAAGATGGGGGTCAATCAATACCAGGGCGCTTCGCCGCCCAGCGCCGAAACATCGCAAGTCTTTTACGGCGCGGAAAGCACCACGGCCACTCTCAGCGCGGCCGGAAATTTCGCACAGGCGGTGCGCGTTTACCAATCGGTCGGCATGGCTGACTATGCGAACACGTTGAGCAACGCCGCCGTCGCCGCTTACAACTGGGCGCTGGCCAATCCGGCGGTGGTCTTCACCAATACGGGTTTTGCCAGCGCCAACCCCGAGGATATTACCCAACGAACCAACCTCCAGATCCGGGTGGCGGTTTTTCTTTACGAAATCACCGGCCAGTCCACCTACCGTTCCTACGTGGAAGGCAACTATGCCACCATCCGGGGAATCTCCGGCTGGTGGTGGAATTTTTATGATACGACAGTGGAAGACGCGGTGTTGTATTACTCGACGCTGCCCGGTGTCACCCCCGCAGTCGCCTCCAACATTCGCACCCACAAGCAGTCCACCATGGACGGCGGCGATTACATGGGGGCCTGGACAGCAGGCAAGGACGCCTACCAGGCGTACCTTCCGGACGGCGACTACGTTTGGGGCAACAACACGCAAAAGGGCCACGCGGGCATGTTGTTCGACGAACAGAACTTCTACGGACTGAATGCTGCCCAGTCGGCCGGTTATCGTGCCGCCGCCGCCGGTTATGTGCATTATTTTCACGGCGTCAACCCGCTCACCATGGTGTACTTGTCGAACATGTACGAACATGGCGCGGAAAATTGCGTCAACGAATTCTATCACAGCTGGTTTGGCGACGGGACCGTTTACGATGATGCGTTGACTTCCCCCAACGGACCGGCCCCCGGATATGTCACCGGCGGCGCCAACCCGAGTTTTGTGCAGGATTCCGCCTACACCGGCCCGCGCCTGGCACCGCCGCTGGACCAGCCGATTCAGAAGTCTTACAAGGACTGGAACACTTCCTGGCCGGAAGATTCCTGGCAAATCACCGAGCCCGCCATCTATTACCAGGGCGCTTACGTGCATCTGCTGTCCCGCTTCATCGAGCCGTTGACATATCAGGCCTGGGCGGCTGGCCACGGGTTGACTGGCGCTTCGACCAATATTTACGCAGACCCGGACCACGACGGGGTGGTCAACCTCATGGAGTACGCCTTCAACCTGTCGCCGGAAGTGGCCGATCAATCGGCGCTGCCGCAGTTTCACTTGCAGACGCAAACCGTGAATGGTCAGCCCGGCACTTATCTCACCGTCCAGTTTCCGTGTCAGCTCGGCACGAGCAATCTGACCTATATCGTCCAGGGCTCGTCCGACCTGATTTCGTGGAGCGACCTGTGCACGGTGTCCGGCACAAATGCTCCCGGTGGCCCGGGATTTATTTCCGAATCCGGCACCGGTTACTTGCGTCAGGTCACGGCCCGCGACAACGTGTCCGTCCAGCAAGCGGCAGCCGCCCGCTTTGTTCGATTCAAGCTGGTCTGGAATTGAAGTTCTGGGCGCACACCGGCTGGAAGCTGCGAACGGTATTGCGCGTCATGCAAATCC
>JBGPDH010000247.1:0-5708 GCA_041482195.1 Verrucomicrobiia bacterium
ACGCCCAACGGCAACATCTATTACCAAGACAGCGATCATTATGGCTGCGCAGCTTGTGAGCAAAAAAACCCTCTTGGACTTT
Organism: Verrucomicrobiia bacterium; assembly: GCA_041482195.1. Lineage (GTDB taxonomy): Bacteria > Verrucomicrobiota > Verrucomicrobiia > Limisphaerales > UBA11358 > UBA11358. The sequence continues at coordinate 83 of JBGPDH010000247.1, forward strand.
TTGAAATGACTAAATTCACGTTCGAACCTCATACCATAGCCACGAACGACGAGTGGATAGTGGTTCGCAGCACAGAGAGCCAAAAAAATATCAGGACCACCCATTTCGGCAAATGCGGCGTGAACCTTGCTCCAGCAAATATTTCCAGCCATGACACAATCCCTAGAAAAAATATCTCCTCAATGAATGCGATAACGGAAACACTTTTCCCAGCGTTCCATTCAGGTGACCACGCACTCTCGCGAAACCTAAAAAAAATAGTGAAAGCAGTAAGGTATATTTCTTTGAGAAGATTCAACATTAGAACATTGGTTCGTGAACAAATCAACCATTGAATTCAAGGGTCATTGCCATCATAACACGAATAACAAGTGTCTGCGGTATAAATAAAATAATCAACAGTGGCCTGTCCTGCTCCGCCAGGGTAAAAAAGATTTAAGCCGGTATATGCTGCGTCGGCGGCTGCTCCCGGTGGGCTGGTCATCCCCATTATTGTAAAAGCTGCATCCACGCCAGCTTCCCCCGGAGATTCATCACCGTTCAACGCACCATAGGCGTCATAACCGAGAGCCGCAAAACCTGCCTTGGATCCCAACCCCTTGGCAAGCTTCGAAATCCCCTTCACGCATACCGATTTATTTCCATGGAATGTTTTGAGGTAGAGCTTGCCGTTGTCTCCTATAGAAGCATTGCCAGAACCATATTCACTGCTGTCCAAATTAGCGGATTTAGGGGAGTGAGCCGTAGCAATTTATTGGCGAAATCTGAAGGTGTTATTCTTTCGGTAGGACAGGTTGGTCATGGGGAAGTGCCGATGCTGTCCAACTTAAGCTCCAGTTGATCGAGTCCGAGCGGAGGAGTGTCGAAAGGCCGATCCAACCATTCCCAGAGATTCCGGTAGGTAAACAGGCTCCAGCGCAAGAGTGCTACCAGGTTGGAGAGTGCCCAGCGGAACTGAGAGCGGAATTGCAGGTAGCGCAGAACCAGCACGGCGATCAATGCTGTCCAAATCTGGATGCGCACGGCGTTGGCACTAGTGCCGACGAAGGTCTTGATTTTGAGTTGCTGCTTGAGCAGCTTGAAGAACAATTCGATTTGCCAGCGTTCCTTGTAAATGGCAGCGATGGTCGAGGCCGCCAGACCGAAGTGGTTGGTCAGCAGTTCCAGTTCTTCCTGTTTATCCTCCAGCCAGATGGTTACGCAGCGTAAATCCTCCAAATCCGGGCGGCCCGCTTCAAACGGTTTGAGCCGGATGATTTCATCTCGTCGGACGGCGCTGTTCTTGGGTACGGGGCGGGACTGGACCCGGGCCACGTCGGCGTTGGCTTTGAGCCGAGTCACGAAGAACACGCCCTGACGTGTCCAACGGGTGAACAGATAGTAATCGGTGTAGCCACGGTCCAAGGCCACGATGCTTCCCTTTGGAAAATCAAGCCTTTGCGCCACTTTGACATCTCCGGTCTTGCCGTCGGTCACATGGGCAAAGACCGGCAGATAGCCTTCGTGATCCAACAGCAGGTGCAATTTCACCGCTCCTTTGGTCTGTCGCCAATGCGCCCAATCGAACATGCTGGCACACAACTCCACCGTGGTGCTGTCCAGGGTCAAGAGCCGGTTTTTGAACCGGAACTTTTTCTGCGGGCTGATCGCCTGGCATTGCGCCAGCAGATCATAAAACAGACGCTCGAACAGTTGCCAGGGCCGGTGGGCGTTGGCATAGGAAAGGGTGGAACGCTTCGGTTCCTGCTCCAACCCCAAGTGCTTGAGTTTGCCTTCGCAGGATTTGAGACCGTCGGAAATCTCCCGCAGCGAACGCGCTTGGGCCAGTTGACAGAACAGCATCGCGACGAATTGGTCCCAACTCGAAAAACCGCGGGCATGATATTCGACTTTGAGTTCGCGCACGTGATGCGCAAAAGTCGAACGTTGAAACAGGTAAAGGATTTGGCTAAAAAGACTCCCGGTTCGAATCATTGTGGTCTCCGTTGATGATGGGTTGTGGTTTCACTTTTCACCCTCATCCCACCAGAGACGGAGACCCTTTTCACCCATTTTTTAAAACCTAATTTGGACAGCGGTGTAAACGTAAACGGGTCAGTTCTTGATTTTGTAATATTGGCCACCATAAACGTAAACGGGTCAGTTCTTAATTTTGTAATATGGGCCACCATTTCTATCTCCTTTCCGCCCGCAATATAAGAGATGATTAACGTAGCCTGGCGACCCCATTTGCAGTCGCTGCGCGATCCACCCGACCGTCATCACCGTCTCCCTCCGCAACCGCGTCGCCAAGGCCACCTTGACCGCATCTCCTTTGGCACGTCGCCCCAATTCCTCCTCCCGCCACCGACGCCGCTTTAACTCTTCGCTGATGATCGCCTCGGCCTGTGCCTCTGCTGTCTCCGCACGCTCCGCCCCATAATGTTCCTTTCCCATTCGCTCCTTCATCTGCGCCAGCAATTCCTGTTTAAAAGCCTTTTCCCCCAAATACCAGCCTCGCCGGATGGCTCTATACCTCCCTCCTTCCTCGGCCTGCCGCCGCGCCTCCACCACCCGTTCCAACTCCCGTCGCCCCGCCGGGCTGTCCTTGGGAATTCCCAGTTCGCCCAACAACCGGGCTACTTGCAGCCACCCAGGACGTTGTCTGGGCTGCTTGAGATATTGCGGCCAACTACTCCAACGATACCTCCGCAATGGCTCTTCCGCCGGCAACAACTTCGCCCGCACCGGATTCAAATGCACATACTCGCACACCGTCTTCAAATACCCGCTGCCGCTCCCATCTACGATTAATGCCTTGTAGCGGCCGCTGAACAAATGGCCAAACAGCTTGTGCCGTCGGTTAAACCTTCCGGTGTAAGTTCCCAGGAACCATTTCATCCCAGCCACCAGGTTTCCCCGTGGGGTTTCGACCACCAGATGAAAATGATTGGCCATCAGACAATACGCATGTACCTGCCATCCGGTCTTCTCACAGGCCTCCGCCAGCGTTCCCACAAAACACTCCCGGTCCAGGTCATCCTTGAAGATCGCTTCTCGCCGGTCCCCGCGACTCATGACATGATAAATCGCTCCGGGATATTCCACTCTGAGCTTCCGCGCCATTTCCGCACACTGCCCCGCTTCGCTCAATATATCAATATCAAGAACTGACCCGTTTGAAGCGGCTTCCGCGACGTCATTGCGTACTATTATGCCGGTTCATTGAACGACGCGATGCTTGGACTGGTAGAGAAGACCGGCAGCGAGGCGCAGGCGAATTTTGCCAGCACCGCCGAAGTCAGAAAAGCCCTCCAGTCACCGCATTGAATCTTCACTCTGGATCGTTGAGCATCAGGAGACAGTACAACTCATTCCCAGGCGCGAACCGTGCCGGGCCGTCTCATGCCAGAGAGTGATAAGCTCGCTCAGATTTTGCAGCCAGGGCAGCACCCGATTTTCCAGCGCATTGGATAGCGGAATAGTGTCCGGTCTCTGGCAGGCGGCATCCACGTCTTTGATGATGGCGGCGACCTGTTCGAGTTGCCACTTGCGAAGTTGAGTAAGGGACGCGCGGCCATTGGCCGGTCCGCAGGCGTCGTCCGGCAACAGGCTTAACGTGAGGATCGGTTCCTTGAGTTGTTTGGCCAGGTTCCACCAGAGTTCACGCGCCACGCAGCCGTCATTGATCAGAACCAGCGTGATGGTGGTCTCCACGCAGGTCCGTGCCTGGTCAGCCTGTTGCAGCGCCGTCTTGAGCAGGAGCAGCGACCTTTCCTCCAACGGTATGGTCTCGGCCGTCACCCGGCAAAAATTTTTGCTGATGACCAATGGTAGGGCCAGGTTCAAAGATTCATCATCAACGCTCAACGAGCATAATATGCGCTGTTTTTCCAAAGCGAGGGTCTCCAGATAGCAGCGGATGGCAGGCAACGAGCGGTATTCCGATGGCGGTAAAATGGGCAAGCCATCCAGGGTTATTTCAAGTCTCCCAGAGGCTTCCGGTACATCAAACCACTCGTTACGCATGCCTCCTGAATGCGCAAGTGGCGTGCCTAAAATGTGAATAAAAATGTGAATAACCGGAAAAGTTATCCACAATCAATTCACCAACAAATTCACCAAACGCATAACGTATCCGCTCAATTCCCAAGTAAAATTCACGTTAACGTTCCATCTACAGCACAGTGCTAATGTGGTGTACTAACGATTCTTTAAATGAACCAGCCAGAAAAACCACACCTCACCCTGACCCTCTCCCTCCCATCGGATGGGAGCGGAGAGGGGACAGCCAGTGGATGCGGGCCGTGTTTTGGAAACCAACCGTCCAGCGACGGACTCATTGAATCGGAAACTGATTTCTGTGACGCGACACTGACGATGTGGTTATGGTCCGCCTATTTTGCGGGGTTGGCTCCTTTGACGCGGAGTTGAATGGAATAGAGTGATTTGCTCGCAGTGATGAACAGCGTTTTGTGATCGCTGCCGCCGAGGCAGACGTTGGCCGTCCACGCTTCCGGCACGTCAAGGTGTTCAATCCGCTGACCGGTCTTGTCAAAAACCGTCACACCATGGCCGGTGAGGTAGAGGTTGCCGTCCGCGTCAATCGTCATGCCATCGGAACCCATTTTACAAAACAACGTTTTGTTGGTGAGCGAGCCGTCCGGCTGGATTTCGTAACGCCACGTTTGTCCGGCGCCGATGTCCGAGACAAAAAGTGTCTTGCCATCCGGTGTGCCGGTGATGCCATTTGGCTTTTTCAAATCATCGGTCACCTGCACCAGGTTCTTTCTGTCGGGCGACAGGTAAAAAACCTCCTGACTGTCCAAGGCCATCTGGTCGTGGTCCCACCAATCGCGCTGGTAAAAAGGATCGGTGAGATACATCGCGCCACCGGGAGCCACCCAGACATCGTTCGGGCCGTTGAGATATTTGCCATGGTAATCCTTGACGAGCACGGTCACTTTTTTATCGGGAGCGATGGACCAGAGCTGGTTGTGCTCATCGGCACAGGCAATCAAGTTGCCGTTCGCGTCAAACATCATTCCATTGGCGCGGCCGGACGGCTGTAGGAACGTAGACAACTTTCCTTCCCGGCTCCATTCCATGATGCGATTGTTCGGTTGGTCGACAAAGAAAAGATTGCCGGTCTTGTCGCAGGTCGGGCCCTCCGTAAAGGCAAAATCACCGGCCAGTTTTTCCAGTTTTCCCCCGGGCGCGAGGACGCTCTCCGCCAACGTCGACGGCACAACGGCAAACCCAATCAGGATGAATAGCAGCACTTGGACGGTGTGCATGATGGAAACAGAGTCTGCGACGGCGGCAGTCAGGAATCCAGTCAAAACGTTCCTTGTTTTTCCTGAAAAGGTGACGCATTTTGAAGCAACGCCGTTTGGGCGCGGACATGCAACCGGGAACAAGAAAACTGCTGCGCTTTCTGCAAAGCTGGGTCATTAACACGCTGGCCGTGTTGATCGCGGCGATGATTCTGCGCGGCCATATTCGCTATGGAAATTCAGGAGATCTGATTGTTGCTTCCTTGTTGTTAGGCATTCTGAATGCCTTCGTCCGGCCCATCCTGATGCTGCTGGCATTGCCACTGGTCATTTTTACCCTCGGGCTGTTCACGTTCGTCATCAACGCGCTG
>JBGPDH010000248.1:0-5701 GCA_041482195.1 Verrucomicrobiia bacterium
GCCTTTGCCCGCGGGGCGTGTTGTGTCGGCCCCACTACGATGAGTATCGCCGGCTGTCGCATGAGATGTTCCGCGTGCTGGAGAAATATTCGCCCACGCTCGTGCCCATCTCGATCGATGAAGGTTTCCTCGATTTTACGACCATGGACCGGCATGTCTGGCGGAAAACGTCGCCGAAAGATTACGTCAAGGAAATCTGCCAGCGAATTTTACGGGAAGTAAAGCTGCCCGTGTCCGCCGGTCTGGCGAATTCGTCGCGGTTGGCCAAGCTGGCTACGGACGCGGCCAAGCCGGGCTTTATCGAAATCCTGCCCGGCACGGAAAAGGAATTTTTAAACGACCGTTCGGTACGGGAGCTTTCGGGCATCGGTAAGAACCGGCAACGCGCCCTGGCGGCGCTGGGTGCAACGACGTTTGGCCACGTCGCGAAATTGCCATCACCATTGCTCAAAAAGAAATTCGGCATCTGGGGAACCCAGCTCTGGTTGTTTGCCAACGGCCTGTGGACCGAGCCACTGCTGCTCGAAGTGAAGGACCGGACGACGATTTCCAGCAATACCACGCTGCCTTACGACGAGCCGGATTACGAGGCGGCGCTGACATTTACTTTGAGCGAAGCGACACGACTGGTCGGCCAGTTGCGCCGGGAACAATTGCAGGCGCGGGAGTTGGGGTTGACGATTCGTTTCACCGATTTCAGCGAAATCGGCGGTGGGCACCGGTTCCGGGAGCCGCAATTTCAGAATTCGATCATCAACGCGGTTTTGGAGGGTGTTTTTCGCGAGACCATGAGCAAAGAGTTCAAACCCGTGCGACAAATCCGGATCGGGTTCTGGAACCTCTCCCGGTTGGACACACAACCGACGCTCTGGGGGCGCACGCATGCGGAACGCTGGGGTGCGCTCGACGATGCAGCACATAAATTGAACTCAAAATTCTCGCGTGCCGAAAAGCCGGCCATCATGACCGGCGCGCAACTGGCGCTGCGCGAGCTGGAAGACGCCTTCAAAAACCCGAAGGCGAAATGCCCGTTCGTGCCGCAGCGGGAAATGGTGAAGAAACTTTGGGGCACGGACGCCGACCCATTGGCGCACAAGGGCGAATGGGAACAACGCCTGGCCAAGGTCAGCAAACAGGCCCAATCCCGGCATTGAAGATGACCGCGCGAAGTTTAAGCGTATTGTAGCGCAGACATTCCTGTCTGCGGGTTACCGGGACATTCTTGTCCCGCGTTCCGGGACTGGCGACGACTTTTCAATACCGGCGACTGGAAAGACGCCAGAATCCCGCTCTGCGGGACTGGAAAGCCTGCGCTACGGCCGGTTGGCCAAATCTCGACAACTTGAGTCTGCCCAACGGATGTAATAACGTCGGTCGCACATGAAAGAACAACTTCAACTGGCGTGCCGGCCTTCGGTGGTCAAACGCGCGCTCAAATATGCCCTGGTCGTGGGTTTCATCCTGATTGCCATCAATCACGGGGATGCGATCCTGTCCGGACATATCACGCACGGGGATTTGCTCAAGATGCTGCTGACGGTAATGGTGCCTTACGCAGTGTCGACCCTTTCAAGTGTCGGCGCTTTGCTGGAAATGCGCGGCAAATCGTGATGGAAACCTGTTCTTATCACGTGTTTATTGCCGATTTAGAGCTTCAAAATTCTTCAAAAAAACGCTTGCGCTGAAATGGCCTTCTGATATTTTTTCCGCTCCGTTTTGCTCGGAAGACAGGCCCTCGCCGCGACACAGCGCGGATGCCATTACGGGCAAATGGACAGCATGTTTGCAGACCGATAACTGGTTCCCTGCCGGGACAGGATTGATGGCCTGCCAACTTCAAAGTTGCTGCTAAAACTTTTGTTTTTATGCCAGTTAAAACATTTAGACCGCTAACGCCGTCTCTGCGCTACGTTACGTACGCGGATTTCAGCGATATTACGAAGACGAAGCCCGAAAAGGGGCTGGTCGTCACGCGGAAGAAAACCGGTGGCCGAAACGCCTACGGTCGCGTGACGGCGCGTGGTATCGGGGGCGGTCACAAGCAGAAAATCCGCCTCGTGGATTTCAAGCGCAACAAATACGGCGTGGAGGCGACGGTGGCGGCGATTGAGTACGATCCGATGCGATCGGCGCGCCTGGCGTTGCTGCAATACAAAGATGGTGAAAAGGCTTACATCATTGCCCCGGCGGGCATCAAGGTCGGCGGCACCATATCCAGCGGTCCGACGGCTCCGCCGGAAGTCGGCAATGCCCTGCCACTCAAGGCGATTCCGGTCGGTCTTTCCATTCATAATATTGAACTGACTCCCGGTCGCGGCGGACAGGTGGTCCGTTCGGCGGGCGGCGCGGCGACGTTGATGTCGCGCGACGAGGGTTACGCGCAAATCCGTTTGCCGTCGGGTGAAATCCGCAAGGTGAATGAAAATTGTTATGCGACCATCGGCCAGGTCGGCAACGCGGAACATGAGAATGTGATTTTGGGCAAAGCCGGTCGCACGCGGCATCGCGGTCATCGCGGTATCAACCGTGGGGTGACGCGCAACCCGGTGGATCATCCGAATGGCGGCGGCGCGGGCAAATCAAAGTCCGGCGGCGGCTGGCAGCAGTTGATGTCGCCGTGGGGCAAGATTGCCAAAGGTGGCAAGACCCGCCACAAATACAAATATTCAAACCGTTTCATTATTGTGCGCCGCAACGGTCTGCCGATGAAGCTCAAATAATTTATGGGACGCTCGATTAAAAAAGGTCCGTTCATTGATTTCCACCTGATGGATAAGATCCAGAAGGCGAAGAGCACAAATCAGAAAACGCCGATCAAGACCTGGTCGCGCCGTTCGATGATCACGCCGGATTTCGTCGGTCTCACCTTTAATGTTCACAACGGAAAAGTCTTCAATCCAGTCTTTGTCACAGAAAATATGGTTGGTCATCGACTCGGTGAGTTTTCTCTGACGCGGATATTCAAGAAACACGGCGCGCACACGGCCAAAGCGGAGGCGAAATAGCATGGAAGTTCACGCAATCATGAAAAACGTGCCGATGTCCGCGCAAAAGATGCGCGAGGTGGTGCGACAGATTCAAGGGTTGCCGGCCTTGCAGGCGCAGGCTGTATTGCAGGTGGTTCCGCGCAAGGGAGCACGGCTCGTGGCCAAGACGCTCCGGTCGGCGATTGCCAACGCGGAAAACAACAACAAATTGAAGCCGGAAAGCCTGCGCATCAAGGAAGCTGTCGCCGGGACGGCGATGATTATCAAACGTTTTACCCCCAAAGCACGCGGTTCCGCCGGACCAATCCTCAAACGCCGTTGTCACATCAAAATCACCTTGTCAGACGAATAATATGGGCCAAAAAACAAATCCAATCGGACTGCGCGTCGGCGTCAACAAAGACTGGCGCTCGAAGTGGTTCGCCGGCAAAAAGGAATTCGGCCCGCTGCTCAATGAGGACCGGCAGATCCGCACACTGTTGAAGAAGAAACTCGAAACGGCGTCGGTGCCGAGAATTTTAATTGAACGCGCGACCAATCGCTGCCGGGTTACGATTCTGACCGCTCGCCCGGGTGTGGTTATCGGCCGCAAAGGCTCGGAAATTGACAAGCTCAAAGAGGAATTGAGCCGCATGACGGGCAAGGAAGTTTACGTAGATATCGTGGAGGTAAAGACTCCGGAACTCGACGCGCAACTGGTGGCGGAAAATGTCGCGTTGCAGCTGGAACGCCGCGTGTCGTTCCGGCGCGCGATGAAGAAAGCGTTGCAGACAGCGAAGGATTTCGGCGCGGAAGGCATCAAGATCCGCTGTGCGGGCCGTTTGGGCGGAGCGGAACTGGCGCGGGTCGAGCAATATCACTGGGGCCGCGTGCCGTTGCACACGTTGCGCGCGAACATTGATTATGGATTTGCGGAGGCGCTCACCGTTTATGGCAAGCTGGGCATCAAGTGCTGGATTTGCCGCGGTGAAAACAAGCCGCAAAAGGCCGCGGCCCAGGCCCAGGCGGCGCCGGTGGAAGTTATCCCCAACTGATTCTGGAACAGGATTTTTGATATGGCAATGCAACCCGAAAGAGTAAAGTTCCGGAAGATGCACCGCGGCAGCCGGGCCGGCCTGGCGTCCCGCGGCAATGCGGTCGCGTTCGGTGAATACGGTTTGATGGCGCTCGAACGCTGTTGGATGGATTCCAAGCAGCTGGAAGCGGCGCGCGTGGCGATTGCCCGCAACATGAAACGTCGCGGGAAGATGTGGATTCGCGTTTTTCCGCAGAAATCATTTACGAAGAAGCCGCTCGAAACCCGGATGGGCAAGGGGAAGGCGCCTCTGGAAGGCTGGGTGGCGGTGATCCGGCCGGCGAACGTGCTGTTTGAGGTGGACGGCATCCCGGAGATAGACGCGCGCGAATCGTTGCGGCTGGCGGCGACGAAGCTGCCCATCAAGACAAAGTTCATCGCCCGGCACCGGCGCGCGATCTAAACGGTTATGAAATTTAGTGAAATCAAAGATATGACGCTGGTGGAGTTGTCGGCCAAGAGCCGCGACCTGCATCATGAAATGTTCAACCTGCGTTTGCAGCAGGCGAGTGCGCAGCTGGAAAAACCGGCACGCCTGCGGACCCTGCGCAAGGACATCGCGCGCCTGGAAACGCGCATCTCCCAACTGCGCAACAAAGCGGCTTAATGGTATGGCTGATACAGAAAATTCAACAGCAACAGCACGCGGACATCGCAAGCAACGCGAAGGTGAAGTCATCTCCAACAAGATGGCCAAGACCATCGTGGTGCGGGTCGAGCGCCGCTTTCCGCATCCGCGGTACCGCAAGGTCGTGACCGCTTACCAGAAATTTTACGCCCACGACGAAAAGGGCGAGGCGAAGCCCGGCGACCGGGTGCGGATTGAGGAAACGCGGCCGTTGTCGAAAACCAAGCGCTGGCGGCTGATTGCCGTGGTCGTGCGCAACGAGGCGGATACCCCCGTGGCCGCAGCCTGACCGGATTTTATGTTGCAAATTCGTTCCCATTTGGAAGTCGCAGACAACACCGGCGCAAAGGTTGCCTGGGCCATCGGTGTGTTGGGCCGCAACCAGCGTTACGCCCGCGTGGGCGACGTGATCAAGGTGCATATCAAGGTCGCCGCGCCGGACGGGCAGGTGAAGAAGGGTGAAGTGCACGATGCGGTCATTGTTCGTACCCGCCGGCCGATCGCGCGCAACGACGGCTCGTACCTGCGCTTTGACAGCAACGCGATCGTGATCATAGACAAGGAATTGAATCCGAAGGGCACGCGCATTTTCGGGCCGGTGGCGCGCGAGTTGCGCGACAAGAAATTCATGAAGATCGTTTCGCTGGCGCCGGAGGTGATTTGAAGTTATGTCAAAATTTCATGTAAAAAAAGGTGATGAAGTGGTTGTGCTGGCCGGCGCGGAAAAGGGCAAGCGCGGCAAGGTGATTGCCGTCAGTCCCAAGAAACACCGGGCGATTGTTGAGGGTTTGAAATTGATCAAGCGTCATACGCGCAAAAGCCAGGACCATCCGCAGGGCGCCATCGTGGAACGGGAAGGCACGATTCACCTTTCCAATTTAATGAAAGTGGACCGGTTCGACGCGCGGGCGGCCAAGCACGGAAAGGCGCAACCGGCTCCGGCCTGAAAAACGATTAACGTGATGAAGTTACGGCAAAATCCGTGACCCGAAAAATGAAAGCCAGACTTTA
>JBGPDH010000249.1:0-5680 GCA_041482195.1 Verrucomicrobiia bacterium
ATAGATTTGCAGGATGTCGTTAAGACTGCTGGCGCTACTGGGATCCTTCCCCCAATTGCCGAAGGCGACCAGCGTGACCGGTACGGTCAATAGCACGAGCGCCAGGGTATAAAGCAGGACGGTCAGAACGGCCCAGCGTTTCATGGTCAGAGGGAATAGAGTCAAATAGTTGAACCCCGCGCCAGTGAAATCGATGCGCCGATCCATTCACGGGCGCGACTCGGCACCTGCACCGTAACGCAGGCTTTCCAGTCCCGCTTGGCGGGATTTGGGCGACTTTCCAGTCGCCAGTACCACGGGTCAAGAATGCCCCATGAACCCGAAGACTTTGATTGAAGTCTGCGCTATGCCAGTGCCAGGTTTTGGTGGGTGTGTAAAGTTATACCCGGCATTCAGTAGCGGCGTAAGAGAATGCCTTGGCTCATTGTCAAAGCGAATTGACAATCGTACGCAATAATCATTATATCTGCTTAAATGTTTTGTGGTTATATTCAAAAATGTTGAATCCTGAAGATCAAGGTCGCCCGATGAAAAATGACGTTCCACTGATAAGCCGCAAAGCGTATTCAGGCATCATAATTTGTTCGCTGCTCTCCCTTTTGGTCGGAATAGCATTTGAAAGCGCTGCCCAGGAGACCGCCAAACCAGCCGTCGTATCGCTTCAACAGCGAAAGAGTGCGCTTCTCGACGGCATGCAAAAGGGTGTTTGCTATTCCGGATTCCGGCACGGGCAACATCCCGACCGTGGTAGTGGCGCCGTCAATCCCACTGACCAGCAAACGCTGGAAGACCTTCAACTCCTTTCCCGGAACGGCAATTTCGGCCTGATTCGCCTCTACGATTCCAGTGAAAACTCCGAAACCGTCTTACGGGTGATTAAAGCAAACCACATTCACTTGAAGGTCCTGCTTGGGGCCTGGCTGGATGCCGAAGTCAGCAACCCGGATTGTCCGTGGCATAAAGAGCCGTACCCGCAAAAGGAGCTGGATGCCAATAAAATCAAAAACGAGAAACAAATCAAACAGGCCATCCGGCTGGCCCACGACTATCCGGAGATTGTGGTCGCCGTGGCCGTCGGTAATGAAGCGCTGGTCAGTTGGACCGACCATAAGGTTCCCGTGGACTCGGTCATCGCCTACGCTCGCCAGGTCAAGGGTGCGATCAAGCAGCCGGTGACCGTGTGTGATAATTTTGCTTTTTGGGCCCAAAATGGCTCGGCGCTGGCAAAGGAACTAGATTTTATTTCGGTGCACTCGTATCCCGCCTGGGAGGGCAAAGGAATTGACGAAGGGCTGCCAGCCACCATCGCCGAGTTACAGGCGGTCCGAAAGGCGCTGCCCCAAAGCCGCATCGTGATGACGGAGGGAGGTTGGGCGACCGTCGCCACTGAATTTGGCAGCCGGGCCAATGAGGCAAATCAAAAGCGGTATTTCGATGAGTTGTATGCCTGGACGGCCCGGGAGAACATCACCACCTTTTTCTTTGAAGCCTTCGACGAAGATTGGAAGGGCAACAATAACGACCCCAATCCGAACGGTGCGGAAAAGCATTGGGGTTTGTTTACCATTGACCGGAAACCCAAACTGGTCCTGGCCGGGCGGTATCCCGATCTGACGCCGAAGAAGGATTTGAACTAAAGCGAGTTGGACAACGAGTCGGCGGAACCGGTGCGGGAATTTGGGGGAGGTCGGCCTTGTTCAACTTTCGATAATTGCTATTGACGGGCAACGCCAAGTTGGGAACCCTATAATTCACATAGCTGGAATGGTCGCAGTCATGACCGAAAGCGGTTCGGATGCTTCAGCATGAAAGATTCGATAGATAAACCGTTCCCTGTGCTTGAGTGATTTGTTGGATCAGCAGTGCTGCCACACATCAAAGAATCATTTTCTCTATCAAGCTCCCTTTGCGTTGCGATGATGGTAGAGGAAAGCCAAGGAACCCAAGGCCAAAAAACTGAAAATACCTGGTTCTGGAGTAGCTTCGAGTGTCATCAATGTGCCGTCACCCAGTGTTTGGAAAGATTCAACTCCAGCATTAAATTCAAAAGCTGACGGTATGAAGGTCTGCTCGCTCGGAGAGCTGATGCTGGTTGCATATTGAGCGGAGAGTTGAACACCGGTGAACGTCGTGCCGGGCGCTATGGTAAAGGTGTCAAAAAAGCGAACAGAATCTCCGCCAGTACTAATATAGTCCGACGACGACGTGAGTGTTGGCGCTGAACCAATTAGATTTTCGAAAACGGCCGAAGTTGAAGCGGCGCTCAAACCATATCCCGAACCTGAGCCGGCAATCCACTCGGCATCCAGGGTCAGTGTGATGTCTCCGAAACCGGCCGGTGCGGCATGTATAACAAACATTTCTCCGACTGGAGCCTCAAAACTTACGGATATCGTTTCTGAACCAGTAAGAGTTGTAGTAAAACCGGTCTGCGTGTACTGTCCGGCTGCGGCGTAGTCTTCTATCACGCTGGTTGGCCCACCGGGATAGAGGTCCCTAAACGAATGCGTCAGTCCGTTGATCGTGCTGCTGGGAGTAACAAGTACTTGCGCAAAGGTGCTGTATGTTCCGAGTAGCATCAACATAATCGAACATCTTTTCATAAATCTTCCTTTTAAATTTATCATAACAATTTTAAGGCTGGAGCCATTTTACCCGCCCCCAGATGGTTGTTTCAAGAAGTTTTTGTTATATTACTGGATTGTAACATAAATTGGACAGTGGGGTGACAGCGTTCTGCGAGTACCGCACGCAATTCACGCCTTGCCAATAATCATATTTCCCCACAAATTATCTAAAACAAGAAGAGCACATGAGCAAAGAGGCAAAACTGGAATTGGAAGGAAAAGTATATCCGCTGCCCACTGTTGAAGGCAGTGAGGGCGAGAAGGCGGTGGACATTTCGTCGCTGCGCGCGAACACGGGCTACATCACGCTGGACGACAGTTACGGCAACACCGGTTCGTGCGTCAGTAAAATCACGTTCATTGACGGGGAAAAGGGAATTTTGCGCTATCGCGGCATCCCGATCGAGGAGTTGGCAGAGAAATCCACCTTTATCGAGACGGCGTATCTGATCATTTACGGCGATTTGCCGACGCGTGCACAAATACGGAAGTTTTCCGACCTGTTCACGGAATATCAATTCCTCCACGAGGACATGAAATATCATTTCGAGAGTTTTCCCATGGGTGCACACCCGATGGCGATTCTCTCGGCGATGATCAACGCGACGAGTTGTTTTGACGAGGAACTCATGAACTGGCGCTGGGGCAAGTCGAACCAGTTCGACATTTACGCGGCCAAGCTGATTTCCCAGGTGCGCACCATCGCGGCGTATGCCTACCGCAAATCGCGCGGCCTACCCCTGATTTATCCCAAGAAAGCCTACAAATACACGGCCAACTTCCTGCACATGCTGTTTTCCACGCCGTATGAGGATTTCGAGCTGAAGCCGGAGGTGGTAAAAGCGCTGGACCTGATTTTCCTGCTGCACGCCGATCACGAGCAGAATTGCTCCACTTCGACCGTGCGCATGGTGGCGTCGAGCCAGGCCAATATGTTTGCCAGCGCGGCGGCCGGCGTCTGCGCGCTGTGGGGACCGCTGCACGGCGGCGCGAACCAGGCGGTGATTGAAATGCTCGAGGAAATTCACCAGGAAAGTGATGACGGTTCAAAGTTCATCACCGCGGCGAAGGACAAGAACAGCGGCCGAAAGCTCATGGGCTTTGGCCACCGGGTCTATAAAAACTACGATCCGCGCGCCAAGATCATCAAAAAGGCGTGTGACGAAGTCCTCCTCAAATTGCACGTTGCCGATCCGTTGCTGGATATTGCCAAACATCTGGAGGAAGCCGCGCTGCGCGATCCGTATTTTGTGGAACGCAAGTTGTACCCCAACGTGGATTTTTACAGCGGCATCATCATGCGCGCCATCGGCATTCCGGTGGAGATGTTCCCTGTGATTTTTGCGATCGGCCGGATGCCCGGTTGGATTGCGAATTACAAGGAAATCATGGAAGACACCAAGAGCCGCATCAGCCGGCCGCGACAGATTTACACCGGGCGCACCCTCAATCACTATGTGCCCCTGGAAGAGCGGAAATAAACCGGCGGTTTCATTGGCAAACCCGGTGGAAAATGGATCGCCGTTGGAGGACGGCAAAGGGCATGATTCGTGCTGAAACGGGAGTGCACTTGCCGTGAAGAAAATCCTGGTAATTGACGACGAAGAATGGCTGCGCGAGATGATACGTCTGGCGCTGAAACAAAAGGGTTTTGACGTAATTGAGGCCATTAACGGTGCCGATGGCATCGACCGGGCCCGCAAGGAACTGCCCGACCTGATCCTGTGCGACATTAACATGGAAAAGGTGGACGGATATTTGACACTCGCTTCGCTGCGCAACGAGGCGCCCACGGCCGCCATTCCGTTTATTCTGATGACCGGTCTGGCCGACAACGCCGGCATGCGGCACGGCATGGAACTGGGCGCCGACGATTACCTGCCAAAACCGTTCACCACCGACGCGCTTTATGCCGCCGTGGACGCCCGCCTGAAAAAAGCCCAGACGGTGCGCGACGAAGCCGAGCGCAAGCTGGCCAGCCTGCGCGATAATATCAGCCTCATGTTGCCGCACGAGTTGCGCACGCCGCTGAACGGAATTCTGGCCTATGGCGAGATGCTGGCCACCGACACCGCCACACTCAAGGCCGCGGAGGTTGCGGAAATGGGCCACGTCATCCATCAATCCGGCCGTCGGCTCGAACGGCTGATTGAGAACTTTCTGATTTACGCGCAGCTCGAGTTGGTTGCCAGCGACCCCAAAAATATCAATGCCCTGCGGATTGGGCAGACGGAACACCCCGTTCCGCTGATTGAAAAGGCTGCCAGGGCAATCGCGACCCAGGTCAACCGGCCCACGGATTTAATCCTTGAGCTGGTGGACGTGACCGTGCCGATGGCCGAGGAATATCTGGCCAAAATCGTGGATGAACTGGTCCAAAATGCCTTTAAATTTTCAAAAGCCGGGACGCAGGTATATGTCAAGTTGGACGAAGCGTTCAATATGGCGGTGTTATCCGTCAGTGATCAGGGCAGCGGGTTTTCCACCGAGCAAATCGCCCGCATCGGCGCTTACATGCAATTCGATCGCCGGATGCATGAGCAACAAGGGCTGGGACTGGGGCTGACGATTGCGAAACGGCTGGTCGCATTGCATGGCGGCACGCTGTCAATTGAAAGCACCAAGGAGCAAGGCGCCACGATTATTGCCAAAATGCCGAAGACCAGGCCGGTGGAGCAAAACGGCAGTAATCACAATTAAAAGGGAAGTTTGAGATAAAGTGCGGCCAGACCGCGTTCGGCCAGTTCTCCCAGCAAAAACACCAGGGCGATTCCCAGGACCGGGGCGAAATCCACTTTTCCGGCACGAAGCGGGATGGCGCGAAGAGGCCGGAGCAGGGTTTGCGCTACGCTGGCGACATAATTCCAGAAGGGATACATCCCGAAATAGATGTAGCTGTTCAACAAGTGCAGGACCAATAGCGCCCCGGCGGCAAATTTCCATGCCAGATAGCTCCCCAGGCCGATAACCAGTGATTCTTCAATACGATGCAGGGCCGAAACCGGCTGCGGCACGATGGCCAGCCACGCCAGCAACCAGCTCGCCAGCCACCA
>JBGPDH010000250.1:0-5676 GCA_041482195.1 Verrucomicrobiia bacterium
AAATACCTGGGGCAGTGGACCGGTCACAACCAAAACTATCTCAGTTATTTCAGTGTCTTTGATGGCAACAGTTGGAGTCCGTTTACCACTTTTGACTGGCAGGCCCTCGGCGCCACCAGCAGCGAAATGGCCAGCTATTCGAATCCCCACTACCTGTCCGCCGAAAACCGCACCTACACCTTTCTTCGGTCACTGGACATCAAGAGCATGAACCTCCTGCTTTCGACCAACTACGGCAACACCTGGACCTATTACGGAAAATTGAACCGAAGTTATTCCGGCTCCGGCTACAATCCCGGATACTACAAATTTTGCGATAACGGCAAGGATCGGATTGACTTCATCTGCACCGAATCGCATCCACGCGACACGCTCACCAGCATCTATCACGGGTACATCAGCAACAGCATGAGTTTCAAGACTGACGGAACCGTGGTGGACAGCAACCTGAACGACACCAACGCGCCACTTTCCTCAAACTTCATGCTGGTGTTCTCCAATGGCACGATCATGCCGCCGGGCATGACCAATTTCCGTTGCTGGGACGATGACGTTCAACGTTATCCTGATGGAACCATCGAATGCATCATCAGTGCACGCATCAACCAGTCCATTCACCCCCCCGGCTACCCCGACACGGAGGATCCCAATCACGCCTTCTTTTTCTGCCGCTGGGACGGCACGAAATGGACTCCAACTTATCTGTGCCAGGCTGGTTACAAGTTATATTCCGCGGAAGCGGACTATGTAGGCCTTGGGGCTCTCAGCCCGAACGATCCGAACACCATTTACATTTCGACGAAGTACGATCCACGCGCGGTTACGCCTGGCGTATTCGATACGAACCAGCCGTATTCGGCCATGCATGAAATTTGGCAGGGTGTGACCACCAACCAAGGCGCCAGTTTTACCTGGAGGCCTGTCACGCAGAATTCAGTTCGTGATAATTTACGGCCAATCGTACCAGCTTGGGATGCCAATGACACCGCCTTAATCTGGTTCCGCGGAACTTATAATGCTGCGAACGCAGCGCAGAATTACGACGCTGCTCCAGTCGGCATCGTCGAACACCGCGGCCAGGTCGTCGGCCAGATGCACTACGTGGATGCCACCACCAATAACACCTTCCTGACCAATGGCTCGCCACTGGTCTTGAGTCCGGCGGCAAATCAGTGGCACTCACAGTCGGCGGTCGGCAATGGTGGCACCCTTCTGAGTTCCGCGGACTCGAATGTGGAGCATGCGACCAATCTTATGACCCAGGTGACCTTGCCCGGCCCCGGCACTTACGATTTGTGGGTTGATTTCTGGGGGACGGCCACCACGAATGCGGATTGGCGGATCGTGGCAGGCATAACTGCGAACACCCTGCAGGCGTACCGGTCGGAAAAATGCGAACAGGTCCAGCCCTGGACGGAAGATACGGCTCTGGTCCTGACCAATAACGGCAACCCGACAAATTACCTTTACCAGGCATATGTCGGACGGGTTGCGGTTTCAACGAATTTGACTACCAGCGTGATCGTTGGCGATTGGCCATATCAAACCGGCACAAATATGATCCTGGTCGGAAACACCTGCCGTACCTGGTATGACGGCGTCAGCTATGCAAGGGTTCAGCCTTTCCAAATTCAAAGTGTTTCCAGCAGCGGACCATCGGCCATCTCCCTCGTATGGAATTCGCCGCCGCCGGAAATGTCGCTGACCGCCCCGACTTACACGGTCCAAAAAACGACTTCGTTGACACCGCCAATCTCATGGGCCACCGTGGCGACGGGGATACCCGCCACATCCAAAGCTTACTCGACGACGAATGTTGATGCTGCCGCCAGCGACAGCACCGCGTTCTATCGCGTGACTTGGCCCTAAGGGCGCGCAAGGCGCATGGCAACAGTAATGCCGGACAACGCTTGATTATATGAATGTCTGTATCAAAACCCGGCGATACTGTTTGCTGTCTTTGCTGGGTGCTTTAGCCATCGGTGCTGAATCCCTCTTCGGGCAAACGTGTTTCGTGGACTGGAACAACGTGCATCAACGGATTGATGGCTTCGGCGGAGGTGTGGTGTTTTTGAACGGCTCGCCCCCTGATCCCGTCAGTGCCACTCTCATGGACACGGTTTATGGCACGAATGCAAATCAACTGGCGCTATCGCTTTTGCGCATCCGCATCGATCCTAATGGGAATTGGAGTGCCGCACTGGCCGACGCCCAGAAAGCGGTGGCGCACGGTGCCGGTATCCTGGCGACGCCGTGGACGCCGCCGGCTTCGATGAAGAACAACAATAACCCCATTGGCGGCTCATTGCTGCCAGCGCAGTATACGAACTTTGCAAATTACCTGAACGGCTTCGCCGCCTACATGAAAACCAACGGCGCCCCGCTGAAGGCGATCTCGCTTCAAAATGAGCCGGATTTCGTGCCTTCCGGGAGTAACGCTTACGAAGGATGTGGTTGGACGCCCACGCAACTCCAGACTTTCTGCCATAATGTCGGGGGACTAATCACCAATGCACCGGTCATCATGCCCGAATCGGCTTCCTACAACCAGGCGATGTCCGATCCGACCCTCAACGATCCCGTCGCGGCGTCAAATGTAACGTTCATCGGGGAACATCTTTACGGAAACGGCGACGCCGGTGTTACCATCGTTGACTATCCTAATGCCCATGGCAAAGGAAAGCCGACCTGGATGACAGAATTTCTCGTAAATGATCAAACCATTGGCACAGCGATTACCACGGCCAAACAAATTCACAATTGTCTGACGGTCGGCAACTTCAGTGCTTATATCTGGTGGAAGAGTTTCGGCAATGCGAACGGACTGGCAAACGCCTCCGGCGTGCCACAAATCCGGGGATTTGTCATGGCGCAATGGAGTCGGTTTGTGCTGCCCGGCTATTATCGGATTGATGCGAATCCCAGCATAGGGGGTGTCTTCATCACCGCCTACAAAGACACCAACTCGCTCCGTTTTGCCATTGTCGCCGTTAACACCAATGCCAACACTTCAGTCAGCCAAACATTCCAATTAACCAACTTTACCGCCACCAGCGTGACGCCGTGGATTACGTCCAGCAATCTTTCCCTAGCCAGCCAATCGCCGGTCGCGGTTAACAACGCGTCATTTGCCTATACGTTACCGCCCTTGAGCGTGGTGACATTTGCCGGGCAGGGTTATGTGGCGCCCACGAGCATCACTATTTCAAACGTTTCATACGATCCAATTGCGCCTGCATTCGTCCTGACCTGGAATGCAACGGCCGGTGCAACCTATTCGGTGTTCAGGACCAATGTCCTGGGTGTTCCCGCTGCGCAGTGGCCGATAATTATAGCAGGCTATCCCGCCGGCGGAGCAGCTGGCGGTTCGCTTTCGTACACGGACACAACCGCCACCGTTAGTCCGGCTTTTTATAGGTTAAGCAGCCCGTAATTGGACAAATGGAACAGGAGACCGCGCCCATGTCCGACCATCAACTCCAGCCACAGCCAATGCATCAAACTGGTTAAACCCATCTAAAAAAAGTGATTCAAAGAGACAAAATGAATTGTTTGCATTATCATACTAGAAAGTAACTTATGAATCCCTATCATCGCTTTTCCTGTATCGTTGTGCTCCTTCTGGCGGCCGCTATTCCGGCTGAAGCCGGGGTGACCGTCCTTCATTCGTTCGCCACCCTGAACAATGGAACCAATCAAGACGGGGCAAATCCGGCCGGGGGCCTGGCCGCGTCGGGCAATGTCCTCTGCGGAAGCGCTGCCATGGGTGGTTCTAAAGGAGCTGGATCGTTATTTTATATTGCTCCCGACGCCAGCAGTTTTAAGACATTTCGTTCCCTGAGCAACGCGCCGGATGCAGGCTTCCCGCAGGGTGACCTGGCAGCTTCGGGAAACAACTTGTTCGGAACCAGTTATGCCGGCGGAACCAACGGCGTGGGCACGGTATATGTGGTGCAAACCAACGGCGCACTTTCACGCATCCTCAATTTTGGCACAGTCGACGCAAATACCGCCACCAATCTCGCCGGCGCCGGCCCGGATGCAGCCGTAATCCTGGCGCCTTCCGGAAATATTCTCTTCGGAACAGCGAGCGTTGGCGGACTCAATGGAAACGGCGTGATTTTCTCCGTGGCCACCAATGGCACCCCAAGTTCCGTGCTTCATACTTTTACCGCATTGAATTCCAATACCGGCACGAACGCTGATGGGGCCACGCCGTTCGGACCCATGGTGCATTCCGGTAATACGCTTTATGGGACAACTTCGGCGGGTGGGGCTGGCGGCAACGGCACGGTGTTCTCCTTAGGCACCAACGGTAACAATTTCAGCACGCTGTATAGTTTCACAACGCTGGATCCGATTGCCGGCACCAACACGGATGGTGCCATTCCCTATGGTGGCCTGGTGTTGTCGAACGGCGTTCTCTATGGGACCACCCTTGCCGGTGGCTTCGGGAAGAGTGGGGTAATTTTTTCCATCGGCACCGACGGCAGCGCCTTTACCATCCTGCATCATTTCACCGCGGTTGATCCAACTTTCAGGACCAACACCGACGGGGCGAAACCCGTTGCCAACCTGCTCCTGGCGGGTGGTACGCTTTATGGAACAACCCCGGCAGGCGGCCCGGGCGCGGATGGCACCGTCTTTTCCATCAGCTCTGGCGGCAGTCAATTCCAAACACTGTACGGTTTCAGCGCCGTCAATTCCGGCAACGGTACCAATGCGGATGGCGCGATTCCGGACGGAGATCTGGTGTTAGCGGGAAATTCGCTTTATGGAGCCACCTTTGCCGGCGGGTTCGGAGCCGCGGGCACGGTGTTCAGTTTGGCGCTTCCCGTACTGCCGGCGACCATCACCGGAATCATCATTAATCCGGATGGCAGCGCCACGGTGTCTTTCCTCGGCAGCCCCAATTCCACGAATGTCATCCAATCAACGGCGGATTTGACCTCCGGCCTGTGGCAGAATATTTCCACGAATACGGCGGACTCTGTCACCGGCGTCTGGAATTTCACCGACACCACCGCCAGCCAATTATCCCTGCAATTTTACCGTTCCTATTCCCGTTAATAGCCTTTGCCAATTTTTATGAAAAAACTCATTGGACTCCGTGCTGGGATTCAACGAATCAGCCTGTTGGTACTCGCCGGCCTTTGCTGCTTGCAACAAAAGACTATCGCGGCCAATGGTCACTGGGTGGGAACCTGGGCCTGCGGACCGCAGATGGCCGAAAATACCAGCGCCCAGAACAACCTGCCGCCGGCGCCTCTCGCCTACAGCACGCTGCGCCAGTTCGTTCACACGACGGTCGGTGGACAGCATTTGCGGGTGCGCTTTTCCAACGCCTACGGCCAATACACCACCAATTGCGTGGTAATCCAATCCGCTCATATCGCTCTGGCGACTGGAACCGGTAGCGCGGTCAACGGGGTCATCAATCCGGCCACGGACACGCCATTGACGTTTCATGGTGCGACTTCAATTACGATTCCGCCGGGGGTGGTGGTGTGGTCCGATCCGTGCGACTTCAACCTGCCGGCCCTGACGAATCTCGCAATCACCACCTACTACGGCTTCGTTGAGCCCAACATCGTCAATGTCGGCAATGCCATCACCGGGCATCCCGGCTCACGGACCACTTCTTATATCCAAACCAACAACGTGGTTAGCGCGTCC
>JBGPDH010000251.1:0-5650 GCA_041482195.1 Verrucomicrobiia bacterium
AACACCGCACGCGTCATCCGCAACACACCCAATACGTTTGACTGAATCATCGCCTCCCAATCCGCGTCTTTGCCCTCGACAATAGTGTCCAAACCATGCGCACCGCCGGCGTTGTTGATCAGCACCTGCAAACCTGCAGGGTTTTGGGTCCGGGTTCTGGCGTCCGGTATTTTCGACTTCGCCCAGGAGACAAATCCTTCGACACTCGCCGTTTTCGAAACGTCCAGTTCATGAAACAACGCCTCCCCTGCCCCGGCTTGCTTCGATTCCGACGCGACTTGCTTCAACCGGTCAACGCGCCGGGCGCCCAGCAGCAAGTTTGCGCCTTCCACACCAAACGCCCGCGCCGACGCTGCGCCAAACCCGGAGGAAGCACCGGTGATCAGTACCCATTTGTTCTTCAGCGAACTCATGCGCAAAATCTTCATCTACAGTCGGCATTGTTCAAGGGGAAAGTGTTGTACGAAGTGTTTTCCGCAAAACTTCCATTGCCGCTCATCAAAGAAGTAGCAGCCGACGTGAGGAGGCTCTGAACCAAGGATCGTTTTCAATAAATATGAGCCTCGTTACCTCGGCGGCTACAATAGAAAACGTTTTGGGCCGGGCTGATAGGCCGTAGCGGCGTCCCGGCAGAACGCCGTAAAATCCAGAAGATTGAAGAGTGCGGCTTTCTGCCGAAAGCCGCCACGTCTGTCTTGTCATCAATTTTTGCACGTGCGACCGCGTATGGAATTTTCTACGTTCGCACCACCATGATTCCAATCCGCATCAGAGTTTTGTCCATCGCCCTGGCCGCTTTTTTCCTGCCGGCCTTCTCGAGCCGGGCCGGCAACTACACCAATTTCGAAGTAGCCATCTATATCCCCGTAGGCGTGGTCCGCAGTTTTGAGAATCCGCAAAAGTTGCAGGATGACTGGGACCGCATCAGCGCCCAATTGAAGGTGGACAAAGTTTATATCGAGGTGCAGCGGGACCGGAATCTGGCCGGCGACGAATTGCTGGAACACGTCAAAAAATTCTTTCTCGACCACGGCGTGCAGGTAGCAGGCGGCATGGCGCTTTCCGATGGCGGTTTCGGCCAGTTCAAATCGTTTTGTTACACCGACCCGGCGGACCGGCAGTTTATCCAAAAAGCTACCGAATTGGCGGCGCGGCATTTTGACGAGGTAATCCAGGACGATTTCTTTTTCGTCAATACCAAGACTGATTCCGACATTGCGGCCCGGGGCACAAACAGTTGGACCCAATTCCGCCTTGGATTGATGGATGAAGCCGCGAAAAACCTGATCATCAAACCGGCGCGCGCGGTCAATCCCAGGGTCAAGCTCATCATCAAGTTCCCCAACTGGTACGAGCATTTTCAGGGACTCGGCTATGACCTGGACCAGGAACCGCGGCTGTTCGACGGCATCTACACCGGCACGGAAACGCGTGACCCCATCATCACTGACCAGCATTTGCAGCAATACGAAAGTTATGAAATCATCCGTTACTTCAACAACATCGCCCCGGGTCGCAATGGCGGCGGCTGGGTGGACACCTACAGCATCCGGTACATTGATCGCTACGCCGAGCAGCTTTGGGATACACTGTTCGCCAAAACACCACAAATCATGCTGTTTGAATGGTCGGCGATGACTCGCCCTATCATTCCGGGCGACCGCGAAGCCTGGCAAAACCTGCACACCAGTTTCGATTACAACCGGATGTTGGCGGATTTTGACGCAAACCCCCCGGCCGGCCTGACGAATCCCACCATTGCGTCCGTTGCGAGTTACAGTCTGAAACAATTGGACCCGTTCCTCGGCCGGTTGGGTAATCCGATCGGCATCGCCAGTTACAAACCGTATCAATCCACCGGCGAAGATTTCCTGCACAACTACTTCGGCATGATTGGCATTCCGATTGAGCTGTATCCGTATTTTCCCACCAATGCAGATATGGTGTTGCTGACGGAATCGGCAAAGTTCGATCCTGACATCGTCGCCAAAATCAAAGCACAACTCGCTGCCGGCAAATCTGTGGTCATTACCTCGGGCCTGCTCCACGCGCTGGCCGACCGCGGCATCAACGACATCGTGGAACTGCGTTACACCGACCGCAAACTGCTCGCGCGCGAATTTTACGGCGGGTTCGGCGCTGGCAACGGCGCCGACCTTGGCAACGATCCGAATACAGCCATTCTGTTGCCGGTGATTGAATTCCTGACCAATGACGCCTGGCCGCTGGTACGCGCGATGGCCAATGGCGGCGCCTGTCCGCTCCTGATTATGGACCGCTATTCCAAAGGCGTGCTCTACGTACTGACCATTCCCGACAATTTTGCGGATTTATACCGGTTGCCACCCGCCGTCACGAGCGCGCTCAAAGGCTATCTGCTCCGGGGCTTTCCCGTCCGCCTGGACGGCCCCAACCAGGTAGCGCTGTTCACGTACGACAACCATACGTTTATCGTGGAATCTTATCTGCCGACGGAAACCGACGTGAAAGTTTCCACCACTGAAGGTTTCACGAAGCTACGAAACCTGGTCACCGGCGAAGAAATTCCGGGTCAGGCGCCGGAACAACCGATGGGCTTTGGTGGACGCCGACCGGCTCCCTTTGAAAACCGCGAATCCTTTAATCTGCATCTGCTGCCGCATAGCTACCAGGTTTTTGAGATGGAAAAGTGAACCAACGGGTGTTGCTTTGGCCCGCCTACGTAGCAGGCACTTCGGCGCGGCAGCCTTCGCTCTGCGCACTGCTCCGGGCGTAGGAGATCAGAGGAAATGACGACGGGCGAATGAATGACCGGAACCACTTTTAAGATATCGCTCGAAACTTTGCGCCTGCCCGAGCGTTTCAAACGCAGTGTAATTTTTCAACTTCCATGGAGTAAATTTTGCCGTGGAAGCGCATCGGCCGGCATTGTGATCGGCTATGCGTTGCTTGAGGTCGGAGGTGTGTCCAATATAGCGTTTTTTCTGACTACCGCGGCTTTCAATGATGTAGGTATAGAACATTGTTTAAATCAGAAAAGCTGGCCTGCCATCCGTAGCTCGGAACTCACAGCGGGAAGGTCCTCCTCCGCCAAGGCTATGGAGGACACCATCCTTCGCTCGGAATCTCCGGGTGTCGATTCCGAGCGAAGGATGGTGGAGCCGAGGGGAGTCGAACCCCTGACCTTCTCATTGCGAACGAGACGCTCTACCAACTGAGCTACGACCCCAGCCTTGCCGCCCGGACTCACACAGGTTAGGCACAAAAACGGCGACACGCAATTGCGAAGTGGGTTTCTCCGGCTTGCGGGCCACCGATCCAGGAATCACCCCACGATGGCATGCCAGAGGCGGGCAAACGTTCGCAGCTTTGAGACAATGCGGGAGCCGGCAATTCGCGCTGTGGAACTTTTTCCGGCAGCCATGGTAGGCGGTCATCGGATCTCCTGTGCCTGAATCCATATTTGCATGATTCAAGGGCCGCAGTGTCTTTCCACCAAACGATCTGGTTTGTTTACGTCTTTGGCATCGCGGGTTCCGTTACCGCGCGGAATCATCTGTGGTTGACGCCCACGCAGAATTCGCAGGCAAGTGTAGAAGAAACTCCCTTGATCCGCGCCCTCCACGATAGTGCCCAATTCGCCTTTGTCCAACCACACACCCTTGCAGCTCGGACAAACATCAATCTCCACCAATCCACATTTCTCCGGCGACAGCATTTGGCCGCATTTCGGGCAGTGCATCCAGTGTGTCTCCTTCAGGCGGCGCTTGTCCGCTTCCGACTCCGCCTGTTGTTCCTTTTCCAGCCTGGCCATTCGCTGCCGCATCTCCTGCACCCAGATGTATTCGTCTTCGTTTTTATTTGCCTTCATAATCATGGTTCCTTTTGTCAAATCGTGTGCGACAACGAGGGACGGCGTATATCAATTCACTTTCAGGACGGAATTCAGCCCACCAAAAGGATTTGGTGCCGTTTCGCTGGCCTGTGGATCGGGTAGCCATTTGCCGTCCACCACCAGACGGTATTCGTAAACACCCGGCGGCAATACCAGTTCCTTGACCCAGCGGTCCCCGCCAATGGGAACCATCGGCGTGGCTCCCGGGCGCCAATCATTAAACGTCCCCGCAATAGCAATCCTCGTTGCGCTGGGGTGAGTGAATTCAAAGTGAATCGGTCGGGTGCAGGCTTCACCTCCAGATTCCTTGTTTGTTTTGCTCTTTTTCATACGCTCTACTGTCATTGTTTCTATTTTTGTGTTACGAGTGGGCAGCGGCGGTGGTGACGCTGTCCCGACAACTGTGCCCCCCAGTTCAAGCTTGCTGGCCAGCAAACGTGCCAGGCCGACGGTTTGAAATTACTTTTAATTGCAGCCGGCTCTTGCGCCGCTCCACATGTTTGGTCCGACGCGCCCGGATTTGCCGCGCCAGGTCCTCCACAGCTTTGTGCAAGGCGGCCGCCAGCGTGTAGTCCTTCGCCTCGGCATGAAAGTCGGGTCCGGGCACCACCAGAAGTACGCGCGCCCGGTAGGCGGGCGAACTGTCCCGTTGCTGTTCCACGATTACCTTGACGGACTCGATGTCAGTCAGGTTCTTCAGCCAGCGGAGTTGTTCCAGCACCAGGTTCTGCCAGGTGGCGTGGGCGTCGAGGCCGAAACATTGCAGGGTGGTTTTCATAATCGTTCAGGAACGGATTTTTAGTTGATGCGGTATTTCAGTTTGTAACGAAGAAGTGGTTGGGGAGTCAGGGCGCGGTCCTGGCGGGAGGTAAAGCGTATCATGACGACGGCCAGCCAGCCGTTGCAGATGGGTTTCTGATTCCTCCGCAATCAGTTCGGGGATGGTTTTCAGTAGCAAGGGCAGATTGAGTGGTTTCTCCATGAGGGCGCCGACTCCCGCCAATGTCGCCAGGTCTTGCTGATTCTCCATCCCGGTGATGATGATGATCGGGAGGAAGGGATTGGAAGAGGTGAGCGCTCCGAAGACTTCCCAGCCGCCATTCCCCGGCAGGTTGATGTCCAACAATACGAGATCAATTTGGCTCGTATCAAATATTTCAACACCCTGCTCCCCATCCGCCGCCAAGGCCACCTCGTACCCCTCGGCGCTTAACAGCTTGCTCAGTGATTGGCGGATTTGTGGATCATCATCCACCACGAGGATTACTTTTTTCATAATCAATGATTTTTAGAATGGCGCGGCTCGCCGGATGGGTAAGGCGTCGTGAAGCGTTTCCACAACTGTTCACAGAATGCCTGGACATCACAAGGTACACAGCGGAAACCACGCTTCCGGCCACGGGCCTCGGCGGATTCCTGGAGCAGTTCATGGATGTTTTGAAGCAACATCGGCACATTGAGTGGCTTCTCCATCAGAACGTCCACGCCGGCGACCTTCGCCAGTTCCGCCTGTTTCCAGCGCCCGGTGATAACGATGACTGGGAGATGCGAATTGACCTCGGCCAGCCAGCGCAATATGGCCCAGCCGTCCTTCACCGGCAGACCGAGATCCAACAACAGGAGATCAATGGGTTCCTGAATCATTTTTTCAATGGCTTTCTGGCCGGTTTCAGCCAGCACGATTTCATAGCCTTCCGTCCGCAGCAATTTGCTCAAGGATTCACGGATGAATCGATCATCGTCCACCACAAGAATTTTTTTAGTCATGGTTTCGTT
>JBGPDH010000252.1:0-5645 GCA_041482195.1 Verrucomicrobiia bacterium
CGCTCAAATTGCCGGGAATTTCCTCCACCGGCACATTGTTCAGTCCGGCCTGGTCGAGGATTTCACGCGCGGCCTGGGCGCCGGTCATGCCTGATTCCACCGGCACCTGGCGGTACTTGCCATAGGCGTGATGTAATTTGATCTGTGCCCAGATGCCGATCAGTAAGCCGGGTAACAGTACAAACACCCAATAATGCCAATCAAAATTCCACATCATAAAATTCCTTTCAAATGACAGCGTGTCAGCCGTCCTCACTCAACCAAGCTGGCAGTGTGCCAATTCAATTGGTGAGGAATTTAAGGGGTATTTTGACGGTTGAAAGTTTTTTCTGAGCCATAGCGGCGCAGGTGTGACAAAGTTTTGGCGCATGTTGGCTTAAAGCATATTCCTGAAACACCAAGCGGCTTCTTCCGGGAGGGTCGCCGTGTCGGCGACCCAAATGCAGGGACGGCGGCACGCCGTCCCTGCCTGGGCAGAATCAAATCTCCAGCACTTTCTCAAACCGGGTCAGGTTACGGGCGCCGTTGGTGGTGACCAGCGCCACGTCTTCCAGCCGCACGCCGCCGTTTAATTCGGGGTAATAAAGCCCTGGTTCAACCGTGACGACGTGTCCGGGCCTTAATTTTTCGTTGGAGCTTAGGCCTACCCGCGGCGCTTCGTGGATCTCCAGGCCCAGTCCGTGTCCCGTGCCGTGGAAGAACCCTTCCATGCGTCCCTCCCGCCGCCCGGTTTTATAACCTTGTTGCACGAAATATCGTTGCACCGCTTTGTGGACCTCCGCGGTTTTCACCTTGGCGCGGATTTTTTCGAACCCGATTTTCTGACCCTCCTGGACCGTGGCGTACAGTTTCCGCACGCCCTCGCTGGCATGCCCGCGGACCACCGTGCGGGTGATGTCGCCGAAGTAACCGGTCTTCTGCGAACGCGGAAAAATATCGATGATGATCGGTTCGTGCGCGCGCAGCGGGCCGTGGCCGCGTTCATGCGGGTCACAGCCTTGTTTGCCCCCGGCCACAATGGTGTTGGCTGCCAGTCCATTCGCCTGCAAAATGGCGCAATCAATCACCGCCCGGAGGCGTTCGGAAGTCAAAGGTAAGCCGTGGTAAATAAGTTTCCGGTCACGGGCGATTTTCGCCCGACGCAACACTTCCATCCCTTCCGCCATGCCGACTTCGGCCATGGCCAGGGCGGCGGAAATCTTTTTGACCTCGTCAGCGGATTTGATTTCGCGTTTCGGGAAGAAGCCGGCGCACGGTTTTAACTTGATGCCGAGCTTTTTCAGGTCGCGCGCGAGGCCGAACGGAAAGTTGTCCGGGACGATGACCCGGCGGATTTTTTTCTCACGCAGCAACAGGCGGATGATCTGGGGCAGGCTGGCCTTTTTGGTTCCAGCGGCTTGCAATTTCCGCTGATACGCGGTCAGGGAAACCACACGACAATGCGGAGCCTGGGCCCGGGCCCGGTCAATTTCCAGATCGCTCATCATGATGAGCGGGCGCCCGCCAAAGTTCAGATAAATGAACGGATCGGGCACGAACATGCCGACGGCATAAAGCATGTTCGCGTCGCGTTCGCTATCCGCGACGATGAGCTGGGCCTGGTTCAATCAGTTGATGAAGGTGGGGGACAGGAAGTAAAGTTCGCCCGCCTGGAGTTTGGGCAGATCCATGCCCAGGTCCAGTTTGACGGAATGGGACAATTCGCTCTGGCCGAGCAAACGCAAGATGTTCGAAATATCATAGCGTTCCCGATACTCGATCAAATTGGCCTCACGAATCCCGGCGATTTGCTTCGCACGATCCACCGCATCCTGAAAATCTCCAACTTCATCCACAAACCCCAGGTTGTAGGCCTGGGTGCCCGACAACACGCGGCCATCAGCGTAATTGGTCCAGTCCGAAGCCAAGGCGCGGCCTTCCTGCTGGCCATCCTTCTTGTTCTTGTTCTTGGCATACGCTGCATTACGGCCGGCGGCAACCACGTCCTTGAATTTCCGGTAGGTATCGTCAATCAATCCCTGCACCATCACGCGTTCTTCCGCCGGTATTTCATTTGTCTCGCGTTCGCCGCTGAGCATGTCCTTGAACTTGCCGCTCTTGAAGACCTCCGGTCGCAGGCCGATTTTGTCCATCAACCCGCGATAATTCCACGTGTGCAGGATTACGCCGATGCTGCCGGTGATGGTCAGGTCGTTCGCCACAATCCAACGGCAGGGCGATGAAATATAATAACCTCCCGAGGCGGCCAGGCTGCCCATGGAACAAACCACCGGTTTGCTGGAATCTTTCTGAAAATCGTTGATCGCCCGATAAATCTCATCCGAGGCCAGCACTTCGCCGCCCGGGGAATCCACTTTCAAAATCACCGCCTTGACCCGCCGGTCGTCTTTGGCACGGTCCAGTTGCGCCTTGATGACATCCACCATGTTGAAGCCGGCCTGGTCCACGTTTTGGCCGCTGATAATGCCGTCTACCGTGACCACGGCAATTTTCACTGACGCATCGTTGTCTTTGACGAGGCATTCATCGAGGGAAGGGCCGACTTCACGGGAAAGACTGTTGCCCAGTCCGCCTTTGAAACTCAACGCCTGGGAAACCACCAGGGTAAAAATTACGAACAAACAGATGAATAACATTACCAGCAGGATGATGGCAAAGATCATCCAGCCACGACCCCGACGCGGCGGGGTTGGCGGTGCGGTGATTACCGGCGGTGGCGGTGGCGGCGGCACTATGCCGGAAGGAGTGGGCGCTGTGTCCATAGCGGACGCAACCTAGCGCAAAAGGGGCTGGCAGGCAAGATGGATTGAATCCGGTCCGGCCAGCTCCCGGGTCAGGCTTTTGACCTGCGGCCAAAGAAAGACCGAGGTCCGGGGATTGCCTTGTGCCCGTTCCAGCCAGCGGGTCAGATAGCGGGCGTTGAAGACCTCGACATGCTTGAGCTTGAGATGTTTTTCGACGTGGGCGTCAGAAAAGACAATGGCGGCATGTATCCAGGGCTCAAATCCGACTCGGGCTTTCAACGTTTTTTTCAGCCAGGAAACATTATTGAGGGTCTGCTGGATGAAATCCTTTTCCAGACTCTGCCCGTTCCGGCGCAGCTCGTCGTCATGCCGGGTGATCCAGCCGGAATGTGATTTGGTCTCGATCAAAAAAATGGCGCCGTCTCCGCGGAACACCACATGATCGATATTGCCATAGCCGGTTTGCACATCATGCTGCACCACATAATTGCCAGCCAGCTGGTCGAGCAGGGCGCCGATTTTCTCCTCCGCCAGGGCTCCCCGGTAGGCGCGCCGCTCGCGTCGAAAAAGTTTATCCATCTCAGGTCCGGCGATGCGTTCCGCCGCTTTCATGATTAAGAATGAGACAGAGAGCAGCAGCAATCCGCCGGTTTGAAACATCGAGGTGCGATTTCCAAGGAGGTAAAGAACCGAGAGGACACTAACGATAAAAATGAGGCCAATGGCCGCCAATCCGATGATTTTTCTCCGGGTTTGCCACCGTTGTCCAAGCTGGCGCGCGCTCCGGCCCGCCAGGTTCGCCGAAACTTCCTGCTGCTGCATGCCTTGCTCTCAGCAAGACATATTCCAGATTCGCGGTTTTACCAATATTGATGCACTAGCGGCTTGATCTCCGCCTCGTAAATTCCCTGAATTTTCTCCAGAGCGGGCTTGGACAGTGGATTCAGATCGGAGGCGGCAATATTTTCTGCAACCTGTGCCGGCCGTTTCGCACCGGGGATGGCGCAGGTCACGGCCGGAAACTCCAGAATCCAGCGCAACGCCAGTTGGGCCAAAGACGCGTTCTTCGGGGCCAAAGGCTTCAATTCCTCCACCACGCGCAAGCCGGTCTCGTAGTCCACGCCGGAAAAAGTTTCGCCACGGTCAAACGCCTCGCCATGACGGTTGAAATTACGGTGGTCGTCCTTCTCGAATTGACTGTTCCGCGTGAATTTACCCGACAACATACCCGACGCGAGCGGCACACGCGCCAGGATGCCGACCTGGCGGCGTTTTGCCTCCGGAAAGAACAGTGCGGCCGGACGCTGACGGAACATATTAAAGATGATTTGCACGGTCTGCACGCCGGGAAACTCGATGGCCTTGAGTGCTTCTTCGACTTTTTCCACGCTCACACCGTAGTAACGGATTTTGCCGGCCTTCACCAGATCATCAAGGATGCCGAAAACTTCCGGGCGGTAATAAACGTCCGGATGCGGGCAATGCAGTTGCAACAGGTCTATCATGTCGGTTTCCAGATTTCGCAGACTGCGTTCAATCCACGCCGTCAGGTTTTCGCGGTTGTATCCTTCCGGCGTCTGCTTGGGCAGCCGGCGTCCGGCTTTAGTCGTGATGTAAAATTGTTCCTTCCGCTCCTTTTTCAATTTCGCCATCAACTGTTCGCTGTGGCCGTCGCCATAGACATCCGCCGTGTCGAAGAAGTTGACGCCACCATCGAGCGCGGCGTGCAGCGCGGCCAGTGATTCCTTGTCGTCCACGTTTCCCCAGGCGCCGCCGATGGCCCACGCGCCGAAGCTGATTTCCGAAACCTTCCAGCCTGTCCGTCCCAGTTCGCGATATTTCATGTGTGTAACTTAAACAAAAGAAAGTCTCGCGCAAAGCCGCAAAGCCACGAAGAAAATTCCTTTGCGAACTTTGCGCCTTTGCGTGAAATTCAGCCTTATGCAACCGGAAAAACTTACGCAGAAATCACAGGAAGCGTTGCAGGAGGCGCAACGCTTTGCCCGCGAGTATTCACACCAGGAAATCGACGGTGAACACCTCGCCCTCGCGCTCATCGGCCAGACCGAAAGCCTCATTCCCGATTTGCTGGAACGCGTCGGTGTTCCGGTTGCCCGGCTCAAGCCGGATTTGGAGGCCGAGCTGGCGCGCCGCCACAAGGTCCAGGGCGCAGGGGATGCCTACGCCGGCAGCGATTTGCGCAAAGCGCTCGACGCCGCGCAATCCGAAGCCACCAAACTCAAGGACGATTACGTCAGCACCGAGCATCTTCTCCTCGGCCTGATTGACAGCGGTGGGCCGTCCCTGAAGAAGATTTTCAGCAAACACGGACTGAAACGTGATGCGGTGCTCAAGGTCCTCGCCGAGTTGCGCGGCAATCAGCGCGTGACGGACGAGAATCCCGAGGCGAAATTCCAGGCATTGGAAAAATACGGCCGCGACCTGACGGCCTTGGCCCGGCAGGGCAAAATTGATCCGGTCATCGGCCGGGATGAGGAAATCCGCCGTGTCATGCAGGTGCTGACGCGCCGCACGAAGAACAATCCTGTGTTGATCGGTGAACCGGGTGTGGGCAAAACGGCCATCGCCGAAGGCCTGGCGCGACGCATCGTCAGCGGCGACGTGCCTGAGTCACTGAAAAACAAGCAATTGGTGGCGATGGATTTGAGCGCGATGATTGCCGGCGCAAAGTATCGCGGCGAGTTCGAGGACCGGCTCAAGGCGTTTCTCAAGGAAATCGTCGCCAGCGAAGGCAAAATCATCCTGTTCATCGACGAACTACACACGCTGGTGGGCGCCGGGGCGGCCGAGGGCGCGACCGACGCCGCGAACATCATGAAGCCGCAGCTTGCCCGCGGCGAATTGCGCGCGATTGGCGCCACCACGCTCGATGAATATCGC
>JBGPDH010000253.1:0-5639 GCA_041482195.1 Verrucomicrobiia bacterium
CGATCCGGTGCGGATGTATTTGAAGCAAATGGGGCAGGTGGCCCTGCTGACGCGCCAGCAGGAGGTTGAAATTTCCAAGCGGATCGAAGCGGCCGAAAACGAAGTCCGCAAAATCATCTACAGCCTCGGTTTTGCCGGCAAGGAACATATTGCCCTGGCGGAAAAACTGCTGGCGGAACCGCCCCGGGAACGGTTCGATCGCGTCATTCTCGACAAGAAGGTGGACAATCGGAATGCCCACCTCCGTGTCCTGCGCCGGCTCGACACGCGCATCCACGAAATTGACCGGGAGGTGGACCAAAAATACGTTGCCTGGCGGGATGCCCGCACCCACGTTCATCGCCGCCGCGCCCACACGGCGTTTAAGCGTGCCGACCATAAGTTACAGGGCTTTTTCCCGAAATTTTCCTGTAAATACAAAGTCGTTGAAGAAATGGCGCTGGTGGCGGAAAACATCCACGACAAACTTCAATACAGCCTGCAGGCCCTGGCGGAAGCGGAGGCACAACGCGAATCCTCCGCCCAGCAGCACCTCGTCGAAGCCGAG
Source organism: Verrucomicrobiia bacterium (assembly GCA_041482195.1). Taxonomy (GTDB): domain Bacteria; phylum Verrucomicrobiota; class Verrucomicrobiia; order Limisphaerales; family UBA11358; genus UBA11358. The sequence continues at coordinate 548 of JBGPDH010000253.1, forward strand.
CATCACAAGATCAAGGCGCTGGAGGAATTCGTCCGGATGCCGTATACGGACTATCTCAAGACGTTTGACCGGCTGCGGGAGTTTTCCAGCCGGGCGCTTCAGGCCAAAACCGAGATGGTCGAGGCCAACCTGCGCCTGGTCATTTCCATCGCCAAGAAATATACCAATCGCGGATTGTCGTTTCTCGATTTAATTCAGGAAGGAAACATGGGCCTGATGAAAGCCGTCGAAAAATTCGAGTACCGGCGCGGTTACAAATTTTCCACGTATGCCACCTGGTGGATCCGCCAGGCCATCACGCGGAGCATCGCTGACCAGGCGCGCACCATCCGCATCCCGGTGCACATGATCGAAATCATCAACAAATTGATGCGTTCACAGAAGCGGTTGCTGCAGGATTTCGGCCGCGAACCCGCCCCGGAGGAACTTGCCGAGGACTTGCAAATACCCGTGGAACGGGTCCGCGCCCTGTTAAAAATGTCGCAGCAACCCATTTCCCTGCAATCACCGGTCGGCGATACCGAGGACGCCAACTTCGGGGATTTCATCGAAGACAAAGGCGCGGATAATCCGCTCGACCTCACCAGCTTCAGCCTGCTGAAGGACCGGTTGGGCGATGTCTTGTGCAGCCTGACCGAACGCGAGCGAAAGGTCTTGGAATTGCGTTTTGGCCTGGGCGACGGCTGTGCGCGCACCCTCGAGGAGGTGGGCCAGCAATTCCGGGTCACCCGCGAGCGTATCCGGCAAATCGAGGCCAAGGCCCTTCGTAAAATGCGCCATCCCACGCGCATCCGACAGTTGCACGGTTTTCTCGAAATCGAGGATTTGGAATTAAACCCGAAAGCCAACTGAGTGTTTTCAGGGGACACAAGGGCGCGGCGTGCAGGGCTGGCTTTGAATCATCACCGTTGCCGGCGATAAACCTTCCGCTTGTGCGGTCAATTTGATCTCGCCCGGTGATTTGCTCGATTGCACGATGATTTGCGCCAATCCGTTGAACACACTGCGTTTCCATCGGGGCAATTCCGGTTTTTCTCCCAGTCGCAAATTCACGCCCTTGTTGATGCCCCCTGGGCCGTCCCAATTTGCCACCGCGACAGCGATGACATTTTTGCCCGAGTGGAGCAGGTGTTTGACATCAAAGGCCGGTGACGACCGCCAATCGTGGGATTCCCCTACCTTTTGACCGTTGACATAAACCCAGCCGTCGTCATCGATCATGCCAAAACAAAGTTCCACGCTTTCGGCAGCGAGTTCCTGTTCGGTGACCTGGATGGTTGCCCGGAAAACAGCCTGACTGCGGCCTTCCAACGGCCCGCCCGCAGATTGCGGATCAGCCTTTGCCCAGCCCGAATCGTCATAATCGGTTTTTTCCTCCGGTAAATCAGGCGTATACACATTCGTCACGCTGGTCCAGCGCCAGCGGTCATTGATGGCCACCGTCCGGCTCTGCATTTTTGGCAGATAAATATCCGGCTCATGACAACTGGGGTCACCATTGCCGACACCCAGGATTCTTCCGGGGCCGTCCAGATCGAACTCCACCAGATTGGTCGCCATCGGCACAACCCGGTTCTTCGAGTCGCGCACGGAAACGGAGAAGACGCTGACGTCTTCGCCATCGGCGTTAATGGTTGTGCGATCCGGTTCCAATTGCACCGTTGCCGGCGCGCCGGTGGTTTCGACCTTCGTGTTGGCAACCAGCTTGCCGTCATTGTCATAACCCTGGGCCGAGAGCGCGCCGGGTTCATATTTTACCGTCCATTCCACGTGCGAATTGGGTTTCATTGCTTTCCGCCCAAGGCTTTTGCCGTTCAGGAACAGTTCGACTTCCCTGCAATTACTGAAACACCACACGTTGATATCCTGGCCTTCCTTGCCGGGCCAGTCCCAGTGCGGAAACAGATGCAATACCGGTTTGTCCGTCCACCACGCCTGGTAGTAGTAGTAAAGGTCCTTCGGGAAACCGCACATGTCCATGACGCCAAAGTGCGAATTGATGCAGGGCCAGCCGTAGGGCGTCGGTTCGCCGCGATAATCGAAACCCGTCCAGATGAACCCGCCTGACAGCCACGGACGTTCCGCAAAGTAACTCCACCAGCTTTCGCCGGTGCTCGACCAGGGCTGGGCGTTGAGGTCGTAGGAACTCACGTAACCGCGGGTCGTGTCGTTGGTGTAAATGCCGCGCGTGCTTACAGTGCTGCCCTGTTCGGTGCCGACTTCCGGCTGACCCGGATGTTCCTGGTGGTAATCGTCCATGTCCTTTCCGACATGATAATTCCAGCCGCGGACTTCGATGACGGAATTAATATTTTGCTCGTAATCGTTGCCGACCGGCGCGGCGTAGGTAATCGGCCGCGTCGGGTCAAGCTGCTGGAGGAGCGTTTGCATGGTGTTGGCGACGCGTTTGCCGGCAGGCGTGTCCTGCACGGTAAACTCTTCGTTGGCGAGGCTCCAGATGGCGACGCTGGGATGATTCCGGTCGCGCAGGATTTGATCTTCGAACTGCGCCAGATTCGCCGCGTCACTTCCAAGCAGGCGATTTTCGTCCATCACCAGCATTCCGAGATGGTCGCAGGCATCGAGCAATTCCGGCGTCGGCGCGTTGTGCGAGGTACGGATGGCGTTGCAGCCCATTTCCTTCAATTTCGCGACCCGGAAATATTGCAGCCGGTCCGGCAAGGCCGCGCCTACGCCGGCATGGTCCTGATGATTGCAGGTGCCTTTCAACTCATAAGGCTTGCCGTTCAGCAGAAAACCCCTGTCCGGATCGAACGCCACGGTGCGGATGCCGAACTCGGTTTCTTTTTGGTCAACCGCTTTGCCGCCCACTTCAACCGTGGTGATGAGTTTGTAAAGTTTTGGGTTTTCGGGAGTCCAAAGTTCCGGGGCGTCAATTTTTGTTACCAGTCCGACAGTTGGCTCCGATTTTAGGGAGATTGAATTGTCGAACGTGCTTAGAGGTTTTCCTTCGGGAGAAATAATCTGGCAATTTACTCTGATTTTGGATGCAGCGTTGGTCGAATTGAATACAGAAGCTTCAACCATGATCATTGCCGGACCTTCGGGAACGTTGTTTTTGAAAACGCTGCATACAAAAATCCCATCAGGAGCGATGGCGACCGGCGAGGTTTTGGCCAGCCAGACATGCCGGTAAATCCCGGCGCCTTCGTAAAACCAACCTTCAAATTGCGAGGCGTCCACCTTCACTGCGACAATATTTTTGCCGCCGTCATTTGCCACATCGGTGATGTCATAACGAAAGCTGTCGTAGCCGCTGTTGTGATGGCCGACAAACCAGCCGTTCACAAACACGTCGCAGTCGCGAAATACGCCATCGAATTCCAGCCACAGCCGTTTCCCGGCGTCGCTCTCGGGCAGGTCAAACGCGCGGCAATACCACGCCACGCTGGTTTCGGGGAAGCCCGGCCCCACCGGCTTGAATCCGTGCCCGCTGTCCGCCGTGCGGTCGAAGGGCAGTTCCACCACCCAATCATGCGGCAGATTCACCGTGCGCCAGCTGGAGTCGCTGAACCATACACTGGCCGGACCGTTGCCGGTACCGGCCTTGGCCAGGTTTTGGGCAAAGCCCCATTCGTTGCCCAGATGAAATTTCCAGCCAAAATCCAGCAGCAACCGCTCGCGTCCACCTTCCGCAGTAGCACGGCTACGGAGGACGGGCGATGACGAGTTATCGTCGGCGAACAAATTCAGGGTGGAAAGGGCGAGGGAGCCAAGCAGGAGAAATCGGGAGGCGAGGGCAGTGGCTTTCATTCAGGCTCAAATTAAGAACTGAGGCGACAAAGGCAACGCCAAAAACTGTCGTCAAAATTCATGGCATTTGGGAAAGACAAGAGTTGCCCGGCTAAGACGTGCGAATAATTCCGGGAGCACCGGCATCTTGCCGGTTTCTTAAAGCTGAGAAAACTCGCCGGCAGGATGCCAGCGCTCCCGATTCAAAGGTGGAGTTTCAGTAAACCGACTTCCAGGGCGAGCGCTTCCTGTACGTTGGTATGGAGCAGGCGTTGTGTCTGTTCCAGCGTTTGCAGATTTTCCAGTGCCTGGTGCGACGTGATTTTTTGGGCCACGGCTTCCGCTCCTGCAACCTGCGGGAACCTCACCAATTCCCCGTCAACGGCCTGGCTATGCAGCCAGACATCCCGCAACCACCATTGCACGAGCAACAACAAATCCGCGCGCTGCCGCCGGTACTCGGCTTCGATGGCCGCCGCCAGTTCATCCTCCCAGCGCTCGCGCAAATCCTTTTCCACATCCTCGTAACGTTGTAACGGCGAACGCGCCGTCAGCGCCTCGTCCACCCGGGTGCGGATTTCGGCGAGTTTTTGGAGCAACACGTCGAGCAGGCGATAACGGCCCAGCAGGCTCTTCTGTTCGCCGGCGGCCATGGCCCCGAATTTGGCCAGCCAGTCGGTTTGCGCTTCGTCCAGCGGGCGAAGGCCTTCGGCGGAAAAATTCAGACGCAGGCAGCGCGACAAAATGGTTTCCAGAATCCGCTGCGAATCGGTCGAAAGCAAAATCAAAACGGACCTGGCCGGCGGTTCCTCCAGCGTTTTTAAAAAGGCGTTGGCTGCCTGTGGATTCAAACGGTCCGCCGCCGCAATGATGGCGACCTTGTATTCGGCTTCGGCCGGTTTTAGTTGGATTTCGCGCGTCAAATCGCGCATCTGCTCCACCGTCACCACGCGCGACTTGGATTCCGGTCGCGCCCAGTGCACGTCGGCGTGCGTTTCCTGGTCAATATTCCGGCAGCTTAAACATTCGTCGCAACAATCGGTGGCCACGCCGTCGGTCTTGACTGGTTGCAGGCAATTCAGCGTTTTGGCCAGGGTCCGGGCGTACGTTTCCAGTTCCTCCAGTTGCTGGCCGGTGAACAGGTAGGCGTGACCCAATCGCCCGCGCGCCAGCGAGCGTTGCAGCAACTGCACGCCTTGCGTTTGTTTGGGAAAGTCTTTGAACGCCATGCTGTGGTTTATTTGACCCAATTATGGGTTTCCGGCAAGCCCCTTCGGCAACTCATCGCGGTTGACCATCCAGGGGCTGCTCAACATTTCCGCAACATTTGTGTTCCGGC
>JBGPDH010000254.1:0-5632 GCA_041482195.1 Verrucomicrobiia bacterium
CAGATGGCGTTCGTGGTGCTCGAGGTCGTCATGCGTGAGCAGCACCTGCCCCACCTGCAGGTCGTGCCGAGCGAACAAATCCGCGTAGGTGGCCATGAGCCGGGACTGGCCGACGGCGGCACAGGCCTGCAATTCGGCCGGTTCAACGGGGCGCTTCTCCAGTCCCAATGCGCCCATGCCGGCGCCGACCGCGCCGGAGGAGACCACCACGATTTCGCGGCCGGCCCGGCGCTGCCCGGCAATCTGGGCGACGAGCTGTTCCAGCTGTACCGGGTCAGGCTGCTTGCGGCTGTCCGTGAGCACACCCGTGCCGAATTTCACCACGATGCGGGCGGCGGATTTGAGCAGGTCACGATGCACGCACCGAGGTTAAAAAAAAATCGCCCGCCGGAAAATGCTAAAATGGCGGCGTTTTTATTGGGTGATAAGATTGAGAATGCCCGGCCCTGAATTTTTCCGGGCTTGCAGCGAGTTGAAAAAATCACCACTGCGCAAGGCGATGAACGCTGCCAGGCCGCCCAGGTCGGCGGGTGATTTTACATTTTTGAGCACACAATTCTGAATGCCGATGATTTGCGTGCGGTTGTTCCGCTGGTTGTTCAAGTCGATGTATTTGGCCGTGCCGATGGAGACGTTCAGCACGTCAATGACTTTGAACTCGAGGCCGGTTTGTTTCGTGAATGACGCCCCGGCCTTGCCGCCGGTTTTGGGGTGAGGCACCGCCAGTCCCAGGGAAAAGATATTGGTCTGGCCGGCCTGGTTCTTGACGATGTCAATCTCGCCCAGATTGAAACGCATCAGTGTGATATGTAATTCATGTCGCGCCAGTGCGGCGGGGTCGTACTCCACGTGGATTTCCCGAATGTCGAGAAACGGTGTGCCGGCAAAAGCAGGCGGATTGTACAACCGGAAATTCTGGATGGTCATCGTCGGTTCGGTGAGGCTGAGGGAAAACCTCCCGATCTCCGCGTCCATGCCGGTCTGGTGGCGAATCTGGCGTTCGAGATAAACCCGCAGAATCGCGTTGTACGACAACAGCGCGACGATCACCAGGATGACCGCCAGGGCAGCCAGCCGGAGCAACCATCTGAAAACAAATCTAATCATTTACACGCTGCGTGGATACGCGGGTCAACCGTAAATCGTAAATCTAAAATCGCAAATCACAACGCCACGTCTTCGGCCCGTACTTCCAGGCATTCATCCTGGTCCTCCCAGACGATGGCGGGATAGGGATCCAACAATTGCGGAGCCAGCTCCCGGCCGGCGCGGACGAGGAACTGTTCAGCCTCCTTCGCGGCATTTTCGAAGGCGGCGTCGTAATTGCTGACCCGGCGGCGCTGACGGTCGTCCCAGTGGGCGACCGCATGGACCGGTTCGTATTGTTTCGCCCAGGCATCCAGCCCGGCGCGGACGTCCCCGGCCATTTCATCGAACGGCACGAGCGTTTCGTTGCAATGCTGGCAGATCAGGCCGGTCTCGCGCACATCCCGGGTGAGCAACGGCAGGAACGGGGCGCGGCAACAGGGCGACTCGGTATAAGCCGCCGGCGGCGTGGCCAGCCGTTTGAACCAGATCTGGCGGTTGTGCGCCAGTTGTGCTCCCAACCGGTAGGCGCCGACGAGCGGATGCGACAGCCGCCAGGCCTTGCCTTCGAGCTGACCGAGCGTTTGGGCCAGCCAGCGTGCCAGGGTGAGGTCGTCCCATTCCTGGAACGGTCGTCCGTATTCCTGCCAGAGACAGTCGAGCGGAGAATCGGATTCAAATGCCATTCCGGGCAGGATGGCGCGGGAAAAAAGTTTTGTCGAGCGGCGTTGCAACCGGCACACTCGCCGTCCGCTGCCAACGGTTGCCCGGAGCGGACTCCGGGATGCGGGTTGGCATGGCGGCCGCTCAAAGGGTGAACATTTTGGCCGGTCGACTGTCTTGTTATTGCGTGAGTTTAGAGATTGTGAATGACAGAATGCAGGATGAGGACAGATGGTCTTGAAACGTAAAGTATTTGGAATGGAAGGGTTACGCGGAAAAGCTTTTCTTCACAGGTGTGGCCGTAGATTGAGTTTGGCGCAGGTCGCTGCCGGATTTTGTCTCATCCTGTTTTGGTGGGCGATGGTACCGGCCCACGCGGCGAGCTTCACAGCGTCCCTGGACAGTGACGCGTTGACACTCGGCCAGAGCGCGACGCTGGTGCTCACCTTTGAAGGTGGCACGCCCCAAAATACGCCGGAAGTGCCGGACATTCCAGGTTTGCAGATTTCCTACGTCGGCCCTACAAGCCAGTTCAGTTTCATTAACGGCCGGACCAGTTCGACCGTAACCCATCATTTCACCATCACGCCTCAACGGACGGGCAACTTCGTAATTCCCGCGCTGGCCGCGGAGGTGGACGGAGTGAGGTTGACCAGTCAGCCGCTGCAGTTGCGGGTGGTCCAGCCCAGCACGGCGTCGGCTTCGCAAATCGATTCCGGGTCGCAGATCGCCTTCATGAAACTCACGATACCCGAGGACAAGGTGTATACCGGGGAAATCATAACTGCCAACCTCGAGATTTACCTGCGGGATGACGTACGCAATTTTGGCAATTTCCAGTTTACCGCCACGCCGGCCGACGGTTTCACCACGGGCAAGATGAGCGAAGGCCAGAGCCGGCGCGTACAGATCGGCAACCATGTTTACACCGTCATGCCGGTGACCATGGCTTTGACGGCCACCCGGTCAGGGACGCTCAGTCTGGGTCCGTTGACGGCCAACCTGGTCCTGGTCATCGCCTCCCAGAAGAGGTCCAACGACGCATTCATGCAACAATTCCGACAGTTCGGTTTCGGAAATTTCGGCGAGGAACAAAAGCAGATATCACTGGCCACCGAGACCGTGAATGTGCAATCGCTGCCGTTGCCGACGGCAAACGTGCCGCCGAATTTTAACGGCGCCATCGGCGAATACACCCTGACCGTTACCGCCGGGCCGACGAACGTCGCCGTGGGCGATCCCATTACGGTGCGTATCCAGATTGCCGGCCGGGGGGACCTCGGCTCGCTGACGCTGCCGGACCAGCCGGCATGGCATGACTTTACCCTGTATCCGCCGACGTCTAAAGTAGCGACGACCGATCCCCTTGGGTTACAGGGCACGAAGACGTTTGAGCAAATCGTCGCGCCGCAAAACGCCAACGTGCGCGAGGTGCCGCCCTTTTCCTTCAGTTATTTTGATCCGGACGCGGGCAGTTATCGCACGCTTATCGAACCCGGGATGGCGCTGGCGGTCCGTTCCGCAGGATCCACACCCGTGCCGACTATCGCGGCCAATCCCACCGCCGGTCCGCAAAGTCCGGTCAGGTCGGAAGACATTTTGCCCATCAAAAACGATCCGGGTGTGCTCGGTCAGGCCGGACCGCCCCTGGTTACCCGGCCGGTGTTTTTGGCCTTGCAGGCTGTGCCGGTGCTCGCGTGGCTCGCTACCGTGGTCTGGCGCCGACGCGCAGACAGTCTGTCGAACAATCCACGGCTGCGACGACAGCGGCTGGTCACCCGGTTGATCCGCGAGGGGTTGAACGAGTTACGCCAATCCGCCGCAGCCAACCAGCCCGACGAATTTTTTGCGACGTTATTTCGTCTGCTTCAGGAGCAATTGGGGGAATGCCTGGATTTACCGGCGACGTCCATTACGGAAGCGGTGATTGAGGAACGATTGGCGCCGCTGGGTGCGCCGGAGCCAGTCTTGAGCGATCTACGTGAATTGTTCCAGCTTTGCAATCAGGCGCGTTACGCACCCATTCGCGGGAGCGCGGAGCTGAATTCCGTGGTCGAACAGTTTGAGAAAGCCGTCGGTGAACTCCTGCAATTGAAGGCATGAAAATCGGATTTGATATTTTAAGATTCCTCCGGCCAATCGAACGTAGCGGCTTTCGGCAGAAAGCCGGCAGCTGCATTTTTTGTAAATGCGGCGGTCTGCCGACCGCCGCTACGCTCGCCATCCTGATGGTGGGGGGAAACCTTTTGGCCGCGGACGTCACGACTGATTTCACCGCCGCGAACAAGCTTTATGCCGAAGGCAAATTTGCTGCGGCCGCCGCCGCTTACGAAACAATCCTGCAAACTGGGGCGGTGTCACCGGCCCTTTGGTTCAATTACGGCAACGCCGAATTCAAATTGGGACAGCCGGGCCGCGCCATCGCCGCCTACCGGCGGGCGGAATTGCTCGCGCCGCGCGATGACGAAGTCCGGGCCAATCTGGATTTCGTGCGCAATCAGGTGACTGGCCCGACCTTGCGAGGCAGCGGTTGGTCCCGCCTGGCGGGAGGGCTCGGTATTTTGACGCTCAACGAATGGACGACGTTGGCGGCCGTCGCCTTCTGGCTCACGTTCATCCTGTTGGCTTTGAGGCAAATGCAGCCTGCCTGGCGACCGCGGCTGCGCCGCCTGACTTCCGGGATCGTCGTTCTCACCATTTTATCCTGCGGCGCCCTCTGCGCGGCGGCCACGATTCACTTTTCGAAACCAGTCGCGGTGGTCATTGAAACGGAAGCGACGGCGCGCAGCGGGCCATTCGCGGAGGCGCAGGACGCGTTCAAGGCGCAAAGTGGCGCGGAATTGCCTGTGCTGAACCGCCGTGACAACTGGTGGCAAGTGGCCGACGGTTCCGGCCGCATTGGCTGGTTGCCGGCAAAGCAGGTGGAAGTCCTGCCGGGTGCCTGAACAACATTTCGCTTGAACGTCGTCCGCGGTTTTGTGTCCATCGGTAACAATCACTGAAAAAATGAACACCGGAATCTCTGCCATCAACGAAACAGTCAAAGAAGCCAGCGCCTTCACCCATCCGCTCTTTGCCGAGCTCGGCAAAGTCATCGTCGGCCAGCAATACCTGGTCGAGCGGCTCGTCATCGGCCTGCTCGCCAACGGCCATGTGCTGCTGGAAGGCGTGCCGGGATTGGCTAAAACGCTCTCGGTCAAATCCCTCGCCGCCTGCATCCGCGTCAAGTTCGCGCGCCTGCAATTCACGCCCGATATGCTGCCCGCCGACGTCATCGGCACGCAGATTTACAATCCGCAATTCGGCGGCTTCAGCACGCGCAAGGGGCCGATCTTTGCCAACCTGATTCTGGCGGATGAAATCAACCGGGCGCCGGCCAAGGTGCAAAGCGCGCTGCTCGAAGCCATGCAGGAAAAACAGGTCACCATCGGCGAGCAGACTTTCAAGCTGGAGGAACCGTTTTTGGTACTGGCGACGCAGAATCCCATCGAACAGGAGGGAACGTATCCGCTGCCCGAGGCGCAGGTGGACCGCTTCATGCTCAAGCTCAAGATCGGCTACCCATCGCGCGGCGAGGAACGCCAGATCCTCGAGGTCATTGCGCGCACTTCCGGCACGCCGGTCGCCACCGCCGTCGTCGAACCGCAGCAAATCCTGCGCGCGCGCGAAGTCATCAACGACATTTACATGGACGACAAAGTGAAGGAATACATCGTGGACCTCGTCTGCGCCACGCGCGAGCCGGACACATACAAGATTGCAGTGAAGGACTTCATCCAGCTCGGCGCCTCGCCGCGTGCGACCATCGCGCTCACGCTTGCGGGCAAGGCGTTCGCCTTTTTGCGCGGACGCGGTTATGTCACGCCGCAGGACGTGAAGAGCA
>JBGPDH010000255.1:0-5532 GCA_041482195.1 Verrucomicrobiia bacterium
ACCGGAAGTTTACCACGTCGTAATCCTGCACCACGTAGGTCTTGAGTTCCAATCGCAGTTTGCCCGCTCGTTTGGCCTGCGACTCGCCGCCCGCCGCCACCAGATCGGCAAAACTGATGACCTCGGCACGGATGAAGCCGTGTTGGATGTCCGAGTGAATGGTTCCCGCGGCTTCCCACGCCGTCAGGCCGGCGCGTATCGGCCACGCCCGGTTTTCCTTGCCGCCCACCGTCAGAAAACTGATGTAGCCGCTCTCGGCAAAAGCCCGCACCAATAGCGAATCCGTCGCCGCCAGTTCAGCCTCGGTGGCCACCACCACCGGCCGGTTCGAATAAAAATTGTGCGCCGAGACCATCTCCAGCTCGCCCTCCGTAAGGCCGGCGGCAAAAACGGGCTGCTCGCTGACCAGCGCATTGGCGAGCTTCAGCAATGCCGCCTTCTCCGCTGCGTCCGCGTCGCGACCCATCCGCGTTTCCACGAAATCAAGGTCCTTCATCAACAAATCACTCAATGCGGCGTGGCTGGTGAGAATGGCGTCAGCAGTCAGCAACTCCTTTTCCGGCACGACGTCCACCTGCGCATAAGCCTTTTTCTGCGCCTCCACCAGTTGATGAACCTGGTCCAGCCGCGGATCTTTGAGATTATGTTTACCGGGGGCGATGCCGGAAATGCCGAACAGGCAGATCTTCATACGCATTGCTTATGCCCGGTCAGCCACGCGGTCAAGATTGGAAACCGGTGGAACCAGGACTAAAACCGCTGATGACGCGGATAATTCAGATTTTCGACGGTATGGGCATCAGCGCGAGCCATCGCCACTTGCTCGTGACGCACCAGGACCGGTTCAGCAGTAGCCTCGACCCACCTGGTTGTCCCACCGCCAAAAATTCATTGAATTCACCCATGGATGCTTCCACTATCATTCCCCGGGGAAGTTGTCCGCTCCCATTTATGTCCCAATCACATAATCGCCGTCTCATCATCGCCATTTTGGGCGCGCTGGCCACCATCAGTCCGTTTGCGATTGATATGTATCTGCCGGCGTTTCCCGAGATGGCCGCGGCCTTGCACACGTCCACGGCACGGATTTCCCTCTCGCTCTCCAGTTATTTTGCCGGTCTGGCCGCCGGCCAGTTGTTTTATGGACCACTGCTCGACCGGTTCGGACGCAAGCCACCGGTGTACGCGGGACTCATTTTGTTCATTGCCGCCTCGATGCTGTGCCTGGGTTCGCAAACCGTGGAATGGCTTATCGCCATGCGTTTTGTTCAGGCGGTCGGCGGCTGCGCCGCAGGCATCGCGGCCATGGCCATGGTGCGCGATTTTTTTCATGTCAACGAAACCGCCAAAATCATCTCCCTGCTGATTTTGATTATTGGCGCCTCACCTCTGCTGGCGCCGAGCACCGGCGTCTTCGTGTCCACCCATCTCGGCTGGAAATGGGTGTTCATCATCCTGTCGGCGTTCGTTCTGGTTATGCTGCTGGTGACACGCTGGGTTTTGCCGGAAGGCCACAAGCCGGACCGCACCATTTCACTGCGACCGATGCCGATCCTGCGGAATTATGCCGCGGTCCTGCGTGAGCCGCAGTTTCTCACCTACACGCTGGCCGGCTCCTTCTCCTTTTCCGGCCTGTTGGTGTATGTCGCCAGTTCGCCCATTGTCTTCATGGAAGTGTTTCACGTGAGCGCGAGACAATTCGGCGCCATCTTCGCCGGGCTGGCCGTGGGTTTTATCGGCAGCAATCAGCTAAACATCCACCTGCTGCGCAAGTTTTCCAGCCAACAGCTCTTTCGCGCGATGTTGCTGATTGAATGCCCGACGGCGACGTTGCTGCTGATTGGGACGTTTTTCGGCTGGTTCGGATTGCCGGCGACACTCGTGTTGCTGTTCATCGCGTTGTCGAGTCTGGGCCTGGCCTTTCCCAACGCAGCGGCCCTGGCGCTGGTGCCATTCGACCGCAACATCGGCAGCGCGTCGGCCATGCTGGGATTCCTGCAAATCGGCGTTTCGGGCCTGGCCTCGGCCAGCATCGGCATTTTTAATTCACATACGTTGTTGCCGGTGGCGCTGGTCCTGGCGACCACTTCATGGGTCGGCTTTGCAATTTTGCTGGTTGGCCAACGCCGGATCCATGGCTTGCATTACGTAGAAGAAAAGGACGCCAACTTCCTGCCGCAGTGATTGAACCAATGTCTTTCCCTGGAATCAGCCGGGGACCAACAATTCCATTTCAAAGCCCATCGCCGCAGAAAATCTTACGGATTTCGCAACCGGTAAAACGTGGCAGTCCCGGCTGGCGTGTTGGTGATGAGATAATAGCCGCCTACAGTTGCTGGAGTGTTCGTCACACCGGTCCATGGCCCGGCCGACAAATTAGAGGTGTGCTCCAAATTGAACCCCGCCGGAACCGTCGGCCAGGAAATCACCACCGAACCGCCCACCGCCAGAATGGTCAGTTTCGGCGCGTTAACCACGTCGAAAGGAAGGCTCTGACCGGAGTGCCCGGGAATGCTCGATTGCAGAGTCACACCGGCCGCAGGCTGCAGTACTGTCAGAGCGCCGGACCATCGGCCAGAATTGAAATTTCCCGATACGACCGGATTGAGGGGAACAGACACGACATTGGAGCCATACCGCAAATCCACCAGGTACTGTCCGCTGTCGGGCACGTTCGGGAAAGTATCACCCCCTACGCTCCAACTGGCATTGATGGTCCCATCCGGGAACGTCGCCTGCAGGTTGTTGTCCCAATAGAGAGTGCCGTTATTGGTTATGTGGGCCCCCACCCGATACGTCACCGCGGCCAGCAACACCACCGCATTGGTCAAGGGCGTTTCCACCCACGTGCCTTCAACACTCGCCACACCCTGCGCTGCCAGTAACACCCCGCTGTCAGTCCACAGCTCGACCTTGTCCCCGAAATAGGAGCGAACGGCCGTCGCCACCAGGTTGGTGTTGGGGGTGAACGAATAACCCGCAACAGCTTCACCGTTACCGGAATAGAAGTCCTGGGCACCGGGAGAACCCAGAAGGGTCCGGCTGGCCGGGGCTGGACTCGGCGCCCAAGCGTTGAGGTTGACCGACAGCATGTAATTCACTTGATTATTAGTGCTGTCCAGTGCGGTATTGGTGACGATAAACGGGTGGCCAGCGTATTGAGGCGAGGACACGATGCTCCAGGCAAAATGATCCGGCAGAGGATTGACATCCAGTATGGTCATGGACGCCGATCCGTCGATCCAATTCGTGACATGCGCGCTGACACTGACATTTTGTGGTCCGTCGATTAAATTGTTGTTTACCAGATTCAGGTTGAAGACCGCCGACGTCTGGCCATTGGAAATGATGACGGTGGACGGAACAACCAACTTCGAAGAGTCGCTTGAAGCCAGAGAGACGGTAATGTTTTCGCCGACGGCAGTTCCAACGCTCGCGGATCCGGCATTGACCAGCGTTCCATCAGATTTGGAAGCGCTGGCCGGTAGGCTGACAGACAGGGTTGCCGTTTGCTTGTCATGAACTGTCATCATCGCCTGGTAGCTACAATCGGGAGAGGTCGCAGTGATGGTTGCCATCTGGTCCAGGTCTAATAAGGGGTTATCGATAATCGTCAAATCGAACGTGGCGTTGCTTTGCCCGGCAGGAATGACGACCGACGCGGGCACAGTCACCAGGTTGGTATTGTTCGAGTTCAGGTGCACGACCAGGTCGTTCGTCAGCGGGATCGCGATGCTGAGGCTTCCCTGTCCGGCGAGCGTGTCTCCTTCCGTTGCCGCGGCGGGTATGCGCAACTGGATGTACGGGGAGCAGGTTTCAAACTGCCACCAATTCACGTTGAACAAGTTTCCTGCGCCGCCGGTAAATTTGAAGTAAAGATCGTGGACGCCCGTCACAGCAGCCAGGCTGCAAGAGGCGTTCACCCAGGTTTGCCAGCCGCCCGTAGGCAGGACGGCGCAGGTGCCCAGCAGAGTTCCGGCGAGAGTGTCCAGATGCAGCTCGATGTTGCCGCCACTGCCTGCACTGGCGACCCGCGCAAAGAACGTTGACGCACCCGTGCCGAAGTCAACGCCCCGGACCCGAATCCAGCTGCCATTGGTGATGGAAGTCACATCCAACCCACCCTCGCTGCAAACCTCGGTTTTGATGCCTCTCTCCTGCGCGATGGTTTCGGCTTCGACCTGGTTGAATGGATCCAGGTTTTTCAACTGCGTGAGTCCGTCCGTGGTGGGGGTGACCTGCTGCATGGTTCCGTTCGCGTTGAAGTTCACCTGATCAAGACAGATACTGCGTTGATAAACTGCCGCGGACGGGGAAAGTCCGTTCTGCAGTGCCACCGCGCGGTTGTGATAGGCGATGTACCAATTCCCCTGGTAGCTGAAAATGGACGCGTGGTTGTTGTTGTTCACGTTTTGCGGCGGGTTGGGCAGCGCCGGTCCCTGCGGCACGAACCCGTTGGTGGGATTGGAATTGGTCTCGCAGCCGATGACCAACCCGGCAGACGCGGTGGTTGAGTAAGTGAAATAATAGGTGCCGCCGCGCTTGTTCATGTAGGACGCCTCGAAAAAGTTCGTCGCGAACACCGGCGACGCCGAGCCGATGACGTTGGTCATGCTGGTACTGAGCAGGATGACGCGCGCGTTGGTCGGATACTGTCCGCCAAAATAGAGATACGGCTGGCCGTTGTCGTCAATGAACGCGCACGGATCAAAATACCACTGTGACGCCGTGGCCGCGCCCGGTGTGGACGAAGTGATCAGGGCGCTGCGCCGGGCGTCGACAAATGGTCCCGTGGGCACACTGCTCGTGGACACGCCGATGCTCGTTGCGCCGTTTGCAAAATACATGTAAATCAGCCCGTTGTTGGTAATCACCGAAGGCGCCCAGGAAAGGTTCGCCCACCCGGCGTTTTTCGGCACTCGGAACACCACCCCGTGGTCCGTCCAGTTCTTCAGATCATCCGTCGAGAAACAGGTGATCGAATTCATGATATAGCTGAGCCCTGTGTTGTCGTCATCGTCGGAACAATAGATATAAATCCGCCCGTTGTACTCGAGGCCGGTGGGGTCGGCCGCATAGCGTTGGGATACGATCGGATAATCCGCCAAAGCTGAAACCGCAGTCACACAGGTCAGTGCCAGCCAGGAAAATTTTGAAACAAGACTTCGAAGACGAAAGTAACCGGCAAAAATCATAGCACGTGTAAATATCCGCACTTCCGCAGCAGAATTCAAGATGATTCGCAAGCGCCAGGCATGATTGCCAATGGCTTCATGTTTTGTTTAATGGCGTCCGCTGTTTGCGCTGACCCATCAGATGGACAACACCGGGCGGTGGCAACGGGTAGCCACTGCAGAATGATTCCATTTCAAACCTCGTCGCCGCAGAAAATCTTACGGCTTGTGTAACCGGTAAAATGTAGCGGTGGCCGTGGATGTGTTGGTAATCACGTTATTACTGCCCACCACAGACGGATAGTTCGTCTCCGTGGCCCATGATCCGCCAGACAAACTAGCCGTTTGCTCCAAATTG
>JBGPDH010000256.1:0-5516 GCA_041482195.1 Verrucomicrobiia bacterium
CCTTGCGCCGGCCTCGAGCCCGCCGCCGCCCAATTCGGCAGACAAATTCGTCACGGTCAGTTCCGGCGCGCGCCAGAACCCGCTGCATTTCGCTCTCCCGGCATTCAGTTGATCTGATTCCAAGCCTTCCACCTCTGCGGTCCAATCGATCCGGTACGGTTGAAGATTCGTCCACCAACCCCGGGCGGAGGTGGTGTTTGCCGGCGCGCCGTTGAACGTCATCAGCCTGGTGGTCAGTTGGATCGTGGCTGCACGCCCCCACGGGGTGTCAATACCGGTGCCATTCACCATCAGATGAACCCGGAACGAATGGAGGTCCCGTGCGTCGCCGTTGATATTCAGATTCAGCTGGGGGGTTCCGGCGAAATGAATCCGGCGAAGCGTGCCGGCAAATGTATCGGCCCGAGCCCGCCACGTGGAGGTGTTGGTCGTTTGACCGCGGTAAACGTCCCAGTTGCGCAGGGCCGAGGCGTGGGTGATGTCGCCCGACAAGGTGAGTTTTGCGCCGGCAAACGCAGCCTGGAAATTATCGAGCGACCAGGTATCGTTGGTCTGAAACCGCAAATCGCATCGGACCTGATCGAGCACCAACATATTGGTGGGTGATAACGGCCAGACTAACTTGCCTTCGCGCAGGACAAGACCGTCAATCTGCAGGTGACGATGCAGCAGGGCTGGATAATCCAACCGCAATTGAACCTGTCGGAGCGAGA
This sequence comes from Verrucomicrobiia bacterium, assembly GCA_041482195.1. Taxonomy (GTDB): domain Bacteria; phylum Verrucomicrobiota; class Verrucomicrobiia; order Limisphaerales; family UBA11358; genus UBA11358. The sequence goes on from JBGPDH010000256.1 coordinate 714, forward strand.
GAGCCGGGCTCTCGTTTTTTTCGGTCCGACCGATGTGAACGTCGTCGGCCACGAGTCCACGCCAGAGGCTCAGGCGGAGGCTGGCAAATTCCAGTTCAACACCATGTGCCCGGAGCTTTTCGACGAGCGGTTGCTTCAGAAAATCCGGCAGCCCGATTCGATTCAGCCAGACCAGCGCACCAATTAAAAGGACAAACAGGAAAATGGACCATTGGCGGAAATGGCGGAACAGCGTCCGGCACCTCCGCCAGAAGCCTGTTGGATTGCGCATATCAGCGAGTCCCGCCTGGCGGGGCCGGAAGCGAGAGATAACTCGAGACAAACTGGTAAAGCACGGGCGGAAATACAAACGCCCACCGTTCCCCGTCCAGGGTCACGGCCGCCACGGCGGTTTGCGAGCCGGTGATGCCGAACTCCACGGTGTGGCGGCTGCCGTTTTTAAGTTCGAGCGTGATGGACAGATTTTCAGGTTTGAACCCAAATTTCTGGCATTCGGCCGCGTTATGGGCGAGCCAGGCGGCGGCGGTAAGCTCGCCAAACCGATGGGTGGTTTCCTCGATGGCGGCCGGAGTGATGATGCCTTGGGAGCCGGGTGCCAGCGACCATTGGTTGAGTCCAGTATGAACAATCTGCCGGGTTAGACCGCCCTGGCGGATGGTGATTTGCGCCACGTCCGTTTCTGAAATATTCCATATCCGCCGATCGCGAAGCTCCCAACTGGCTTGCGGCAACTGATTGAATTCTTCCAGCGGGATGGCATAAACAAAATCCTCATCCCCGCGCCGCACAAACACTTCATTGGTTTGTGTCCCCCCAAACAACAATCGTACGATGACGCTGTTGGTGTCGCCGGCCGATGAAAGTAAAGTAATCTGCCAAGCCGGTGTGGCCAACCCATAAGCCGGCAGATCGGGCGCGGTCACGACATCTTTGATAAACTCGGCCACCCGCAGGTTGGCGAGGATTTCGAGAAAACTTTGCACACTTGTCATGTCCACAGGGAACTTTTCGCCGACGACACGCCAGTCATTTGTTCCCTGTCGTTGCAGGGTGAAACTGTTCGTCCCGCGCACTTGAATTTCAGCCACGGGAGCGGACAGTTCAACCAGATAGGGATCGCGAAAGTCATTGACCGCCCCGAACCACGAGGCCAGCGGTTCCCTGGCGGTGGTGACGATGCTGTTCCAGCCGTCATGCCGGGCATAAACCAGCGACGAATCATTGGTGGGGCTTTTGCCAATATGTATCCCGGTGGCAAAATTGGTTCCGTGGCCGAGCCACAAATCAAGGTCGGCAGGTTGCAGATCATAGGAGGACAAATCGGATTTGGGATTGTCGGTGACAAATTGCGAAACCCGCGCGGTTTGCAGCCGTTGGAGTGCTTCGGTAATCCGACCGCTGTTGGCGCGGGCCACCAGTGGTCGGGTAATCTGCCAGAGATGATTGGTAGCGTTGCTATGAAGTTCAATGACTTTCGTGCCATTGGTTAGAATAATCAAATCGGGTGTCCGGCCGGCAAAATCCACGAGCGCCGTGTCGCGCCAATCGTTGGCCGATCGGGGCAGGTATTTAAGCCAATCGGCATCCGTGACGAACGCACCGTCCTTGCCGACGAGCCGCACAAACACCTGGTCACCGGGCGCGGTTTTGTTGCCAATCTTGAGTTCCCAGCGTTGGTCGCCGGTTTCAATAACGATCGAAATTTGCGGTGTTTCAAAACCGTAATCCGCTTCTGCACTCCGCTGTTCATGGAGCTCGCCGGCGCTGATACGGACGGCGGGCGTGAGTTTCTGCAACGCGGCCAGCAGGGTTTCGATGGCGGTGGTTTGGGCCGGATAGGCAATGGGCTTGGTCAGGAGCCAGGTACCATTCGTATGGTCGGCGCGGATTTCCAGCGCATTGGCAGGAATGACTTGAATGCTGGTGACGGAGGAGGGTTGTAAGTCCGGCAGCACAGCCAAGGATTCCGTCGTATTCGGCCGGAGGAAATGTTCGAACGCGAAAATAAACGCGAACAAAGCCGCGGCGATGACCAGCCAGATCAGGGTGTTTTTCGAATTCATTATTTTCTGCGGCGCAGCCAGACCAGGCCTCCCAGCATCAACGCGCCGCCGGGCAGTGCCCCCAGCAAGAGCCAGTGCACCTGGCGTTGTTGCTGTCGTGTCATGACCAGCCGAAATTCAACGACGGGTCGCGGGCCAATGCCTTTAAGCAGGGTCGGTCGATCCAGCAGCCAATTAGCCGCGTACCCGGCAAAATCGCGATTGGCCAGGGCATCGATGACCCGGTTGCTGAGAAAAATCGAATCGCCCACCGCGACTATCCGGCAACCGCCATGGGTGGTGGCCAGGCCTTTTACCTCATTTTGTTCAACGGCGGCCATGAGTGGATAACTGCGCGGCGGCAGGCCGTGCTGATTCAGCAGCAAAGAATCGGACCCGGAAAAGGCCAATTCGTCCACCTTCGGTGCGTCGGCGGGGGGATTTTGCCAGTTAATGTGGCTGACCGGCCGCGGAAGAATCATTTCCAGCCCGGATCCGGTCAAGGGATTGACCGCCGGATGTTGACTGAAGTTGTAAACCTCCACATCGGATCCGGACAATGTCTGCCCAGGATCCTGCACCACGTCATTGCCAACGTTCACGCCCCAGTGCCGCAGAATATCTTCCAGGCCCGTCGGATGCCGGATGGAAGAGTAATCCAGCAGCACGAATAACCGCCCGCCTTGTGAAAGGTATTGTTCAATCTTTTGAAGTTCCAGGTTTAACAGCATGGTCTGAGGGCCGGCAACAATGAGAAGATTGCAATCGTCCGGTATGGACGTGTCACCGAGCAAGACCAGCGGCTCCACCTCAACATAGTTCTGACCCAGGACGGCAGCGAATTTCAAATAGCCGGCCTCGCCGCTGTCGGCCAGGGACGGTTCGCCATGGCCCTCCAGAAAGTAGGCCTTGAACGGCTTGGAGTTCTCCAGCGCGAGCAAAGCGGAGGTGAACATCATTTCGCCCAAAAACGCGACCGGTTTCTTCCGGAATTCTCGTTCCTTCTCATTGGGAACTTGTTCGTAGGTGTATTTGGCCAGAGCGTCGCCGGGGATAATCTTGGGCAATCGCCCGCTGCCACTGTCAAAAATGATGAGGTTTTTATCGTTCGGTGAATTGAGTTTGTATTGCGTCTTGATCTTCTCCGCTTCGCCCGGGTCACGCACGTAATCCACGATGCGGATCGATATATCGTCCGGCCGGGTTGCGCGATACGCATTGAGCAGGGACAGAATAGTCGGGTAAAGATCTTCCTGGGTGTCATAATACAACGTGACGGTGACTTGGTTCGTCAGGGAGCGGAGGACATCCACGGTGCGCGGGGAAATTTTAATGCGGGTCTGGGAGCTGAGGTAAATCCGTTTTGTGAAAAGACTGCCGAGATAATTGACCATGACGACCACGGCCAGCACCAGGGCCGTGCGCACCACCACGTCAAACCCGATTTTCCATCGGCGGCCGGGAGTGAAACTAGGCGGGAGTTTGGGGCTGGCAGTCATTTTATTTCCAACGCCGGCTTTCCACGACGCGCAAGGTCAAAAACAAAAAAAACAACGTGAGGCTGACATAAAAAATCACCGTGCGGGTGTCCACCACACCGCGTGCGAAATCGTTCATCTGATCAAATAACCCGAAATAGGAGAGCAGTTGTGCCCGCCATTGCACGGCTGCGGTAATCGCCTGGGCCAGAAAACCCAGCGAAAACAGGCTGACGCCCAATACAAAACTGATCATCGCCGCTGCCATCTGGCTGCGGCTCAGGGCCGAGGCAAAACAGCCCAGGGACAGGAAAAGACAGCCCACCAGAAACACGCCCAGGTACATACCGCCGACGGTCCCGGGATCCAGCGTGCCGGGCTGGTTCGTAAAATGCCGGACCACAAAGAGACACGGCAACATCGGCAGCCACATGACCGTGTAAAAAAACGTCGCCGCCGCAAATTTGGCCGCGACCACCTGTAAATCGCTTACCGGCGTGGTCATCAGGGTCTCGAACGTACCGGAAAATTTTTCGAGGGCGAACAGCCGCATCGTGATGATCGGCGCCGAGAGCAACACGATGAGCCAGAAAAAATAGGTCCGGTAAAATAATTCCGTTACCGGCAGGGGCGACGGGTCGCTGCCGAGGTTGGTCATCAGGACCACGAAGCTCCAGCCGATCAGCAGCGTCACCGCCGCAATAATGACGTAACCCGTGACCGAAACGAAAAATGCCCCGAGTTCCCGTCGTGTGAGCGTCAGAAAAATTCGCATCAGCTTTCTTCCTCTTCTTCCACCGGCTGGGTCACCTGGACGTAAATATCCTCCAGGGAATGGCGATTGCGGGTCAACTCGCGCAATACCCAGCCTTTTTTCAATGCCAGCGCGAAGATCATGGGTCGTAAATCCAATCCGTCGCGTGGAGTTATGGCGCAACGTTGGAATTCGCCTTCGCTAGCCGACACGTCAAAATGTTCAATCTCAGGCATTTGCGCCAAACACTCGCGCAAGGTCGCAACGGGCACAGCGAGTTCGACGATGATTTGACTTTTTCCCGCCACCAGCCGCTGCAGATTTTCCGGAGTATCGGCGGCGAGAATCTTCCCGTCGTACATGATCAGCATCCGGTTGCACGTCATTTCCGCCTCGGGAAGAATATGGGTTGAGATGAGCACCGTGTGGGCGCGCGCCAGGCTCTTGATCAACTGTCGAACGGCGCGGATTTGATGAGGGTCGAGGCCGATAGTCGGTTCATCCAGAATGATTAATTCCGGGTCGTGCA
>JBGPDH010000257.1:0-5502 GCA_041482195.1 Verrucomicrobiia bacterium
GGCCCCAATGCCGACCGCGAAATACTCGGCGGCAACAGCTGTCGCCCCAAATTTTACACCTCGCTGCTGGAAGGCATTCGCGCCAAGGTGGGCGACCGGGTCCAGGTGCCCTACGCGGAGGGCTGTAAAATCACCGTGGGCGGTTCCTGGAACCAGGATTTGGTGACGGCCAGCCAGCCGGAGGAAGACCACCGACAGATTCACGAAGCCGTCAAGGTCGCCCAAAATGCGGATGTCATCCTGCTGGCCATTGGCGGCAACGAGCAGACCTCACGCGAGGCGTGGTCGCTAAAACACATGGGTGACCGCACCGGGCTAAGGCTGATTGGACAGCAACAGGACCTGGTCACAGCCATGCTTTCCACCGGGAAACCGGTCATCGTGTTCCTGTTCAACGGCAGTCCGTTGTCCGTCCAGTATCTCCAGGAAAACGTGGCGGTGATTTTTGAATGCTGGTATCTGGGCCAGGAAACCGGGCACGCGGTCGCCGACGTCCTGTTTGGCGACTACAACCCCGGCGGCAAACTGCCCATCACGATTCCCCGTTCGGCGGGCCACCTTCCCGCCTTTTACAATCATAAGCCGTCCGCGCGGCGCGGCTACCTCTTCGACACTGCGACACCACTTTATCCGTTTGGTTTTGGCCTGAGCTACACGACGTTTGCCTTCAAGAATGTCCGGTTGACGAAGAAAAACATCCGCGTTGGCCAGTCCACCAGCGTCCGGGTGGACGTCAGGAACACCGGCAAACGCTCCGGGACCGAAGTCGTGCAACTGTATATTCGCGACTGCGTCAGTTCCGTCACCCGGCCGGTCAAGGAATTGAAAGGGTTCCAGAAAATTTTGCTGCGTCCCAACGAAAGCCGGACCGTGGAACTGCCCATTACCCCCGAATCACTGGCGTTTTACGATATCCATATGAAATACGTGGTCGAACCCGGCGATTTCGAAATCATGGTCGGCAATTCATCCGCTGACGCCGATTTGCAGAAGGTGATTTTGACGGTGACAAAATAAGCCATCCCACCGCGATGCATCCGCCCCTTTGCCGTTTACACTAGAATTCCTACGTGTTTAGAGCCTTTTTAGAAAAGGTGTAGCCGCCGACGTCAGTCGGCGCAAATCAAACAAAAGGGCAATAATATGGCGCGAACAATCCCGCATCGCGGGACGGGCTACGGGATTAATTGAATTGCTTCAGATTTCGCCATCGTAGGAAAGTGAAGGCAGTTCCGCTTGACAGAATCCTGGAATCCCTAGCAAGTTAGCGCCTTTACATGAAATGCGTCGCCCTTCCCAGCGAATTTGAACTTACCGCCGACGATGCTTCGCACGACGCCGGTTGGCAGAAACTGTTTTGGAATTAACGAACTGAACCCAACAACTCGTACAAACTATGGCTGAAGTATTCCACCAAAAACTCTCCTTCCGGGAAAAGGCTGGTTACTCCCTGGGAGACGTCGCCACCAATTTCTTCTTCATGTCGATGATCCTCTACCAGACCCGTTTTTATACGGACACGGTGGGGCTTTCGGGCGTGGCACTTGGCTTTATGTTCCTGATATTGCGGTTGGGCGACGCAGTCATTGACCCGGTCATCGGCGCCCTTTCCGACCGCACGAAAACCCGCTGGGGCAAGTTCCGGCCCTGGGTGCTGTTCACGGCCATCCCCTTTGGCGTCGTTTTTTGGCTGGTTTACATAACGCCCGATGTCGGGCCCACCGGCAAGCTGATTTATGCCTATCTGACTTACACATTGGTCATGATACTTTACTCGGCCAACAACACACCCTATTCGGCATTGATGGGGGTGATGACGCCCGATGCCAGCGAACGCACCAGTATTGCGAGTTATCGCTTTGTCGCGGCCATGTGCGGGCAGTTTTTAATCCAGGCCCTGGTTCTGCCACTGGTCGCGAAATTCGGCGGTGGCAGCAGCACCAGCGCCAAAGGCTGGGCCATTACCATGGGCATATTCGGCGCGGTTATGATCGGGTGTTACCTGATTACGGCCTTCAATACGCGGGAACGGGTACAGCCCGATCCGAAACAGAAGTCATCCCTGCGCGACGACCTGAAGGACGTATTAACCTGCAAACCATGGATTGTGATGTTCATCCTCACGCTGCTGGTTTTCACTACGTTGGTCTTGCGCGGCAGTGCCTTGAACTACTATTTCGCCTATTACCTGGATCAGGACTCAATCAAGGGGTTTCTCGACAAGGTCGGCCTGGCTTCGATAGGCGCCGGCGGAGTTACCGGTTTTAAATCCGCCCTGGATTCCCTCGGCCTCATCGTGAAGCCCGATGGTTCCAATGCCTCGGCGGTTGGCCTCTCCTTCTTCATGACGCTGGGCAGCTTGATTCAGATTGTCGGCATCATGTTCTCCAAGCCGCTTTCCGACCGCTTTGGCAAAAAGGCGGTTTTCATCGGCGGGATGGCGGTCACAACCATTGCCACCGTGCTGGTCTACTTTGTCACGCCTACTTCGATGGGCCTGATGTTCGTGCTGAGCATTTTGTGGCCGCTCGGCTGGGGCCCGACGGTTCCGCTGCTTTGGGTGATGATGGCCGACGTTGCCGACTATTCGGAATGGAAAAATTCGCGCCGGGCCACCGGGTTGGTATTCGCGGGCATCGTCTTCGCGCTGAAGGCCGGGCTCGCCCTTGGCGGCGCTCTCGCCGGCTGGTTGCTCGCCGCTTACGGTTACGTCCCCAACGTGCCCCAATCGGAGCATGCGTTGATGGGTATCCGCCTTTGCTCGACCATTTACCCCGCCATTCCATTTGTGATTGGATTGGTTTGCCTGGTGATTTATCCGATCGGCAAGTCCATGAATATGCGCATTCAGGACGAGCTGCTCGAACGTCGCAAAAAATTCGCATCGCAAAATCCGGCCGCCACTTAATTACCATGAGCAAAAGATTCATCCAGGCGAGCATCGCCTGGCTCGCCACCACCGGTCTGTTGACCGGCGGTATCACCGGAAAGACTTCAGCAGCAACCACGCTGAAGGAAGCCTACCAGAATGACTTCCGGATCGGCGTCGCCGTCAATCAAGCGCAGTTCTCCGGCGAAGATGCCAACGGCGCCGCCATCATCCGGAAGCAGTTTGATTCCATTTCACCGGAAAACGTCATGAAGTGGTCTTCCATTCATCCCGACCCGGGAACGAACGGCTATAACTTCGGACCGGCCGACCAATACGTCGCCTTCGGCGAAAGCAATCACATGACCATCGTCGGCCACACACTCGTCTGGCACAATCAGACGCCGAAATGGGTTTTTCAGGACGCGAACGGCCGGCCGCTGAGCGGAACCAATGCTGCCGATCGAGAATTGTTGCTGCAGCGCATGCGCGACCACATCCACACGGTGGTCGGCCGTTACAAGGGCCGCATCCAGATCTGGGACGTGGTGAACGAGGCATTGGCCGAAAACGGAGGAAAGCTGCGCAAATCGTCATGGGACCGGATCATCGGTGATGATTACATTGAAAAGGCCTTTCAATATGCGCATGAAGCGGACCCGGACGCCATTTTGCGTTACAACGATTTTTCCCTGGAGGACGAACCCAAGCGCAGCGCCGCCATCGCCTTGATCAAGAAACTGCAATCCGAAGGCGTGCCCGTCACGGCCATCGGTTTGCAGGACCACGTGCATATGAAATGGCCGACTGTGGAACGCGAAGATGAGACCATTTCCATGTTTGCCGCGCTGGGCGTGAAAGTAATGATAACGGAATTGGATGTGAATGTATTGGGTGGCAGGCGCACGGCGGAAGTCACCGGGATGGCCAATCAGGGCGGCTCCAACGCCTATACCAACGGTCTGCCGCCGGCCATCCAACAGGAGCTGACTCAACGCTACGCCGATATTTTCGGTGTGTTTGTCAAACATCGCCATGATATCGCCCTGGTGACTTTCTGGGGCGTGACGGACAAGGATTCCTGGCTGAATTCCTGGGGACGCGTCAATTACCCGCTACTCTTCGACCGGGCCGGTCAGCCCAAACCGGCTTTTAACGCGGTTATCCAGGTCGGCCTGCGGCAATCGACGGCAAAATAAATTTGCAGCCCCTGCGGAGGACTGTGTAATCATCCTGTCATGCACCGGACTATTTTTTTTGCACTGGTGATTTTCACCGGCTGGTTCTCAGTCCCCGCCGTTGTGCGTGGTGACGAGGCGTGCGTCGCTTGTAGCCGAAGCGTCTGGGTCAGCGGCGATTTTATTCATAGCTGGGTCCATGGGATCGTGACCATTGATGGCGCACCCCCCGGCATGGCCGAGGCATTTCGCGAGTCCATCTCCGGCCCGCATTTTACGGTTACGGTATCCAATCTGGCTCCGGGCAGCTATGTCGTCCGGCTGGGCATGGTGGAAACCGTCTATACCAATGCCGGCCAACGCGTGTTCGACATCACTTGCGGTCAACAGACCATCGCCAGCAACCTGGACCTCTTCGTCGCGGCCGGCGGCAATGCGAAGGCTTATTTCGTTACCGGGCGAGTGGACCAAACCAATGATATGTTCGGGTCACTCACCTTTGATTTCATCGGGCATGGCACCAATGCCGCCGAGTTGAACACGTTTGAACTGGAAGACACCAACGGCATCTCCCTGGTTACCATGCGCTCGGCCGACCTGCTGGAAGTCAACGGCATTGCTGCATTGCTGCCGCCCCACGTTCAGGGGCCGTTGTATTGGAAGGATGTCTCATTGGCCCTGACCACCCGGGTCAACGACCTCATCCGCCGGATGTCGCTGGCGGAAAAAGTGCAGCAATTGCGTCATGGCGCGCCGGCCATTCCGCGTCTGGGGGTTCCCGCGTATAATTACTGGAATGAATGCCTTCATGGGGTGGCGCGCGCCGGGGTGGCCACGGTCTTCCCGCAAGCCATCGGCATGGCCGCCACCTGGGACACGCCCTTGATTCACCAGGAAGCGAATGTCATCGCCGTGGAAGCGCGGGCCAAGCACAATCAGTATGTCCTGACCCATGGCGGCGATTGCGCACAGTACTACGGGCTCACGTTCTGGACGCCGAACATCAACATATTCCGTGACCCGCGCTGGGGTCGGGGCCAGGAAACCTACGGGGAGGATCCTTTTCTGACGGCGCGTCTGGGCGTCGCGTTCATCCGCGGTTTGCAGGGGAACGACCCGAAATATCTGGAGGCGGTGGCCTGCGCCAAACACTACGCCGTCCATAGCGGTCCGGAACCAGAGCGCCATCGTTTTAATGTTGACCCGTCGAACCGTGATCTCCACGAAACTTACCTGCCGCAATTCGAGGCCGCCGTGCGTGAAGGCCATGTCGGCGGTGTGATGGGTGCTTACAACCGCGTGAACGGCGAGCCGGCCTGCGCCAGTCCGTATCTGTTGACGGATCTCTTGCGCACGCAATGGGGGTTTGATGGCTATGTCACGTCGGACTGCGGGGCCATCTATGACATTTGGGCCAATCATAAATTTGTGGCCACGCCGGCCGAAGCCGCCGCC
>JBGPDH010000258.1:0-5485 GCA_041482195.1 Verrucomicrobiia bacterium
CGGCGGCGCGGACGGGATGATTCGTGGATTTGAAAGTATTTTTGGCGACGCGAAACAGGTCCATATTGTGGTTTCCGAGGAAGCCGCGACGTATCGGCCGGAAATGGAATGGATGGCGGACCGGATCCAGAGTTCTAAGTTCAAAGTTCAAAGTTCAAAGTTTGAAGACTTCACTGACGGTGACGCCGTTTACCGCTTCTTCGAACTGTTCGACCTGGCCAACGTGCCGGATGCAAAACGGATTTTTGAACTGGCCGCGGAAAAACGAATCCGGCTGACCCCGCCGCCGAAACCGCTGTTTGAGGAGAAAATGCTCTTTGCATTGCTGTGGAACCGGAACCTGCGCGACTTCTGGCGACAGGAACTGGGTGAGGCTTTTTTCAACCGGTTGAAACGGAACGTACCCTACACCTGGCTGGTGGATCCGGCGCCGTTGCCGCCGCACGCCGCCGTTCCTGAACTGAATCTTACCGATTGGCGGCAACTAAAGACGCTCTCCCAGCGGGAACGCGATTTGATTCTCAAGGTGTCCGGTTTTTCCGAGCACGCCTGGGGCGCACGCGGAGTCTATCTCGGCAGCGATCTATCGCAGGAAGACTGGGCGGCGGCCGTGGACCGGGCCATGGCCAGCTTTTCCACCTCGCCGTTCGTGTTGCAACGTTATGAAAAACCGAAAGCAGTCGAATCCAACTGGTACGATTTCGGACAGAACGCCGTCGTGCCCATGACCGGCCGCGTACGATTGTGTCCCTATTACTTTGTCGCCGGTGAAGGCGACGCGGCGCGTCCTCAATTAGGCGGTGTGCTGGCGACCATCGTCCCCGCTGATAAAAAAATCGTTCATGGCATGACCGATGCGGTTCTGATACCGTGTGCGGTTTAAATTTGCGTTCCGTTTTTCGGAACCGACCACGCATATGAACCGTTTTGACAAACTGGCGATCAACGATCCTGCCGACCTGCGTTTCGGCATCGCTCCCAAACCCTTGATGACCCGGTCTGGTCTGAACCTGGGCGGTGGCATCGTTTATCCCGAATTGAATTTCACGCTGCCGCCCATGTTCGTGGACGAATCCACCATGCCGGAAGTCCGCGAGCAATATCAGGGTATCATTAAGAACGCCCTGACCCGCGCCGCGGAACTCGAGGCACCGGGGATTGTCATCGAATTCGAAACCTTGCCGCCGATGACCGAGCACCCGGCCTGGGGCATCGAACTGTCCCGCATCCTGCTCGAAGGCATGGCGGAAGCGCACACGCGGCACGGTCTCAAAAGCGTTTTGCGCATCACCCCGAATGACACCCGGGAAATGGAACGCCCGCCCCGAATGCGCAGTGGGCCGCTACTGGAAGCGATGCTGGCCACGTTCGACGGCTGTGCCGCCGCCGGTGCCGAATTGTTGAGCATCGAATCGGTTGGCGGCAAGGAAGTCCACGACGAAGCCCTGATGATGGGTGATCTTCGCGGAGTCATGTTCGGCCTGTGTGTCATGGGCGTGCGGGACATGCGGTTTCTCTGGACCGAACTCCAACGCATCGCGAATAAACGCGGCGTCCATTGCGCCGGCGATACGGCCTGTGGCTTCGGTAATACGGCCATGGTCCTGGCCGAACAGCAGATGATCCCGCGTGTGTTCGCGGCCGTGGTGCGCGCCATCAGCGCCGTGCGGACGCTGGTAGGCTACGAATGTGGTTGTGTCGGGCCGGGCAAGGATTGCGGTTACGAAAACGTGATTTTAAAGGCCATCACCGGTTTTCCAATGGCCATGGAAGGCAAGACCGCCGCCTGCGCGCACCTGAGTCCGTTGGGGAATATTGCCGCCGCCGCTTGTGATACGTGGAGCAATGAATCGGTGCAGAACATCAAACTGCTGGGTGGCATGGCGCCGACCGTTTATGTCGAGCAACTCATTTACGATTGTCGCATGATGAACCAGGCATTGGCGGACGGCCGCGATGCCGCCTTGCAATATCGCAAATGGCTGGTGGCTTCCGACGCTGCGCTCGATGCGCAGGCTTACGTCCTGACACCGGATAGTTCCGTGGCCATTGCCCGGGTCATCGTGAGCGCACCCGACCACTATAACGCGGGCAAGGCCGCCGGGCTGACCGCCGTTCGATTGTTGCGCGAGGCCCAAAAAGAGGGGCGGGTCAAAATTCACAAACGCGAACTGCCGTGGCTGGACCGGATGCAAAAAACCCTTGAAGAACTGCCGGCCGCGGAAAGCCAGTTCATCGACGAGATGATGGGCACGGTGGATACGACCAAATTCGTCGCCGCCGATTACGAATTGTAAGCGCCAAAAAACAGCGTATTAAAACCAAACGGCGGTTGGCCGTCGGCGAGCTTATAAGGTTTATTCATATTGAACCAACGTCGCGTTAGATCACTGTCAAGCCTATGGACGACCAACAATTGCTGTATGATTCCATCCTGACCGGGAATGCCAAAGACGCCCGGGCCGCCACCGAGAAAGCCTTGGCGGCCGGCATGGACCCCATGAAGCTGGTGCAGGACCACATGATGCGCGGCATGGCCGAAGTGGGGCGGCGCTTTGAATGCCGCGACTATTTCGTGCCCGAACTGTTGCTGGCCGCCCGGGCCATGAAAAGCGCGCTCGAACCCATCCGGCCGCTGCTCAAAAACCAGAGCGCCAGCCCATCCGGATGCGTCGTCATCGGAACGGTGATCGGTGACCTGCACGACATCGGTAAAAATCTGGTGATCGCCATGCTGGAAGGCGCCGGTTTTGAAGTGGTGGACCTCGGCGTCAATGTGCCCCCGGGACAGTTTGTTCAGAAAATCAAAGAGAAAAAACCTGATATTGTTGCCATGTCGGCTCTGCTGACCACCACCATGCCGGCCATGAAAACCACCATCGACGCCCTGAAACAGGCCGGCGTACGCGGACAGGTCAAAGTGATTATCGGCGGCTCGCCGATTACGCGGAAATATGCCGAGGAAATCGGCGCTGACGGTTACACCGAGACGGCTTCGGGTGCGGTGGCGTTGGCCCGCAAGGTCATGGCCTGAGACAATCTTTGGGACGGGACAAGTGGGCGTCAGATTTTATTGACTGGTACCGCACTTTTGGTTCACTGCCAGCAACGCCAGATGTCTTCCAAAATCCAAAAAGGTGATGCGAAAAGGGCGACACCGGAACGCCGGGCCGCCTTGCTCAACCTGTTGGGTGACGAAAACGCGGAGGTTTACCAGGCGGTACGCGAGCAAATCCTGGCCGAAGGCAACGCCGCGGGTGAATGGTTGCGACCCTACGCCCTCAGCGACGACCCGTTGTTGCGCAAACGCGTCCAGGAAATCCTGCGACACGTCAACCAGCAGACCAGCGACAATCTTTTTCTCACTTTTTGCCTGAATCACGGAGAGGAATTCGATCTGGAAGCCGCCGCCTGGTCGCTGGCGCAGACGCAATTCCCGGAAATCAACGTGGAAGCGTATCAGGCCATGCTCGATGGCTATGCCCACGCGTTGCGTGAACGCGTGGACCGCCACGGACGGGTCAATACGATGCTGGGAAAAATCAACGAGTACCTGTTTGAGGAACTCGGCTTTAAGGGGAATGAGAAAAATTATTACGAACCGGACAACAGCTACTTGAATCGCGTGCTCGACCGGCGGACGGGCAATCCCATCACGCTTTGCCTGTTTTACATGCTGCTGGTGCGGCGGCTACAGCTGCCGGTGACCGGCATCGGCCTGCCGGGACACTTTATTTGCCGCCACCAATCTGCCGGCGGCGAAATCTACGTGGACGTTTTCAATCGCGGTCGCCTGTTGACCAAGGCGGATTGCGTCCACTATCTGGTGCGTGGCAACTATGATTTGCGCGAGGAATACCTCGCGCCGATCAGCCCGCGCCGGATTTTCTTACGGATCTGCAGCAATCTCCACCAGATCTATCTCGAACTGGGCCTGAAGGACGACGCCACCCGCTTCCAACGTTATCTGGTAGCCCTCGCGCGTTGACTTGCCAAACTGTCGCCGGCCGCGTAATAAATGAGGTTGGCGCCAGCTTAGCTCAGCGGTAGAGCAACGGTTTTGTAAACCGTCGGTCGCCGGTTCAATCCCGGCAGCTGGCTCCATTTCAAAAAAATTCCAGCCTGTACCCCGAACAGGAGAAGTCAAGCACCTCGCAAAACCCGCTGTGACGCGGGTAAGCTTTCCAAGTCATTGCACGCCGACGCGATAGAAATACGGGCCACTGTTAGTAGCTTTTTTATCCGTAAAGCTGGTGGTGCCGGCCTGACTAAAAATAAGCCCCGTAATGGTAGAGAACGCAGGATTCGCTTCCAGATTCGTGCTGCGTTGCAGAAAATAAGTGTGACCACTCCCAGGCGTAAATACGCTCTGCCAGCTTACAACCAGTCCGGCTGGATTGTTCGTGGGCGTTGGAGGCAACAATACCAAAACCGACAAGGCGTTGGTGGGAACGGTGCCGCAAAACCACTCCTGGTAATTGTTCATGGCGTCTCCGTCAGGGTCAGCATAATCCTCCGAGCCGTCTGTGGGCAGGCTATATTGTTGGAGCCAAGCGTAGGAAATGATTGAAGTCGGTGTTTGATATTCATACGCGCCGATGTCCACCGTGCCGCCGACGATGCGCGGATTGCCATCGAAGTCGTTGGTTATGACTTTCTGAATGTTGCCAGAATTGATGCAAGGCGAATTTGACCCAAGATGAAGGTTTCCACCGGTATAATCGATAAATCCGGGGTCATTGGTAATGCTGTTGTCATCACCTGGGGGCATTGGTGTTATGCAACAATTGAGGTATATTGCGGAGTCACTCTCGTAATTCGTCGGGTTCCCATTTATGCCGGTGTTGTAATAAATAATGCTGTTCGCAATTCCTCTCGCACCGACGTTATGAATCGGACCGTCTAGGACTAGCGAACGGTTGCCAATAATCGTGCAATTCGCCACCGACCAGGGGATATCTATCGCTCCACCTGTCCCTGCTACATTGCTCACCACCAGACACCCGTAGAGCGAGCTTGCCTCAGCTCCGCCACCGTAGTATGCGGTATTTTGCAGGACCCTACAATTTTGCAGTGTAGCCCCCCAAGCTCCGCCGCCATCCAGCTGAGCTGTATTGCTGGCGATAAGACTGCCCACCACCGAGATAGATCGACCAAAACACCCAACTCCTCCACCCGTCTGGGCGCTATTTTGAATAATCGAACTGTAATAGATGGTCCCGTTGTATTCTCCGCCGCCCATGCCCGCAGCAATATTTCCAATCAGGATACAATTGGAAACAACCGCACTACTGTTATTCGTTGTCCAGATGCCGCCCCCACTCTCGTCGAGATAGACATCTCCCGAACTCAATGTTCCTCCGTTCGTCACCGTAAATCCGCTTAACACGGAATTGGTGCTCATAAAGACACAACGAACCGCACTGCTTCCAAGAACAGAATTTCCTTTAATCACCGTCACCGACGGACCGTTGACACTTTGAAC
>JBGPDH010000259.1:0-5406 GCA_041482195.1 Verrucomicrobiia bacterium
AATACTTTGCTTGCGGACCAACGGAATCGTTTAAGGTATAATGATCACCGACCACAGTCGGCGCGCCAGCGGATTGCCAGGTAATCAACGGATTAAGATTCGTCTTGTATTCCAGCACAAATCCTTGCGCGTTTGTGGTCCACGATAACGCATTCGCGCCTGGCAACCGTTGATATTCCAGGTGGGGGCTGAGGATTTGAACCTGCCAGGACCGACTGTCTTTCAACAACTGGCCGGGATCCGTGCGCACCACCGGGTTGGTATCAGTGACTTCAACTCTGACCTGATTACTGCCAAACGGCAGTGTGGTGGTGAAAACCGTGAAGGAAGAATTAGTCGCTCCACTGCAGGCGGTGTTATTGGTGAACCACTGGACGTTTAGATTGAACGCGGTCGGCCGGAGTATGGCCACGCTGAAGGTAACCGATTGCGAGTTGGCGAGCGTGGTGGTGGCGTTGGTGGCTGGGGCATTCGATGCTATCGGACGGATTTTGGTGTAAATTGCTTTCACCAGGGTTTCCGCACAAACTTTGCAGTAAGGATTATCCAAGGCACGCATCTCACAGAGATGCTGAGGGCGATACCAGCCGGTGGTCTGATATTCCGCACCTTCGAAAAGGCCCACCACCGACGTATACGAAGAAGTATCCGGTGTGGGGATCGGTGTGCTGCCAAGAATCCATGGAGCCCACTTGATCAGGGCACGATTTGTTTGTTGCGTCACATTGGGCATTTCATAGGGCACCCACCCCGGATAGGCATCCGAGTACTCGTCACCGAGCCCGGCGAACGTGTGCCCCAGTTCATGGGCGGCAATTTCAGCCGAATCGATGTTCATCGAGGTAATCAGTACGTCTCCTCCCGAGCCTCCGTATTCGGGATCGTTGACGACTACGGCCACGAGGTCGTACTCGGGCATCAAAGTCTGCAACAACGCGTACACTTTTCCCGCGCCATCCGCATAGTTACCATCGAGATTATTGGGCGGAATCGTGAGCAATCTTTCAATCCCGTAACTGTAAAAGCTGCTGTTGAAATACGTATTGCGGTAAATCCCGCTCAAGGGATGGTCCGCACCCGACTCGGCGGAAGCGACCGAAATGGCATAACCGTTGAAATAATTCTGGTACGCATCAAACGGGGGTTCGGACTGCAGATAATTCAAAAACGCCTTCGCATCGTTAGTAAACTGACCTAATTGCGCGGCCGTGTACCCTTCGGAAAGGAAAACGATGTTGATGCAATTGGCGGGAGGGCCGTTCGAGAGAACCTGGGTTAGGGTCGCCTGCGAAAATACCCGCGCGCAGGTCAAGAGCCACACGCAGACACAACAAAACAGCACCCGAGACGATTTCATCGAACGCCCTCCGGAACGCGCAATTCAAAGGCACCCAACAGCGTCCTGGTTCGGGTCAAAGCTACTGCCGCCGATCCGGCCGCCGGTGGGTCCAGGCGGTAAATGTTCAGGTGCGTGGCTTCTTTTCGACCGGGCACGCGGACCGTAAATTCGGCCTGGTCCAGTTTTACTTCCTTTACCTTCAATTGCCCGGGATGATCAGGGTCCTCGTACTCGTAGCGGCGCAACAGGGGATCGGGCACCGCATTCGTCCAAATCGGGACGCTGTTCGTCGAGGTTAATTCGAGATAGAGATCACCTGGTTTTTCGGCGGTGATTGTGGGTTTGAGGTGCCCGGTTGCCGCTGTGGACTCCATCAAACTGATGACGTTATTCGTGATTTTGAGGTGAAGAAAAAGGATTTGGTCACCCTGGCTTTCCCCCGCGTTCAGGTTCAGCAACAATCCCTGCAACAAAACAAGCCCACAGAAGACCTTATAGAATTTCCGCTTTGTGCTCATCATGTCATATTCACGTAAAACATTGCCAGCACTGACCTCATGATGGCTGGTTTTTAGAGTTAGTCAATCTATTTCATGTTAAGTTATACCATTACCATTTCTACATTATCTAACAAAACCGCGGCGCCCGGACGAGCCCCCAAACCTATCACCGCTGTCGAAGAAGCCTTTGGCGAACCCGGCTTGAAACCAAAAATCCCGAAACTGGAGGACATCGCAACCACCTCCGGGGCCTGGCACAGAAAACATTCCACCGGCTACCCGGGTTAAATCTTTAATTCACAGCAGAAAACAGCCGGTTTTCATCAATCAGCGTGTAGCCGTTTCCACCCGCCAGCTCGATACTGAAGGCACGGAATTCATCGGCAAAGTTTGCTTTGCTCTGAATCGAGATTCGGGCAGTTTGCACAGACTAATTTTATGATCGTCATTGTCACCGGATTGATGGCCGGCCTGATTCACGTATTGACCGGGCCGGACCATCTGACGGCCATCGCTCCGCTGGCGGTGCGCCGCCCAAAGGCCGCGTGGATTCCCGGCATGCGCTGGGGGCTCGGCCATTCGTCGGGCGTCGCCGCCGTGGGATTGCTGGCGTTGTGGTTGCGCGACCGGTTGCCGGTGGATTTGCTCTCGTCCTGGGGTGACCGTATTGTTGGCGTGGTGCTCTTCGGCATCGGCATCTGGGCGCTGCGCCGCGCGATGAAGCACAACGTTCACGCGCACGAACACGAACATCAGGGCGAACGCCACGTTCACCTGCACGTGCATCCTCATCCGGCGCAACACGACCAGCTGCAGGCGCACGACCGGCACACGCACACCGCCTTTGCCATCGGCACGCTCCACGGATTTGCCGGCAGCTCGCACATTCTGGGAATCCTGCCCATGCTGGCCCTGCCCTCCCGAACACTGGCTGTTACCTACCTAATCGCCTTTGGCATCGGTACTGTCCTGGCTATGGCGGGATTTTCCTCGGGCATCGGCTGGCTCACCCACCGTTATGCCACCCATAGCGTGAACATTTATCGTGGGCTGATGGGCACCTGCGCGGTGGCCGCCATGGCCATCGGCTGGATCTGGTTCGCCGGCAACAGCTGGTAAGCAGCCTTTTTGCATCCGTAAATGCGCCACAGGGCAGGCGCATTTCCGGGCAAAAAGGAAACCTATTCGTCCTCGTCGTTGTTCTTCGTCCTCAACAGTTTAGCTGCGAAGGCGCCATCTCAAACAGCTACCACCAGGCATGGGCAGGACGGGAGAAGGCCGCCGGTGATTCCGAACGATTCGCTATGGTGAATGCCGCCCACAAAAGCAACGTAGTGAACCGTGCCCACGCCAAACGAGCACAGGTGAAAATTCCATCATGGGAGGAATGTGAACAGAAACGGCCAATATAAACCCAAACATAATCATTGATTGCAGTCCGGAATTTGCTAGAATGGCGTTTGGTCGACAAAGAAGGGAGTTTTTGAGATGAATGTTAAATCGATTGTAACTTCACTGGCCTCAATTTCCGCTTTGCTTTTATTGGGGTATCCAACCGGGCTGCGAGCCCAATTCGCTTTCACAACCAACACCGACGGCTCACTAAACGTCAGTAGTTACACCAATACGCCGGGATCCGGCGGGACCGTGGTCGTCCCGGACACAACCAATGGCCTGCAGATCACGAGCATCGGGTTCGCGGCCTTTGGCTCGGACACCGCCATCACCAACGTGATCCTGGGCACCAATATGGCCAGTGTTGGAGCCAGCGCGTTTAACGCATGTTCCGGCCTGGCCAGCGTCACGATGCCGGACGGGGTTACCAATATTGGACAGAATTGTTTCTTTGGCTGCCGCAGCCTGACCAATGTCACCGTTCCCAGGAACCTCACCAGCATTGCATCCGAAGTCTTCGCGGTCTGCACCAACTTAACGAGTATCACGCTGCTCAACAAGGTCAGCTACATTGGCCAATTAGCCTTCTGGGGTTGCATCAATCTGACCAACGTCACCATCCCGTTTGGAGTCACCAACATTGATTCGGGTGCCTTTCAGACCAGCGGTATTGCCAGCGCTATTATCCCTGGAAGTGTTACCACCATCGGAGCAAATGCATTTAATGGTTGTTTTAACCTGGCGAGCGTCTCTATTCCGGCCAGCGTCATCAGCCTGGGACAAGGTGCCTTCGAAGGTTGTGAGAGCTTGACGACGGTCACAATTCCCAACGGTATCACCAGCCTGAACTTCACGTTCGCTCAATGTACGAACCTGACCAGCGTCACCATTGGCATTGGCGTCACCAACATCGTCAACTACGCGTTTCACGACTGCATCAACCTCAAGAGCGTCTATTTCATGGGCAACGCACCGGCGATTGACGTTAATTCTGAAACAGGAGCGCCTGCGATTGCCTATTATCTGCCGGGAACGACGGGTTGGGGGCCGATGCTGGGCGCTTTCTGGCCAACCGTATTGTGGAATCCGCAGGCGCAAACGGGCAACCCCAGCTTTGGCGTGGGGACGAATGGCTTCGGGTTCATCATTACCGGGAGCAGCAATTTGGTAATTGTAGTGCAAGCGGCCACGAGTTTAGACCATCCCATTTGGTTGCCCGTATCTACCAACACACTGAATACTATTGTCGGCACAAACGGCACGGCCTCTTTCAGCGACCCGCAGTGGCTGAACTATGCCAGCCGCTTTTACCGCTTTCGTTCGCCCTGATATCGTCGTCAGAATCATCCGTTGAACGAATCTTCTTCAAGGCATTCCCTTACGCCAATTTTGGTGTAAGGCAACTGCCACCTTGGCCAACTTGCTTTGGCTGATGCCAGTTCCAGCCATTGAGAGGCAGCCACAAACTTGAGGGTGTTGGTTGCCGGATTGCCCGGCAGCTTGAACGGGCGAGTGGCCGCCATGGCCATCGGTTGCATCTGGTTCGCCGGCAACAGCTGGTAAGCAGCCTTTTTGCATCCGTAAATGCGCCACACGACAGGCGCATTTCCGGGCAAAAAGGAAACCTATTCGTAATCGTCCTCGGCCTCGGCCTCGAATGATCCGATTACGAGAACGAGGTGGAGGACGCGGGGGCGCAGCTTGATATCTGTCCCGTAGCGCAGTCTTTCCAGCCTGCGAGTTCACGGGACATTCTTGTCCCGTGGTTCTGGCGACCGGAAAGTCGCCCTTACCCGCAGGCTGGAAAGCCTGCGCTACGACAACTCCAAATTTGGTGCGGGTGTCAAGAGGCGCCCGAGGACGAGGACGAACTCATTTTTTGCTTGCCAAAGGCCGTGGTCAGGCTTCATTTTCCGACATGGCAGCAGCGCGTCAATCCGACAACGCCGACAATCCGTTCTATCAATCGGCGCAAGAATTTTTCCCGGCGAACAACAAGCTGGGCCTGACCTTCGACGATATCACCCTGGCGACACTCTATTCGGAAATCCTGCCACGCGATACACAGCTCGACACGACGCTCGCGGAAGGCCTTCACCTGAACATTCCAGTGATTTCGTCCGACATGGACACGGTGACCGAAGCACGCATGGCCATAGCCATGGCGTTGAA
>JBGPDH010000260.1:0-5392 GCA_041482195.1 Verrucomicrobiia bacterium
AGACCAAGGAAGTCTGGGACGTGCTCGAAGAAGTCACCAAGGGTCATCCGGTGTTACTCAATCGCGCGCCCACCTTGCATCGTTTGTCGGTGCAGGCGTTCGAGCCGCAGCTCATTGAAGGCGAGGCCATTCGCATCCATCCGCTGGTCTGCACCGCGTACAATGCGGACTTCGACGGCGACCAGATGGCGGTGCACGTGCCTCTATCCGTTGAGGCGCAGATGGAAGCGTGTCTGTTGATGATGGCGACCAACAACATCTTTTCACCTTCGTCCGGCAAGCCCATCATCACGCCGACCCAGGATATCACCCTCGGCTGTTATTATCTCACCGCGGAGCCGCGCACGCCGATGCCGTCCGACTCGAACAAGTTGTCGCTGTTTGGCTCGAAAGAAGAAGTCCTGTTTGCCTATGGCGACGGGGCGTTGAAGACGCACGACCGTTTGCGTCTGGCCAATCCGGATCTTGGCCGCCAGACCGTTTATGGTGACGCGAATAAGAAGCTCATTGAGACCACTGTGGGCCGCGTCCTTTTCAGCGAAATCTGGCCGCCGGAGCTTGGCTTTTACAACAAAGCCGCCGGCAAGAGCCAGCTCGCCGATCTGATCTGGAAATGCTACAAATTTGCCGGCCACGAGAAGACCGTGACCATGCTTGATAAACTCAAGGAACTGGGCTTCCGCGAGGCCACCAAGTCCGGCGTGTCTATCGGTATTGATGACATGATTGTGCCGAAGGAACGCGATGAGCAGATTGACTCCGCCCAGAAGCAGATCAAGGAAGTCGAGAAACAGTATCGCAAGGGTGTCATTACGCCGGGCGAACGCTACAACAAGATTGTGGACATCTGGACGCACTGCACCGACCAGATTTCAGGTGTCATGTTCCGCACGCTCGAAGCCAATCAGGGCAAAAAGGAGTACAATCCCGTTTACCTGATGGTGGATTCGGGCGCCCGGGGTAATAAACAGCAGGTGCGCCAGCTCGCCGGGTTGCGCGGCCTGATGGCCAAGCCCAGCGGCGACATCATCGAGAAACCGATTCTGGCGAACTTCCGTGAAGGCCTGTCAGTGCTGGAATACTTCATCTCCACGCACGGCGCCCGCAAGGGTCTGGCCGACACGGCGCTGAAGACCGCCGATTCGGGTTACATGACCCGCAAGCTGGTGGACGTGGCCCAGGACGTCATTATTCAGGAAGCTGATTGTGGCACGTCCAACGGCATCTGGGTCACAGCCGTGTACGAAGGCGAAGATGAAGTGGTCAAACTCGGCGACCGCCTGATTGGCCGGTTCGCGTGTGACGACACGGTGAATCCGACCAATCCAAAGGAATTTCTCATCCGTGCCAACGAAGAAATTGACGAGGAAAAAGCCAAGCGCATCGAAACCGCGGGTATTGAACGCCTGCGCATTCGTTCGGTGTTGACCTGCGAAAGCAAGCACGGCGTCTGCGTCAATTGCTATGGCCGCAATCTGGCGACCGGTGGCCTGGTGAAACTCGGCGAAGCCGTCGGCATCATCGCCGCGCAATCCATCGGCGAGCCGGGCACTCAGTTGACGATGCGTACGTTCCACATCGGTGGTACGGCGGCCGGTGTGTTCAAGGTCCCGCAAATCAAGGCGAAGTACGAAGGCGCGGTCCGTTATAACGATCTCCGCCTGGTGCAGCTCGAAGACGGGAACAACATTGTTTTAAACAAGAACGGCTCGGTGTCCATTCTCGCCGGTGACGGCCGCGAACTGGAAAACCACAACGTCGTGGTCGGCTCGGTCATTTCGGTGCCGGACGGCGGACAGGTCAAGAAGGGCGAAACCTTCGTGCAATGGGACCCGTACAATGTGCCGATTCTTTCCGAGAAAGCCGGCAAGGTGAAGTTCCACGACATCATCGAAGGTGTCACGATGAAACAGGAAATGGACGAAACCACCGGCCAGGAAGCCATGGTCGTCATCGAGCACAAGGAGGATTTGCATCCGCAAATCATCATCTCCGGGGCGGATGGCGAGGTGGTGGCGAATTATCCGATTCCTTCCGGCGCGCACATTGTTGTGAAAGAACGTGACGACATCTTCCCCGGCACTTTGATGGCCAAGACGCCGCGCAAGATGGCCAAAACCAAGGACATTACGGGCGGTCTGCCGCGCGTGGCCGAATTGTTTGAAGCCCGCCGATCGAAGGACGCGTCGGAAATCTCGAAGATTGACGGGCTGGTGGACTTTGGCGCGAGCGTGCGCGGCAAACGCTGCATCGTCATCAAAGACCCGCAAACTCAGGTGGAGGAGGAACACCTCATTCCGATCGGGAAGCACGTGATCGTCTTCAAGGGTGACATGGTCAAGAAGGGCCAGCAATTGACGGAAGGCCCGATTGATCCGCATGAAATCCTCGAGGTCTGTGGTCCGCAGGAATTGCAGGAGCACCTCGTCAGCGAAGTGCAGGAAGTTTATCGCTTGCAGGGTGTCACCATTAACGACAAGCACATCGAAATCATTGTGCGCCAGATGCTGCGCAAGGTGCGCATTACCGAGCCCGGTGACACATCGTTCCTGTGGGGTGAACAGATTGACAAGCTCGACTTCGAAGAAGAGAACGAGCGGGTGGATAAGATGGGCGGCAAGCCGGCCGAGGCCACACCGGTTCTGCTCGGCATCACCAAGGCGTCGCTCGAAACCGACAGCTTCCTCAGTGCCGCGTCCTTCCAGGACACGACCCGGGTGCTGACCGAAGCGGCCACGCGGTCGAAGATCGACAGCCTGCGCGGGTTTAAAGAAAACGTTATTATGGGTCACATCATCCCGGCGGGTACGGGCTTTGACCATCATCGCAAGGTTCATCTCAAGATATTGGTGGAGGCCAGCGAGGAGCCCGAGCCGGAGCAACCGGCGGCAGCGGTGGCTGCGGAAAATCCGTTGCTGGCGTAAGCCCTGTTTGCAAAATTCAAGAATGGCGTCCGACGCAAGTTGGACGCCGTTTTTATTTCACTTGCGACAAAGCCAGTGACATGGGTCATAAATCTGACTGGATAGGACCGTGATAGTGAAGTAAGCGGGACTTCCAAAAAGTCGGAGTTGAAGTTGGTAGGCGTGGCTCGGGCCAGCCTCGAGGAGTTGTTGGGCGACGATAATGATTTTCTGCGGCAACGCGGTTTGGCCGGGTGGGGCAAAGAACACCCCATGGCTCGAGTGGTGCGGCGACTGGCTTATGCTGAAAACAGGTCTTATAGGACTAATTCGACCTAGATTGAGAATGCTCCAGCGGAGGTGGCGGCCAACACCAGGTTATGCCTGATTCATCAGACGAACTAACTGCTAGACCAGCAGAAGCGCCAATTGGAACAGGCATTTATCGAGGAGGGTGGCTTTACAGAA
This sequence comes from Verrucomicrobiia bacterium, assembly GCA_041482195.1. GTDB lineage: Bacteria > Verrucomicrobiota > Verrucomicrobiia > Limisphaerales > UBA11358 > UBA11358. Next base: position 3,372 of record JBGPDH010000260.1, read on the forward strand.
CGTCTATACCGTGTCCGCCACGCAAGCAGGAGATGAGTCCTAAAGGTCTTCTGAAAAGGCTCAAAAAACCTCTTGCAACGGCCATTGAATTTGTTATATTCCGCGCTCCGTTTCTCCGGTTTCAATGGCCGGTGATATTTACACTGATTTAGCGCAAGATGCCGACAATCAATCAATTGGTCCGCAAGGGCCGCCGTAAGGTTAAGTACAAGTCCAAGTCACCGGCTTTGGATCGCTCGCCGTTTCGTCGCGGCGTCTGCATCCAGGTCATGACGCGCACGCCTAAGAAACCGAATTCGGCCATGCGCAAAGTGGCGAAGGTGCGTCTGACCAACGGCTACGAAATCATCGCCTACATCCCGGACGAAGGACATAATTTGCAGGAGCACTCGATCGTGCTCGTACGCGGCGGCCGGGTGAAGGACCTGCCGGGCGTGCGCTATCACATCGTGCGCGGCACGCTGGACGCCGCCGGCGTGGAGAAACGCCGGGTCAGCCGTTCCAAGTACGGTGTGAAACGGCCGAAGCCCGGTGCCAAACCTGCCGCCGCTGCCGCTGCCGCTCCGGCAGCGCCCGCCGCTTAACGCTTCAACCATTTAACCATTCAACCATACCATGTCCCGCAGACGACAAGCCAGCAGGCGGCCGGTGCCCAAAGACGGAAAATTCCAGAGTGCTTTGGTTTCGCGGTTAGTCAACACCGTGATGATATGTGGCAAGAAGAGCACGGCGCAGCGGATCGTGTACAAGGCCTTCGAAACCATCTCCGAAAAGAATCCGGCGAGCAATCCGGTGGAAATTTTGCAACGCGCGGTGGACAACGCCAAACCACGCATTGAAACCAAGGCCCGGCGCGTCGGCGGCGCGACATATCAGGTGCCGCTGGAAGTACCCTCGGACCGGCAGGCCGCCCTGGCGTTGCGGTGGATTGTGGATTATGCTGATGCCCGCAAGGGTACGCCCATGCGCGAGGCGCTGGCGGCGGAAATCCTCGAGGCCTATCAAGGGCAGGGGAACGCGATTCGCAAGCGCGATGAGGTGCACAAAATGGCGCAGGCGAACAAGGCGTTTGCACATTTCCGCTGGTAGGATATAATTCAACGATGCCCCAAAGGCTGCAAAGCCCGGGGGCATTTTTATTATTAGATTTAACTGAATTTAAGATGGAAGCAGTTGCTGAAAAAACGAAATCGGCCAATTCGCCCAAACGCGAGTATACGTTGGAGCGGACACGCAACATTGGTATCGCGGCGCACATCGACGCGGGCAAAACGACCACGACCGAACGCATTCTCTTTTACACGGGGCTGATCCATAAGATCGGCGACGTGGACGACGGCAACACAGTGACCGACTGGATGGAGCAGGAACGCGAACGCGGCATTACCATCACGTCCGCCGCCGTTACCTGTTATTGGACGCAAAAGCAGAACAAACATGGAGAAGACTTGCTTTACAAGGCGTTCAAGGACGTGCCGATTCGCATCAATATCATCGATACCCCGGGCCACGTGGATTTCACGGCCGAGGTGGAGCGTTCCATGCGCGTATTGGACGGCGCGGTGGCGGTGTTCTGTGGCGTAGCCGGTGTGCAGCCGCAATCAGAAACCGTCTGGCGTCAGGCGACCAAGTACAAGGTTCCGCGCATTGCGTTTGTCAACAAGATGGACCGCACGGGCGCGAATTTTGAAAACGCCCTGAACGACATGCGCACCAAGCTCAAGGCGTATGCGTATCCGGTTTTCCTGCCCATTGGCGCGGAAGACAAATTTGAGGGCGTCATCGACGTGGTCAACCAGAAGGCCATCGTCTGGGGTCCGGGTGACGTGGTGAACGAGGGCTTGAATTTTGAGACGAAGGATATTCCGGCCGAACACAAGGACCGTGCCGCCGCGGCGTTGGCGGAACTGATTGACGCGGTCTCCAACAAGGACGACACGATTGCCGAGCTGGTCATCGAGAACAAACCCATCACTCCGCAAATTCTTAAGGCCGCCATTCGCCGGCTGACCTGCAAGATA
>JBGPDH010000261.1:0-5391 GCA_041482195.1 Verrucomicrobiia bacterium
TCCTTCATTTCCACGCATTGGCCCTGGAGGAAATCGCAGGCCGCTTGTACTTGTTCCAGATATTGCGCGCGCGTCACATTGCCGATGCACGGTGCCGTGCAGTATTTCAGATGTCCGTAGAGACAATGTTTGTAATCTGCCTCACCGGGCGTGAAGGCACGGCAACCGCGCAGGTTGAATTGCCGCCGCACCAGCGCCAGCGTGTTGCGCAGGGCGCCTGAATTCGAGAACGGCCCGAAGTACCGTGCGCCATCGTCTTTTTTGAAGCGCGTGAAGGTGAAGTTCGGAATCGGGTCATTCAGATTCACTTTGAGCATCAGGAACCGTTTGTCGTCGCGAAAGCTGACGTTGTAACGCGGATGAAATTCCTTGATGAGTTTGCCCTCGAGCAGGAAGGCCTCGGGTTCACTGCGGACAATGTGAAAATCAAAATCGCAAATCGCCTCAACGAGCGCGTTGAATTTCAGGTCCCAGCCCATCCGGCGGGACGGATGGAAATACTGGCTGACGCGCTTGCGCAGATCGCGCGCCTTGCCGACGTAAATGACCGTGCCAAACCGGTCCTTCATCAAATAGATGCCCGGCTTGTGTGGCAGGGTGCCCAGTTTCTTGCGGATGGTCTCCGTCGCTGGCATGAGGAAATTTCAACGCAAAACGACCGGGGCGCAAAGAAATTCCGTCCCGTGAGAATGTCAGAGGTTATTTGTATTAAAAGGAGGCCGTGTCAAGGCCGTCGCCGCAGGACAACCAATTGCAGCAGCGCAATGCCACCAACGATGCAAACCAACGTGCCCGGCTCCGGAACCGAAGTGGGATTAACCGGTGCGATACTGGTGGGGGTGTAGGCGAGGCTGGCAGCGCCGAGTTGGTCCCAGGTTTGGCCGGAATTGATACCACCGCTAACTCCGTTCAGATCCTCGTTGAGGCTGTTGGGCTGGGTCGCCGTCGCGGCCACCAAACCCATCAGGCTGTTGGTCGTAAAATTGATATTTTGGGTGGCCAGCGCGGAGGCGACATCCGCAAAAGGCACGAAAAAAGTGAGGAATTGATCGGTCCGGCCATCTCCATTCAGGTCAAAATTCACAGAGGTCGGGTCCAACGTCGCAGAAAGCGGGGTGAAACTGTAATTCAGGGACGTTTCGGTGTAGGAATTGACCAGGGCACCAACACTGGAGCTGGCTGGCATCGTGTTCGCCCCTGAACCCGGCAGCCAGATGCCAAGTTCATCATGACTGCCCTGATTGTTCACGCCGATAAATAAATCCAACGTCCCGGTCAGGTTCACGTCCAGGCCGACAAACGCGCAGCCTTTGAATCCCGCCGGGCTCACATCGGCGCCCAAACGCAGACGAAAACCTATATAGCCGCTGGTGTATTGCATGTACAATGAAGATTCGCTCAGGTTCCCGACAATATCCGATTCGGCGTTGCCGGTTTGTTGGTCGACGGACGGATCGGGGATGGAGTTCGTTCCGTAGAAGATGGGCACCCAATTGGTTGTGGATGAATTCGGATTGGTCTGGGCAAACGCCGCCGAAGACAGAAACAGAGCACTCGCGAACATCGTCCAGCACAAACCGATTCGCCCCGCAAACTTCTGATTTTTCCCACTCATGATTTTCCTGAATAATGCCCGGAAACTCCAATTGATTTTCCAGGTACAACGCCAGGCAGACACGGCTAAGACTGCCAGGTAAAGAAAGTCCCATCTGATTCATGGGCAGCTGAATAGTTGCTGCCCGGCGGTCGGCTTTAGCAACCGACGTACCATCACTGGCGTTTTTCAAGAGAAATGGCTTCTTTGAGCCTGATTTTATTTCCCGATTTTGATGAAACTGCCGGTCAAGAGCCGAACGACGGCGATGGCTGTATGGATTTATGACAAGGACTGATAAAAGCAGTACGGTCTCTTATGCCCGAAAGGGAAGTAGGGGTGCCGGAGCGGATTTTTTACAGAACCTTCAGGGAGTTATCCTCTTTGCGCAGCGGCAACGCTCGCTGATTTGGAGTTGTCAGCCAGATTCGATTGGCGTATTGAGCGGGCAAACCCAACGAAAGGAAAACCATGGAAGAGAATCCGATTCCGGCATCTTCACCGACTCAGCCACCCCCGCCGGCTTCACCCCCGCCGGCCCCCGGTTCACCTGAAAGCCAGGCCCGCACCTGGAACATGCTTTGTCACTTGAGCGCACTGGCGGGATTCATCGGCATCCCGCTCGGAAACATCCTTGGCCCGCTGCTGGTCTGGCAGATCAAGAAAAACGAAATTCCTTCGGTGGATGTTCATGGCAAGGCAGCACTGAATTTTCAAATCACGGTGATTCTCGCCGTGCTGGTATCGTTAATCGCCGGGGTTATCCTCTCGTTTATCTGCATCGGGGTTATCTTCTTCTTCATCGCCGGCGGTATTGGGCTTTGCGGCCTGATTTTTGCCATTATCGCCGGCATCAAAGCCAACAACGGCGAGGATTACAAATATCCCTATAGCCTCGACCTGGTGAAATAATGACGGCTGGATGAAGACGGAATTTTATTCCGGCTTTGGACTTCGGACTTTGGACTTTGGACTGCTTGCCATATGTCGGTGGACGAAGAAATAGTAAAGTCCGCCGAGCACGAGCATTACGCCGCCGAGCCAGAGAGTGACGTGATGCAATTCGCCGCGCAGAAGTTGTTCGTCCTGGCCCGCTTTGACGCCCAAATAGCAGAGCACCGAGCACCAGATGCCCGACCCCAGCACGGTAAAAATGGAGAATTTGAGGTAATCCATCCGGACGATGCCAGCGGGAATCCCAATCAGATGCCGCACGACCGGCAACATGCGCGAAATGAAAATGCCCATCGAACCATAATGTGCCGCCCAGCGTTCCGCGCCTTCAATTTTCTCCGGCGTAATCAGTACCAGCCGCCCATAACGCATCACCAGCGGCCGGCCGGCCAGCCGCGATGCCCAATACATGACCGTTGCGCCCAACCACGAACCGATTGCCCCGGCGAGCACAATGCCCCACAAGGTGAGTGGGATTTGGTGCGTATAAGCCAGATGTGCCGCGGGCGGGATTACCACCTCGCTGGGCAGCGGCGCGATAGAACTTTCAATGGCCATGAGCAGCACGATGACCGCATAGCCGCCGCTCTTGAGTGTGGCCAGATACCAGGCGGTGAGCGGCTGGAAAATGGATTTGAGCACTGCGGGTTTATAGCGGAAAACGGCGGCGAGGCAATCCGCGAATTAGTGAAAGTCCAATCCGAATAGTCCGGTGGGGCGAGGCAACAGACAGCCGGATTTGGATAGCGGCGACATGTCGCCGCTATCAAAGCGCGGACATGTCCGCGCACTCCAAGCTTCAAGGAGAATTTCAGTTCCTGGATTTTTGCCGGTCGTAATAAGTCTGAATTTCCGCTTCCGTCGCCGGCTGCGGCCAGACCCAGTCAAGCGCCTCGGAATTTTGCCAATAATAGTTCGAAGACTGGACATACTTTGGCAACGCAGGATTGCCGCCGTCGTCTTTGCCGTTTTCGCCGACGGAATAGAGCAGAAATGTTCCATCGGGATTTCGCCGATAACGCAACGGCTGGCCGTCCATAAAATCGGTCGGAACAGATTTCAGAAAATCTGGAACCATTTCGACCAGTGTATCCGGCAGACGATGATACCGGAGTTCGTAGCGTTTAAGCGCAATCGCCGTAATGACCACGTTCCGAGTTGTTTCGATCCCCATGGCTTTGCGAAGCGCCGCGAAAAAAGGATCTCCGCGGAAAACGTCGCGCAGGCCATTCATAGAATTCACAGAATGCTTTTCATTAAGTCGAATAAGCCTAGGAGCGGAGAACGCCTGCACCGCTTGAAAAGACTTATTGGTTTGAGCCATACGGGATGCTTCAATGACGACTTGTAATGACTGCATCCCGTACAATTCATCTTGATACGACCAAAACCAGCGCCACCGAAGCTCATCATACTTTCGCAAATACAATGAACGCTGCTCTGTCGGGGGGAAATCCTGGTTGGTAGACGTGCCGGAGGCGTAAGAATATCCCCAAAGCTTGTCAAATTTCTCCGAAGACTTTCGTGTCTGGATACATTCCTGTAAATTCTCCACCCGCTCAAACAATAATGCCTTTTCCAATGATTTGGTAAAATCCAAAGATTGCCAGTCTTGCTGCAATTGTGCCAGGTCCTCATCCGAGATGTTTGGGTCTTGCAGTATTTCCCACAGGTCATTTGCGCCGAATGCAGTGATAGCAATGCGGACATATTGCGAAATTAAGACGCGCTCATCGGAATCTCCTTTGGCAATTGCGAGCATCACGCGGACATCGGCACAGGCGCTTTTTGGATCCCCTTCATGCAAATCGTAAAGTGCCGCCGCGCTCAGCCATTGAGCCGAACGTCTGAGCAAAGCCAGATACGGAAGCCGCAAATCAAAGCCTTTTTCGTAATCTAAATTAAAATCCAAAATTGGATGATTGGTCAGATTTTGAAAGCTGTTGAGATCGTCTTTCGCCGCGGTCAATTCCCGGTCCAGATCTTCCCACGTGTTCGTGGCTTGACGTCCAATTATTCTGGGTTGCTGCCAGCCGATCATTGCCCTGCCGGGTAAAATCCCCCGCATAGCTGGCGGCGTGTTCCTTCCGGCAATGCTTTCGTATTTTAGCCTGACAAGGGCGTTCGTAATAAATGGAACTACGTTATGCTGCGGCGGCACCGGCGGTGGAATCACCTGGGCCAATTCCATCGGCTCGCCCTGGGTTTTGAGTTGGGCAATGTACGCCTCCGTGGCAAACCGCAGTTGGTAGTGATGAATGACGGGAATGAGAACCGCCACAACGAGCGCGACTCCCACAGCAAGCAGAATTTTTCCGCGGCGGCCCATATTAATTGTGGTTTTAATCTACCGGTTGCACTGCGCTGCTGGAACTACAAAGCCGTCAGTCTTTTATAAGCCTCACAACCAACGCCAAAAATTCGGGCAATGTCCTGGTTTCAAAATTTGGGTAGGGCGGGCAGCCTGCTCGCGATTCATCGGAGTCCTCTGCCCGCCGCGAATGCGAAAACGGCGCGCACGGAGTGTCGCGCCCTACCGAAATTACGGAACTGCCAAAATTGGCGCCAATTCGCGAAATTCGCGTCAAAGCCCTGGTTTTAGGCCTTCAAAAAATAATTCCGCTGCTTTTCGCTGATGGACATGCCCAGTTTTTCCATCACGGCCAGCATGTCCTCCCAGACCTTGCGTTTCTCGCTCATCGCCTGGTTGCGCAGGAGATAGGCCGGGTGATACGTCGGCATGAGCGGGATACCGCGGTAGGTCTTCCACGTCCCGCGCAGCTTTGTGATACCGATGGTCTTGCCCAACAGCCCTTCCACCGCCGTCGCGCCGAGGGCAACCA
>JBGPDH010000262.1:0-5344 GCA_041482195.1 Verrucomicrobiia bacterium
CTGGGCGCGGTGGAAATTTTACGGCGCAATCTCGTGATTTATGGCGTCGGCGGCGTCATCTTGCCGTTTGTCGGCATCAAGTTCATTGACCTTGTCGTGGCTGGTTTGCACCTCGCGTAACTGAGCGCTTGAAATTTATGAAAGACATTTTTGCTGAACTCGGCCGCTCCGTTGTGGCCACAGTTTTCTTCGCGGTCATCTTGTGCGGCTTGTATCCGCTCATCGTCTACGGCGCGGCGCAACTGCTGTTTCCGCAACAGGCCAACGGCAGTCTGTTCGCGGACAAATCCGGTGTGCGCGGTTCGGCATTGCTCGCGCAAAATTTCACGGGCGTAAAGTATTTTCATCCGCGCCCCTCGGCGGCGGGTGCGAACGGTTATGATGCCACCAGCTCCAGCGGCAGCAATCTTGGGCCGACCTCGTCCAATCTCATTGGCAACATCACTCAAAATATCGCGAATTACCGGGGGGAGAACGGTCTCACGACGAACACGCCTGTCCCGGCCGACGCCGTGACCGCTTCGGGCAGCGGCCTGGATCCGGACATCAGTCCGGAAAACGCCGCATTGCAAATCCCGCGCGTGGCCAGGGTGCGCGGGATGTCCGAAGGACAATTACGCAAGTTCGTTCAGCAAAATACCGACGATCGCGATTTTGGCATCTGGGGCGAACCACGCGTGAACGTGATGACGTTGAACTTCGCGCTCGACCAGTTGGCACAAAGATAGTTTCTTGGCGGGCATGGAACCGCCCGTCGAGCGACTGAAGCCGGAGGATTTCCTGCGGTTGATTGAGAAAAGCCGGCTGGGGAAGTTGAAGATTTATCTCGGCCACGCCGCCGGCGTCGGCAAAACCTTCGCGATGCTGGAGGAGGCGCATCGCCTCAAAAAAGCGGGCGTGGACGTAGTCATCGGCTGGGTCGAAACGCACGGACGCAAAGAAACCGAGGCGCTGCTGGAGGGCCTGGAAATCCTTCCACGCAAAAAAGTCGAGCACAACAGCCGGATGATTGAGGTGCTTGACGTAGAGGCCATTTTCAAACGGTATCCGACGGTTTGCATCATTGACGAACTGCCGTTCACGAACGTCGCCGGCTCGCAACATCCCAAGCGTTATCTTGAGGTTCACGACCTGTTGCTCGCGGGCATCAACGTTATCTCGGCGTTGAACATCCAGCACCTCGAAAGCCTGCATGACACGGTATTGCGCGCGACGGGCGTGGACGTACGCGAGCGTGTGCCGGACCGTTTTGTGCTGGAGGCCGACCAGATTGTGAACATTGACCTAACCGCTGAGGAATTGCGCGAGCGGCTAACAATGGGGAAGATTTATCCCGCCGACCGTGCCGCTGCGGCGCTGGAGAATTTTTTCACTGAGGAAAACTTGAACGAACTGCGTGAGCTGGCCCTGCGGGAAACGGCCGCCGCACTCGACCAACGCCCGCGCCCCGGTGCCCGATCGCAGCCGGATGTCAGCGAAATCATCGCCGTGTTCATCAGCACGAATCCGGTTACCACGGCCAAACTCCTGCGGACGGCCTCGCGGCTCGCCGGGCGGCTGAATCGCGAGTGGATTGCGGTTTATGTGCGCCGCAATAAGGAGGACGCTGTGCGCATCCCATCGGACCTGCAGCGGAAGTTCATGCAGAACGTCCAGTTGGCAACGGAACTCGGCGGCAGCGTCAGGGTTTTAGAAAGTGAAAATATAAGTGAAGCGCTGTTGAAATTCTGCCGCGAAAACAACGTTCACCTGGTGGTGCTGGGGACGACGGAACGGCGCTGGTGGCAATTCCACCGCCCGAATGTACTGCAATTTTTTCTGCACCACGCTCCCGGCATCGACCTGCATATCGTGGATCCCAATGGCTGAAACCAACCCTCGACCAGGAACATGAATATAGGAGAATGGTTCGTTACGGTGAAGAATGTCGTGATTGGCCGGGCGCGGAATCTATCCGACAAAAGCCTGTTCCATAAGACGTCACTGATTGCTCTGTTCGCCTGGGTGGGATTGGGCGCGGATGGATTGTCGTCGTCCTGTTACGGTCCGGAATCGGCGTTTCTGGCATTGGGTCAACATACCTTTTTGAGTCTGTTTGTGGCGGCCGGCACGATCCTGACCATCATCGTCATCTGCGCCAGCTACTCGCAGATCATCGAACAATTCCCGTCGGGCGGCGGCGGTTATCTGGTCGCCAGCAAGTTGCTGTCACCTACCCTGGGTGTGGTTTCCGGTTGCGCGTTGATCGGTGACTACGTTCTGACCATCGCCATCAGCGTCGCCAGCGGCGCCGACGCATTCTTCAGCCTGTTGCCGGTGACGTGGCAACCATGGAAAATGACGTTTGCCGCGGGCGTCGTCATTTTTCTCACCTTATTAAATCTTCGCGGTGTCAAAGAATCCGTGTTGCTGTGGGTGCCGATATTTTTTGTGTTCGTCGTTACCTATGTATTTGCGATCGTGTACGCGATGGTCGCGCATGTCGGTGATATGCCGGGCATCGTACAGGGTGTGACCGGTGACGTGCGGTCGGACTACGCGGACGTCGGCCTGTGGGGGTTAATTGTCGTTGTGCTGCGCGCCTACAGTCTGGGTGCCGGCACCTACACCGGTATTGAAGCCGTGAGCAATGGTTTATCCGCATTGCGGGAGCCGCGGGTGCAGACCGGCAAGCGCACCATGGTTTATATGGCCAGCTCCCTGGCCTTCGTCGTCGGCGGGTTGTTGTTGGCGTACCTGCTCTATCACGTTTCGCCGGAGACCGGCAAAACCCTGAATGCAGTCCTGTTTGAGCGGATAACCTCGGCCTGGTCGCCGCTGGTGGCCAAAATGTTCATCATCGCGGCACTCGTGTCATCGGCGGCACTGCTGTTCATTGCGGCGCAGACCGGGTTTTTCGGCGGTCCGCGTGTGCTGGCCAACATGGCGGTGGACCGTTGGATGCCTACGCGGTTTGCCACGCTTAGCGACCGGCTGGTGACGCAGAACGGCATCCTGCTGATGGGTGCGCTGGCGCTGACCGTGGTGTTGGTGACTGACGCTTTGGTGAACGTGCTGGTCGTACTCTACAGTATCAACGTCTTCATTACGTTCAGCCTGTCGCAACTGGGCATGGTGCGGCATTGGTGGCTGGATCGCACCCGCGAGCCGGCATGGAAACGGAAACTGTTTATCAACGGTTTTGGTCTGCTGCTGACCGGTGGCATTTTGATTTCCCTCTGCGCGGTAAAATTTTTTGAAGGCGGCTGGGCCACCCTGCTCGTGACCGGACTGCTGATTGCGGCGGCTTTTTGGATCAAGCGCCACTACAAACAGACCCAGCGCCAACTGCAACGTCTCAACGAACTGGTGCTCGCGGCCAACCTGGATCAGGCCGGCGCCACCACCGCAGTTCCTGAAGTCAAATGTAATCCCAATGCGCGCACGGCCGTTTTTCTGGTCAACGGTTTCAACGGACTCGGCCTGCATACGCTGCTGGCGGTGATCCGGATGTTCCCGAAAGTTTATCAGAACTTTGTTTTTTTGCAGGTCGGCGTGTTGGATGCCGGGAATTTCAAAGGGGTTGGCGAAGTGGAAAATCTCCGCGAATATTCGCGGCGCGAGGTGGAGCGTTATGCGAACTACATGCGGGCCCAGGGTTTTTATGCCGAAGCGCACTTTGCTCTGGGCACGGACGTGGCGGACGAAGCCGCCACACTTTGCGAAGAAGTCGCCAAACGTTTTCCCCAGACACAGTTCTTCGCCGGGCAACTGGTATTTCAGGACGAGAGCATTTTAACCCGCTGGCTGCACAACCATACCGTCTTTGAACTGCAACGCCGGCTTTACCGGAACGGCCGGCCCATGCTTATTCTGCCGATTCAGGTCTGATCAGAAATCGTACGTCTCACCCGGCTGCAGCAGATGCAGGGTCTTGCCGGCGGCGCGGAATTTTTCGACAGCAATCTTGTGTTCAATTTTAATCTCCGGGAAGGTGTCGTAATGGACGCCAAGGATTTCGTTGCAACGAACGAAATCGGCAGCCTTGACGGCGTCGTCCGGGCCCATGGTGAAATTATCGCCGATGCAGAGGACCGCAAATTTCAACGGCGCGGATTCGCCGATGAGTTTCATGTCCAGCGTCAGCGCGGTGTCGCCGGAGAAATAAAAATTTCCATCCGCGCTTTCGACCACAAACCCACCTGGATTCCCGCCGCTGGAGCCGTCCGGCAGGGTACTGGAGTGGATGGCGTTGACGTATTTAACCCGGCCGAAATCAAAATTAAACCCGCCGCCATGATCGAGTGTATGCACCCGCGGAGCGCCTTGCTTGAGGAACCATTCACCCACCTCAAACCCGGCAATCACCAGCGCGTTGGTGCGTTTGGCAATAGTCAGCGTATCCCCGACGTGATCGTCATGTCCGTGGGAGACCAGGATGAAATCCGCCGGCACCGAGTTCGCGTCGACGGTTTCCGCCAAAGGATTCTCGGAAATGAACGGATCGAACAGCAGAGTTTTGCCGCTGACGACGGCCGAAAAACAGGCATGACCGTAGTAAGTAACCTTCATTTATGATTTACGATTCTCGATTTATGATTTTCTTACGCGCCGATCGCCAAGCGAAATCATCAATCCTGGATCATAAATCATCAATTGCTTTTCATGCCGCCGTGCTCATTTCCGGCTCCGACGAGTCAAGGAAACCCTGCAAATGCCGTACGCGCGTCGGGTGCCGCAATTTGCGCAACGCCTTGGCTTCAATCTGGCGGATGCGCTCACGGGTGACGTTGTACATCTTGCCGATTTCCTCGAGCGTCCGTTCGTAACCGTCGAGCAGGCCGAAGCGCATTTCGAGAATCTTGCGCTCCCGTTCGGTCAAAGTCGTCAGCACGTCGCTCAACTTTTCACGGAGCAGGCTGTAGCTGGTGACTTCAGACGGATTTTCCGCCGTCTTGTCCTCGATGAAATCCCCGACACTCACGTCACCGTCATCACCGACGGGGGCATGGAGTGACACCGGCTGCTGCGCCATTTTGAGCAGTGCATGGATGCGCGCCACCGGCATGTGCATTTCATCGGCCAATTCCTCCGGCGTAGGCTCACGGCCCAGTTCCTGGGTAAGCTGCTTTTGCGCGCGCCAAAGCTTGTTCATGATTTCGATCATGTGCACCGGAATACGAATGGTGCGCGCCTGATCGGCAATCGAACGGGTGATGGCCTGTCGAATCCACCAGATCGCGTAGGTGGAAAACTTGTAGCCGCGCCGGTACTCGAATTTCTCCACACCCTTCATCAGCCCGATGTTGCCTTCCTGGATCAGATCGAGGAACGACTGGCCGCGGTTGGTATATTTTTTGGCAAC
>JBGPDH010000263.1:0-5264 GCA_041482195.1 Verrucomicrobiia bacterium
ATTGCGTTTGGCTATGCCGGCACGGGGTCGGGATCAACCTTCCAAGAGTACGATGTCAATCTGGGCGTCGCCTCGTATGAACTGGACCTGTTCGGTCGCATACGCAGCCTCAAACGACAGGCATTGGAAGTTTATCTCTCCAGCCAGGAAGCGCAGAAGAGTGCGCAGATTGCGCTGGTGGCGGAGGTAAGCGCGGCCTACCTGACCGAACGCGAAGTGACTGAACAACTCGCCGTGGCTCAACAAACGTTGAACGCGGCGAGCAATGTTTTTGAGCTCACCAAAAGCAGTTACCAGGCCGGGGTGCTTTCTCAATTCGATTTGAATGCCGCTGAAACCCAACTGCAAACCGCTCGTACCAACGTCGCCGGCTATGAACAGCAACTTGCCCAGGCTGAGAATTATCTGGTGCTGCTCCTCGGCTGCCCGGTGCCGGCCGACCTGCCTCCAACCGGGCCGTTTAATCCGGACATCTGCCTGGCCGACGTTCCGGCCGGTCTGCCCTCCGACCTCTTGCAACGTCGCCCGGACATTCTGGAAGCCGAACATCAGCTCGAGGGCGCCAACGCCAATATTGGCGCCGCCCGGGCCGCGTTTTTCCCGACCGTTACACTCACGGCGGCAGCCGGCACGGCGAGTACCACCCTTCAGGGCCTGTTTGCTCCGGGATCGGCAGCCTGGAATTTTTCGCCGCAAATTTCGTGGCCTATCTTTGCAGCGGGCACGGCCTGGAACGAACTCCAGGCCACCAAAGCGGCGAAGCGCATCGAAGTCGCCTATTACCAGAAATCCATTGAAACTGCGTTCCGGGAAGTCGCCGACTCGCTGGCGGTCCGCGACACGGTCCGGACGCAATTGGCGGCCAATCAGGCCACCGTCAAGGCTACGCAACAGAATTATGAGCTGACCCAGGCGCGTTTCGACAACGGCGTCGCCAGCTCGCTGGACGTGCTCGCCGCCCGGCAAAACCTCGATAACGCCCAACAAAATCTCATCGTGTCCCAGTACTCCCGCCTGTTCAACCTGATCAATCTCTATCAGGCCCTCGGCGGCGGCTGGAATGAACATACCGTGCAGTCCCAACCGACATCATCTCGTTGAACCGCGCTCCCCAGTCTTAATCATAATCTTTTTCTTAATCCTGATCTCGCGATTCGACGATTAAGATTACGATTACGGATTGAACCGGGAACACCACCAACGCGACTTGCTCCCGGTGTTGTTTTCTGATCTGTCCTTTCAAGGCTGACACCGTTGCCAATTAGACATTTAAGTCTGCTTATCTCCATTTTAAGTTCTTCTTGACTTCGTTACGGTAAGCGATAAACTGCTGCCAGTTGGAGAATCAGATGTACGAGAGCGTTCCAATGTGGTGCGCCAATGGAAATTATCTTCGGACAGTTTCAGTTTGACGACCCGCAAACGCCAATCGCCCGGATGGACCCTGTCGGGTCATTTATTGCCGGACGCACGTCAGAATGAAATTTCCAGCCAACCCGATGCCGGGCCTGGCAATGTTTTGCCTGGGCATGGCCGGTCTGTTGGTTACCGCCGAGATAAGCCAGGGCCAGCTCAGTTACAGCGCTCTCGCAGAGATCGCCGCCCTCGAGCAGGAGAAGGCTTCCTTCACGCCGGTCCAGCGCAAGCTTGATTCCCAACTGGTCTTCGCTCTCAAGCAAAGTCGGGGCGAACCCCTCGCGCAAGGCCGCGTGCCGTCTTTGCGAATCGGGACCCAGGCTGACCCACAGGGAATGGTGGAAGTGGATATCCAGGCAGACATCACGCCGGATTTAATGCAACAGCTCGAAAACTCCGGCGGTGTAATCGCGGCCGGACCAGCCTTCGCCAGTCCGGTGCGCGCCCGTATCGCTCTGGCCCGGGTGGAGGAAATCGCCGCCTTGCCGGCCGTCAAATTTATCCGGCCGGCCATCCATCCCCTGCTGAACAATACGGATCCGGAAGGGGTCGTCACGCACGCCGACGCGGCCGCTCGCAGTACCTATTACGTGGATGGCTCGAACGTGAAGGTGGCGGTGATGTCGGGTGGCGTTGAGTATCTGGCTCAGGCCCAAACCAATGGCAATCTGGGACTGGTTACAGTGTTGCCGGCCCAGGCCGGGTCGACCAACAACGGTGAGGGCACCGCCATGCTCGAAATCGTCCATGCCATGGCACCTGGTGCACAGCTCTTTTACGCCACCGGCGACCCGACCGAAGCGCAATTCGCCACGAATATCCTCAATTTACGCTTCAGCTACGGTTGCGACATCATCGTGGATGACGTCACTTATCCCGATGAGTCGCCTTTTCAAGATGGAATCGTCGCCCAGGCAGTCGATGCCGTCGTCGCGGACGGTTGTCTTTATTTTTCGTCTTCCGCCAACTCGGGGAATTTTGACAGTACCAACTCCGGGACCTGGGAGGGCGACTTCGTCAGCGGTGGCACCGTGACCTTCCCTACTAATGGATTGATTCACAACTTCGGCGCCGCCACGTACGACACCATCACCGGCACAAATGCTGAACAAGGACTGACTTCATTATTTTGGTCCGATCCGGTCGGTGCTTCGACCAACGATTATGATCTGTTCGTGCTGGACTCCACTGGCACGCACGTGGTGAGCAGTTCGGTCAATTGGCAGTGGGGAGCCCAGGATCCTATCGAGTTAGTGCCTCCGCCGGCGTTGGGCCAGCGTCTGGTCGTGGTGGTGGCTTCCGGTACCGGTCGGTTCCTGCACCTCGACACGTCGCGGGCGCAACTGGCCATTGCCACTTCGGGCAATACCCGGGGTCATAATGCCGCCACCAATGCGTTTACCGTCGCCGCGGTGGACATTGCCACCGCCTTTCCCGGCCCATTTACGGGTGGAGCCGCCAATCCGGTCGAATCTTTCAGTTCAGATGGCCCGCGGCACATGTTTTACTTTCCGAACGGAACTCCCATGACGCCAGGCAATTTTTCGTCGACGGGCGGTATCTTGTTCCAAAAGCCCGATGTGACGGCGGCCAACGGGATCACCACGGACTTGCCTCCACCAACCGGGCTGAATCCGTTCTTCGGCACCTCGGCGGCCGCGCCGCATGCGGCCGCAATCGCCGCCCTGCTCAAATCGTACAACCCGGCATTGACCGCTGCGCAAATTCGATCCCTGCTGACCAGCACCGCGTTCGATATCATGGCGTCCGGGGTGGACCGCGATTCGGGCTGGGGAATTGTCATGCCCGGGCCGGCGCTAATGATTGCTCCGGCCCCCCCTCCCACAATCCTGACCGTCTCCCCTGCCAGCGCCGCCGCCGGTCGGCCGGTTTCCATTTATGGCACCAGCTTCCGCACCGCCACTAACGTTACTTTTGCAGGCGTCAGCGCCTTGTTTTCCATTTCCTCGAACTCATTTATTCAAACCACGGTGCCGGCGGGCGCCACCAGCGGCAACCTCAGCGTCAGCACTCCGTATGGAACGGCCAATGTCCCCTTTACGGTCCTTCCCCCCCTCCCGCCACCCAACGACAATTTTGTCAATGCGCAGGTGGTCACCGGGACCGTGTTTATTGTCTCCGGCAGCAATCCGGGCGCGACCAGGGAAACCGGCGAGCCCAACCACGCCGGCAACAGTGGCGGCGCTTCGGTCTGGTATCGCTGGACGGCCCCGAGCAGTGGGAACTTCACGCTCGATACCATCGGCAGCGATTTCCAGACGTTGCTGGCCGTTTACACCGGCAGCAGCGTCGGCAGCCTGACCGGCGTGGCGAGCAACGCCGGCGGGGGTGGGAACGGCACCAGCCTGCTTACCTTCAATGCGACGGCGGGAACCACCTACCAGATTGCCGTGGATGGTTTCAATGGCGTCACCGGAGACATTGTGTTACGTCTGGAACCGGCCACAATTACCGTGTACTCGACCTCGTTTGAAACGTCTGAGGGATTTGCGCCTGGAACTTTGGCCGGCCAGAACAGCTGGATCACCAATTCCGGGACCGGGGGCAACGGTATTGTCACAAACTTCTTCGCTGGAAACGGGCAGCAGGCCTATCTCGGCTTTTATTCACCCACCCCGGCCGTTGCCACCGCTCTTTATCGGCCACTCAATTACAGCGTGGATACAAACAACCGCCCTCTTATCCAGTTCTCCACGACCATGGCCATCGCCGATTCTACCGTGCTGAATGGCAGTTATGATTCCTTCTGGTGGATCGTCAGCAATGCGACCAACCATAATCTGCTGGGTATCTTGTTTAATAATTCCATTAAATTCATTGACTACGTCCTCGACAACGGCAGTCAGAACGCCGGCCTCCCGCTCTACGACAGTGCCAATGGCACGCAGGCGACCCCAAACTCGCTGGTGGTGTCCATGGACTTCGGTCGCGGCAAGTGGAGCGCCACCTGGAACGGTGTGCCGTTGACGGTCATCGAACAACCCATGACAACGTCTGGTTCCGCCTTGACGCTGGGTGTCATCGCCGCTTACTGGCAGTTTGGCAGCCCCTTTGCGCCAGGCAATAACTACATGCTTTTTGACAATTACGTCGTGACCGCCGGACCGAGCCTGGTCCCGCGCATTCTGGTCGGGCCACCGAATGTGACAGTCGAGGCGGGCAGTGACGTGTTCCTGAACGCTGCCGCCTCCGGAGCTGCTCCGCTCACGTACCAATGGTCATACAACAGCGGCCCGATCAACGGCGCGACCAACAACAACCTGATCCTGCGCAACGTGGTTTCCGGCCAGACCGGTACTTACTCGGTGCTGGTCAGCGATGCAAACGGCTACGCCAGCGCCTCCGCCGTGGTCACGATCACCAATCCGCCGCCACAAGCTCGTTTTGCCTCTCCGGTTTTCTCCGGCAACAACGGACTGCTCCTTAGCCTGTCAGTGGCCATCGGCAATAACTACCGGTTCCAGACCTCGACCAACCTGGTCAACTGGTCCACCTTGTCGGCCTTTTACGCCGGCGGCACCAACACGCTCTGTTTCGACCCCGCCACCAGCGGGTCCAAGGTGAAATTTTATCGCCTGGTCTCGCCCTGATGCCCCAAGCTGCAAAGGGCAGCGCTTAAATTACCCTCTTTAACTGATCCTGATTCCCTTCTCCGGTGCTTGGGATGGCGGCTACGCAGTTAAGTCGAGGCATCCTTAAGTGAGCCTGCGGCTTGCTGCCGGATGCTTTTTTTGGCAGGATTTTCGGATAATGAAAAAGTCCAGGTCCTCCGATTCCCTCCGCCCCTTTTCCAGCATTGTGTTTGACGGCGACGAACGCGCTGCCGC
>JBGPDH010000264.1:0-5259 GCA_041482195.1 Verrucomicrobiia bacterium
GAAACCTCTACTCCTGCTGATTCGTCGTTTTCCATGGCATATAGGCCATGAAAGTGTCACCTGTCTGCTGAGAACAAAGTGTTACCTATGTCGTGAGACCATGCCCTGCTGCGCCGCCGCTCACTGGCCGCGCAGCAACGCGACCCTACCATTCCAGAATCACTTTTTCGACCCGACGCTGGCCGGTTTCTTGTGGTTACACTCGCCCTCACCTTTTATCCTCTCCCCCTGGAGAGGAAATAGCTTCAGGGCGGTTTTGGTTTTCAGATGTTTGTCCGGCCAATTCCGACGCCGGTTTTTCAAAAAACGGCAGACGATTCTCCTTCTCGCTGGGGAAAAGGCCGGGATGAGGGAGGTCTTAACACCACGGCGCCAATACCAGCAATCAAAACGCCCCGTGATGGCTCACGAGGCGTTTTTAGTTTAACGAAATTTCTAAGACCCGACGCTGGCCAATTCCTCGTTATTTTCCACGTTCACAATTTTGAACTGCTCGGCATGCATCCCGGTGTCAGCCCGGAACGACAATTTGCCGAAATAACGTTTTTCCATCTCGATAAGATGTTTTTCGTCCTCGGTACGGAGCCGGTCGAGCACGGTCGGATGCACCACAATGCGAAGTTGGAAGTCCGATTCGTCGCGGGTGCGTTTCTTCAGGATTTCCTGCAATTTGCGCTGGATTTCGACGCTCATAGTCACGACGCTTTTAACCTTGCCACGGCCTTTGCAGTACGGGCAATCGTCATAGACGGCCGAGCGCACGCTTTCCGTGTGGCGCTGACGCGTCATCTCCATCAAGCCCAGCTGGGAAATCGGCAGGATGTGTGTCTTGGCCTTGTCGCGGCGCAGACCGTCCTTCATGCGCGAGTAAACCTGCTGCTGGTCGCGCCGGCCTTTCATGTCAATGAAATCAAGCACGATGAGGCCACCCATGTTGCGCAAACGCAGTTGGCGGCAGATCTCCTCGGCGGCCTCCAGGTTCACCCGCAAGATGGTGGATTCCTGGTCGCGGCTGCCCTTGTGCCGGCCCGTATTCACGTCAATCGCCACCAATGCCTCCGTCTCATCAATAACGATGTAACCGCCGCTCTTCAAATGGACCTGGCGCGAGAACGTGTTCTCCAGTTGCTTGGTGATGTTGAACCGGTCGAATATCGCCTGGGCATCCGTGTACAGCTTCACCTTGTTGGCGGCGCGGGTGGAGATTTTTGAAATCATGTCGCGCATCTGGTCGTGGGCCTTCGGCTGGTCCACCACGATGCGTTCCACGTCTTCGGTTAGAAAATCCCGCACCGTACGCGCGATCAGGTCCGGTTCCTGGAAGACACAGGTGGCCATGGGCTGCGACTTGATGTGGTCCTGAACGCCACGCCATTCCTCGAGCAGGAGGGCGAGGTCGCGCACGAAATAACGTTTCTGCTGGCCTTCGCCGGCAGTCCGCATAATGACCCCCATGCCCTCGGGGATGGACAATTCGCGGAGGATTTTTTTGAGGCGTCTGCGTTCCTCCTGGTTTTCAATTTTGCGCGAGATGCCGCTTTGATCCGAGTTCGGCAGCAGGACCAGATAACGACCGGGCAGCACGAGGTTGGTGGTGACGCGCGGGCCTTTGTTGCTGATCGGCCCTTTCGTGACCTGCACGATGATTTCACTGCCGGGCGGGTACAAACGCGGGATGTCCCGTTGAGTGATTTTGGGTTTGTCCCGGCGGCGGCCTTCGCGTTCGACAATTTCCACGCCGCTATCAAACTGGTTCGGTACAATGTCCCAATAATGCAGGAAAGCATTCTTCTCGAAACCGATGTCCACGAATGCGGCTTTCAAATCATCCTGCAGATTCCGCACCTTGCCCTTGAAAATGCTGCCGACGAGGCGTTCTTCCGTCGTCCGTTCGATGGTGAATTCCTCGAGCTTGCCGTCTTCGAGCACGGCGACCCGGATTTCGAGCGTTTCGGCGTTGATGATGACTTCCTTGTGGATTTTTTGTTCCGGGCGGATGAGCCGCTGGACTTTTTTCACCAGATTGGTCGCGGCCATTTTGATGGTGTCCAGGACGCCCTTGGGTTGATTCGACAGGGACACCGGCGCGAAGGGCTTTTCCTCCTCCACCTGCGCGGGTGTGTCTTTATGGGGTTCGCGGAAATCTTTTTTACCCGGGCCCGGTATCGGCTCGACGCTTTCCGGGACTTCCTGCGGCGGCAAGCCCGCGGCCAGGTTTTCCGCGCGTTCAATTTCCTGCGCATGCCGTTTTTCAAACACGCGCTCGGCCCCGCCCTGTTCGCTGACGACGTCGGCGCGAGCCTGGATGGCGTCGCGGTCGGCCTTGGGCGGAGTCTGGCCCAGGCCGCCTTTGGGGCGGAACCGCATGCCGCGGCGACGCCGTGAAAAATTGTTGTTACTCATAGAATGTCAGTATCCTTTCCGATAGATGTGTACGTTTTGCATCAAGCCCACAGCGATTAACGAGCCAAGCACTGAAGACCCGCCGTAAGAAAGCAGCGGCAGCGGTACGCCCGTCACGGGCATGATGCGGATGTTCATGCCGATATTGATAAAGACGTGGCTGAAGATGAGCGTCACCACGCCCACTGCCACCAGCCGGCCCAGCCGGTCGCGCGCTTGTCCGGCGATTCTCAACCCGGAGAAGAGAATCAACCCGTACAGCGCGAGCACCAGCAGGCTGCCGACAAATCCTTCCTCCTCGGCAATCACGGAGAAAATGAAATCGTTATGCGCCACGGCCCGCGGCAAATATCCCAGGGCATTCTGAGTGCCCTGCCGCCAGCCTTTGCCCGTCAGCCCGCCGGAACCCACGGATATCAGCGCCTGCCGGACATTGTATGCGTCGTCCAATTGTCGCTGCCGGAGGTGTTGTCGTTCCGCCGGGGTGGCGTTCGCCGGAGCGAAGTCAGTGTAATCCCGTCCAAAATAAACCAGCAGGCGGTCGCGCTGGTACGGCTCCATGGAAATCTGCCACCAGCCCGGCGGCACAAAAAGCACGTCCACCAGGAACAGCGCCGCCAGCAGGCCCACCCCCCCGACCAGATTCGCCAGATAACGTTTGGGCGTGCCGGCGACAAACATCATGGCCAGGCCGGTCGGCAGCATAACCAGCGCCGAACCCAAATCCGGTTCTTTCAAGGTGAGGGCAAAAGGCAGCAGCAGCAGCCCGATGCCTTTCCAGAAGTTCAGCGGCACCCTCAATTCATCGGTGGGCCGGCTGAGAAAATGCGCCATGGCCAGGATGAACGCGAGTTTGGCAAATTCAGAGGGTTGAAACTGGAACGGGCCCAGGTCAATCCAGCGTTGTGCGCCGAAACGCATCGAGCCGACGTGGGGGATCAGGACGATCAACAGAAAGAAAATTGTCACCCAGTAGGCCACGAATGACCAGCGGGTCAGGGTGTGGTAATCCACCAGGCACAACGCCGCACCCGCGCCGACACCCAGTGCGTACCAGACAATCTGCCGCAGCCAGGCCTGGTCGTACCACGGTACCGCCGCCATGGCCGGGTTGGCCATCGTGGCGCTGTACACGAACAATGTGCCGACGATCATCAGCCCCGCCAGCGCGACCAGTTGCAACCGGTCGAACCGTTCGTGATGTTCTTGATTGAGCAGGCTGGTAGACATCAGTTTATCCGGGCCGCGGTTCGGGGTGTGTCGCTGTTTGCCTTTTTCAAAATTTCCTCGTAAATGTCGTGCGCGATCGGTGCGCAAACACTGCCGCCGCTGCCGCTCATTTCCGATTGCACCATGACGATGACGGCATAACGGGGATTTTCGTAAGGGGCGAACGACGCGAACCAATAGTTCCAGCCAATGATTTTGCGGTGTTCATCTTCCCGTTGGGCTGTGCCGGTTTTCCCGCAAACCCGCCAGTTCAACGGGTCGCCGTGGAGATGAAATGCCGGATAACCCGTCCCGGCAGGGTCTTCGGTTTCGGACATCATGGCTTCACCGAGAAGTCGCAAACTGTGTTGGCTGACGTCGATGCGGTCGCGCACGAGTCCGGACTGAAAAATCGTCGGGGGCTCGCCACTGGCCGGATCCTGGGGTTCAATGCGCTCAACCAATCGTGGCCAAAAAACCGTTCCCCCATTGGCAATGGCCGAATAGGCCGTCGCAATTTGCATCGGCGTCACGTTGACTTCGCCTTGTCCAAAGAAAATGTTCGCGGAGTCGCCGTCGTGCCAATCGGATTTTTTGACCCGTTCGAAGGTCGGGAAAATTCCGTGCGCGTCCTGCAGCGTGGGCAGATTTTCGCGCTCGCCGAAATGGAACTTTTCGCCCAGCTGGATGATTTTATCGATGCCGGTGCGGAGGCCGTTGTAGATGAAGTAAGCATTGCTCGATTGCTGGATGGCCCGGCGCAAATCGTAACTTCCCGGGTGCACCGTGTCCTTGATTTTCCGCGACCCGACGTAGATGCACCCGTGCTGGGGATCTTCCGGATTGGGTTGCACCTGATAAATTTCCTTTGGATTCAATCCATTTTCGAGCGCCGCGAGCGCGATGACGGGTTTGAAAATCGAACCGGGAATGTAGCTGGCATAAGAGGCGCGGTTGATTTCGGGCGTCAGTGTGGAATCGCTCAGATAGGCCGGGCTGTTCGAGGCATAAACCGGATTGATTTCCGGCGATGACACCATAGCGATAACGTCGCCGTTCCGGACATTCATCACCACAATCGCCGCCCGCGCGTTTTCACCCTGATGCGCCTTGAGCGATTCTTCGGCCGCGCGTTGAACGTCCAGGTCAATCGTCAGCACGACATTGTGTCCGGGTTCCGGCTGGCTCCAGGTGTTTTCCGATTGGCGATAACCGAGATTGTTGACGAGCACGGCTTGCGCGCCCGCCCGCCCGCGCAATTGTGTGTCAAAGCCGCCCTCGACGCCCACCACGCCGCGATAGTCCGGCAGACGGTAGGAGAACGAAGCGTCCTCACCTTGCTCCGAGCTGTCGTCACGTTGCAGGTAGCCGAGCAAATGTCCCGCCGTCGTGCCAAACGGGTAAATCCGGACGGCCTGCAAATCCATATCCACACCCAGGGTACCGGAGTATTGTTCCTCAAACCGGGCGATTTGCACGGTGTCCAGATTGGTCAGCAGGGGATAAGGCAATGCGCGTTTGATGTTGTAATGGCGTTCGAACGTGGCGCCATTGAGCGTCATGGGTTGACCGAGCCGTTCGCTCACCTGCCGGACCACGTCGCTGGCCACATAAAAACGCGCCTGGGCACGGAAATGTTCGCGTTCC
>JBGPDH010000265.1:0-5249 GCA_041482195.1 Verrucomicrobiia bacterium
CCACCACCATCGCATCCGGATTTAGCTGCGTCAATTGCTCGACCACTTCGGGACGTCGGATGCGCTCCGGTTGATGCACCGCCAGACCGAGACGCAAGGCAGATTCTTTCACCGGCGGCTGAGCCATCTGTCCGCCGCGGCCCTTGGGACGGTCGGGTTGGGTGACGACGGCGGCCACGGAGAATTGTTGGTCGCTCGCCAGGGCCTGCAGGCTGGCGCAGGACAATTCCGCCGTGCCCATGAAAACGACTTTCATTTATGATTTGCGATATACGATTTACGCGCGAATGGGTCTGTCTCCGCCCATCGTAAATCGTATATCGTAAATCGTAAATCTCTCAGGCGAGTTTCAGGCTGACGACCTTGCGCAGGACTTTCAAGAAAGTCTGCGGCGGCGTGCCGTCGGTGTTGATGCGGTGAACGACTTTGGGACCGTAAAAATTCAATACCGGCCGGGTCTCGGCTTCGTAAGTTTTGAGTCGCGCCTTGATGACGTCCAGGCTCGCATCATCGAGGCGGTTGTCCTTGAGCGCGCGGCGTTGCAGGCGCGCCACGAGGTTCTTGAAACTGGAGCTGCACATGTAAAAGACGGCGACGACGCTGAGAAAATCATCCAGCATTTGTGCCTGATGCAGGTTGCGGGGAATGCCGTCGAGGACCAGGGTATCGGAAGCGGGATGAAACCGTCCGCTGGCCGTGAGGCCGTGGGCATAATTCTGCCACAACTCGATGGTCGGTTCGTCCGGCACCAGCCGGCCGCGGCTCGAGTACTCGACGAAAATCTTCCCCAGGGGCGTTTCCGGGTTTAAATTGCGGAACACTTCCCCGCAACTGCAGTGAGAGAATCCCGGGATGGTTCCCAGGATCCTGCCATGCGTGCCTTTGCCCGAGCCGGGCGCGCCAAACATCAAAATAGTCCGATACTTCATAAAAGTGACAGGCGACCGGTGACCCGTGACGGGTAAACATCGCGCGAGGCAGGAACAACTTTCGTGTCACACGTCACGCGCCACATGTCACCCTCGCGCTTCACCCGTCCTTGTGTTTGAGTTGGATTTCCTGAATATCGGCGAACGGCACCATGAGCTCCTGCCGTCCACCCCCCTGGATGACCTCGAAATGCGCCTCGTTGGCGGCGATGCGGGTGATGCGTTGGGCAATCAGCTGGGCGCGCCCGGTTTTGATCACCAGCACCAGGTCCTTTTCCGCGGGACGCCGGACCACGCTGAAGAAACCCGAAAATTTCGTTTCAAAAAACCGGCGGTTGAACATGTACTGGCCGCGTTGGAAAATCTGGGCTTCCGGATGCCCTGCTTTTTTGGCCCCCGCCGGGGAGGCATGGATGCCCCCCGTGGCCACGCCTTCCGCCATGGGTGCGGCCGCTCCGGGTACCGAGTAGGATTGCGCTTCCGCTTGCGGCTGGGCTTCCTCCGGCGGAGCTTCTTTGCGGATGGGCATCGACAGAAATATGATCGGGCCCAGAATCGGCAACACCGCCGACACGCCCATCGCCAGCCCGATGGGGCGGGCGCGGACGATGGCAATCTCGTAGCCGGCATAGATGTTCGCCGCGTAAATCAACAACAACACGACAAATCCCACCGACGACGATAACAGCGCGGCAAACAGGGATTCCCGGCGAGGCAATTCCAGGCGCGACACGTCGTGAACCTGGATGTCCCCGGCTTTGGGTTTCGGCGGTGGTTCAATGAACGCTTCGACGAATCCGCGGGCCTTCGGGTTTTTCGCGAGTTGCTTCAAGGCGTCCTGTGAGAATTTCGGCCACACCACGTTGGTATAACTGTCCGTGATCGTGCGGAGCGTGACCCCGCCGTCGTTGAACATGACAATATCGCCCGAGATCGAGCCGCCATCCGTCAGTCCAAACGTGTCGGCACGGGCGGCGATGAAGCACCCGCACAGTCCAAGGCTCAAAACGATCCAAAGCAGTTTGCGCACAGGGAGATTTTTTTAGCAAAGGCCCGCCGGTAACGAAAGCAAATTTACCGGAAATTACATCAGCCTGAACAGGTGGGTGGCTTCACCCGCCAGACAGAATGCGCGGCCAATTGGCCGGGAATCACAATTCAAAATAGTCCACCTGGATTCGGTCCCCATCACAATGCGCGATCGCCACGCTTCGGTCCGCTCCGAACTTTGGCCGGCCGGCATAGCCGGGATTGAGGTAGAGGATCCCGCCCAGCCTCTCGCAGAAACGCTTATGCGTGTGGCCGAACACCACCGCGTCCGGCCGTTCGCGGGCCAGGCGCGATTGCAGGGGTTCATCCAGAGCCTGCGGATGGACAATGTGCTGAAGGAAAAACTTGTGGCCCGCGAGTTCAACGGTTTTGACCGGTGCGTAACGCAACGCCAGATCGTCCGTGTTGCCGGCCACCGCGGTGACCGGGGCGATGAGTTCCAGTTCCGCCAGAATCCGCGGCAGCCCGATGTCGCCGCCGTGCAGGATATGGCTCACACCCGCAAATAATTCGGGGATTTTCGGGTCCAAAAAATTATGTGTGTCCGAGATGACGCCAATCTTCATAGGCGTGACCAGTGACAGGTGACGGGTGACAAGCGTTGAGAACGTTGAAGGCGACTCTGCAATCTCGCCACGTGTCACTTGTCACTCGTCACACCTTGGCCTCCTCCGGTTCCTCCTCGGCTTCCGGTGGTTTCGGGGGCGCGCCTGCCTCCTTTTCCACGGGCGATTCCGCCGGCGCGGTTAATTTCATCGCCGCGACGAACAGGGCGGTGAACAGCCCGCCGCTGAGCAACGTGTTCCGGAAAAATTCCCAGGTCGGCGGAAAACCGGGCTGGCCGCTCGTCAACGCCTGGATCCATCCGGCGAGCGTCCGGGCATAAGCCGGATTTTCCAGCCAGGCGAGCGTATTGGTGATCAGATAAAAGGCAATCGCACCCAGCAACCCGCCCGCCAGTAATTTCACGAAGGACGCATGCCTTCCGATTTGCCGTCCGAACCAGATGAGCACCGCGTACACCAGGTAGTTGAGCAACAGATAACCGCCGATCGGGGCCGTATGATAATAGAACACGTTCAACGCCACGTCGGTCACGCACATCGTCCCGAGGGGCAGCCACCAGCGCATGGCGCCGGAGAGATAGGCTCCCGCGCAAAACGCCAGCGCCGTTGCCGCGCTGAAATTGGGCGGAAACAATCCGGGCCAGCGGCTCAACGCCACCAGCGCCACGAAAATCAACGGCAGCCAGCGATGCCACTTTTGGTTCACAGCCTTGAAGGATAATCCGACGCGAGAGAATGACAAGATTCGTTACGCGATCACGGTCGTGTAGTCTGCAGCTTTGGTGGGGCGAGCGTCCAGAATGTTATCACCACATAGGTGACAAACGTTATCACCACATGGGTGACACTTTTGAAACATGAGTGACCTCATGAAGGCGAGCGTAGCGATCCGTAGGATTTGGTAAGGACGTAGCCGCCGACGTGAGTCGGCGGATTATTTGCGATTTACGATATATAATTTACGCCCTGCATTATGGTGCCGAAAGGGCTCGTAAATCGTATATCATCAATCGTAAATTATAAATTCCAGAGCTAAAGCGGTTCAAGTAATATCGTAGCCGCCGAGCACGTAAAACGTGCCAGGGGCTGGCCGCGTTTCACGCGGTGACGAGGCGGATTCATTATTTGGCCGGTAAATCAGGTCCGCCTCCTGACGTCAGCGGCTACAGTTTTATAGAAAATGGATTAGCGTGCCGGCTGCTTTTGGGCGTCGGCCATCTGTGATTTTTCCGCCCGCTCAATCACACGCTCGACGTAGCCGGCCATGTGATCATCGGGCTTCTGTTTCAAGGCCAGCGCCGCCAATTGCCGCGCCTCGGATAGATTTCCCGTGCTGAAAGCTTTTTCCGCCTGGTCCAGGACCGTTCCGGTTGCACCGGGTGCCGGAGCCGGGACAGGGGTCTGCAAGGCGCAGGGTACGTCCGCGCTCGAGGACGCGCCAAAAACGCAACCCCACAATTCCTTGTTGTCGGTGGAAGCGGGATTGAAAACCGCCTGCACGTTCTCGAGTGGCAGGGATTTCAGCACGGCCAGCTTTTGTGGCGGTGCCAACAATTGCTGGCGGGTACGCTCGTCGTAGCGATCCAATAGCAGAGATACGCCATTGATATAAAACGCCCGGGGTGCCGTGTACTCCAGGATCGGGAACAGATCGCTCTGGATGGGGCCCGCGCCGGCGATGGCAAACGCGGTCTGCTGGGAGGCCAGCTGCCTGGCCATTAACACTTCCGGAGACGGGAGATCAATCATCCGCATGTCTTCCCGTACGCGGTCGATGGCATACCCCTCGCGGAAGACGGCCGGACCCGTCCGCCACGGCTGTTGCGAACCCAGGATGATGAGGTCACCGTCGCCGATGTCCCAGATTTCCATGTTGGGAAAGACCGACCCGAAGGTCCGGAGAATCAGAGCGAGAAGGTTGTCCTCCATTTCGTAGGAATGAAACCACTGGCATATCACGCCGCCGGGTTTCAAGCGACGCGACGCCAGTTCATAGAATTCGCGACTGAATACCGCGCCGACGCCGACGGTCCAGGGATTTGAAGGTTCCGTGACAATCACGTCGTATTGTTGCGGACGGAGTTTGAGCACGGTGCGCGCGTCTTCGTGCCAGACATGGACAAGCGGATTGTCCTGCACATGCCGGTTCCAATCCGCAAACAAATTTGCGGCCCGGATGACCGGGTCGCAGTTTTCCGCGACGTCGATGCGTTCCACCGGATAATCCTGCAATGCCCCGGCGGTGATTCCCGACCCCATGCCCAGCACAAAGGCGTCCTTGGCACCCGGCCGGGCCAGCATCGGCAGGTGCGCCAACAAAAGCTGGGTCTCCATGTCCCGCGTCCCGGCGTCGGCTTTGCCGTTGATGCGCAAACCCAGGACGGCCGGGGTGACCATCCCGTCCGCCTGATCCACCGACACGGTCGCATCCGGCGCATCTTCATAAAAAACGAGTTTCATGTGTTTTTTCCACATCGTCATCAGACTTTTTTCGTAAACATTTTCCTGCATCCGGAAGACACCGGAACTGATCACGGTTTGCCAGCCTTCGTTGCCAAAACTAAAAACGCATAAAGTCAATCCACAGACGGCCATCGCGCCGAAGGTGCCCGCGGCCCGGCCCCGCTGCCAGGCGACGACCAGCGCCGTCAGACCCAGGATGAGTGCCAGCACCGCAAACGCATTGCGTAATCCCGCCTGGGGC
>JBGPDH010000266.1:0-5216 GCA_041482195.1 Verrucomicrobiia bacterium
CATCCACGTAATCGGGATCGCGATGGAGCAGTCCCTCCATGAATTCGATCTTGATGTCGAGATCACGTCGATTGGCGCGGCTCGGCTTTTTTCTGGTACTACTTTTGACCGGCATACAACTACTCTATTTTTTCGCACTTGGAGCTCCAAGTCAAGTGGCCGCGTGTAAAAATTTTGTGGCTTCTTTGGGCGTGCCGCCACAAAATCGACGGCGTTTCTGCCAATCATGAATTGTTTTGTCACCGGGGCTTCCGGCTTCATCGGGTTGAATCTGGTTCGCGAACTCCTCGCGCGCGGGCATCGCGTGAAGGTGTTATTGCGACCGGACAGCCAAGCGGGAGCGCTCGCGGGCCTGGAATTGGAGCGCGTCACCGGCGATATCAGTGACCGGAAATTGTTACAGCGCGAGATGGCCGGCTGCGACTGGTGTTTTCACGCCGCGGCCAGCTACTATTTATGGCTCCGCGATTACACGCCGATGTATGCCGCCAACGTCGAAGGCACCCGCAACGTCATCGAGGCAGCCGGCCTGGCGGGTTGTCAGCGGATTGTCTATACGAGCACCGTCGGGTGTATTGGGCTGACGCAACTGGTTCAGGGTAACGCCGTTCCGGCGGACGAATCCGAGGCCGTCCCGGAAACACAATTGACCAATCATTACAAACGTTCGAAATGGCAGGCGGAAGAAGTGGCGGTCAGGCTCGCACATAAAGGGCTACCGGTCATCATCGTCAATCCCTCCGCGCCCATCGGTCCGTATGATGTGAAGCCAACGCCGACCGGGCAGATTGTCCTGGATTTTTTAAATCACAAACTGCCGGCCTACGTCGACACGGGATTGAATTGGGTTCACGTCCGCGACGTGGCCGTCGGGCACATTCTGGCGGCGGAAAAGGGACGAATCGGCGAGCGCTACATTCTGGGCCACGCCGAGGGCAATTGGACGTTGCGCGAAACGCTGGCCGTGCTGGCGGAAATCGCCGGCCTCCCGGCCCCGAAAATCCGGATCCCCTATTGGTCGGCTCTGATGATGGCCTGCGTCAGTGAGGGAATCGCCTGCGCGACGGGGATACCACCAAGAGTTCCATTGGCCGGTGCGCGCATGGCCCGGGACAAAATGTGGTACAACCCCGCTAAAGCCATCCGAGAACTGGGCCTGCCCCAGACGCCGCCGAGACAAGCGTTGGCCGACGCCGTCGAGTGGTTCCGGTCGAATGGGTATGTGAAAAAGTAGATGGCACATGACTAAAGTAATTCCAGTGTTCTTGGTTTGTCTGGTGGTTGCCGGGTGCCAATCAGAGCCACCTTCGGAGGCATGGAAGCAGGCTGAAGCGAGCTCTGCTCGAGAATTGTGGGAAGCCACTAATGGGATGGCTTGGCCGTCGGATAGGGTTTCTCCGGAAATTGTAATGACGCCTGGAATGCAAATAACCGCGCGCACTGCAAAAGGCGAAATTACGATTCGAGCCGGTGAAAAATACGAAAGGTTTTACACTTGGGATAGTGCGACACGTTCAGCAAAGCTCGAGCCAAGATGGGAACGTTGGTATGGCAGTTTAGGAATCGTTAATCGAGAACCAGTCCCATGGCGACGTTGGAAGTCGAACAAAGGAATTACTCGTGGGGTCTTGGAAGAGGGGGTTTTATGGTTTAAGACAGTTGATGGTGCTCTTGCTTGGGTAAAGAGAGCGCAGTCAACCGGTGAGGATTACGTGTATACGCGTAATGGACTGGTAATTGGATGGGTGAAAATATTGCCTCGAAAGCAGTTAAATGTGGATGTTTGGCAATTCATGATTGATGGTAAGAAACCGGAATCGCTTCCGGGTAGCCGCGACGACCTCGTTTCAGTAACGATGCCCTAAGCCCAGAACAATCAGGTGAGGTGGCAATTCGTCGCGCAACTTGCCTGTTTGCCAATTTACGTGGAGCAATTGGCAAAGCTGTTCTTGCCTTTGGTAGTTGGGTCGTGAAAAACTTCACGAAGTATTTATGGCGCACGTCAAATTACACATTCCGGGGCCGGTCGAAGTGAGCGCGAAAACGTTCAAGGCGTTTTCGCAACCGATGATCGGCCATCGCGGCCAGGGTTTCAAAGACCTCTATGCCGCCATCCAACCGCAACTCCAGCAACTGCTTTACACGAAACAGCTGGTTTACATCTCCACTTCGTCCGCCTGGGGAGTGATGGAGGGCGCGATTCGCAATCTCGTCGCCAAAAAAGTGCTCAATTGCATGTGCGGCGCGTTCTCGGACAAATGGTTCGACGTGTCCAAACGTTGTGGCAAGGACGCCGAAGCACTGCAGGTGGACTGGGGTTCGCCCATCCGCGCCGAGGCGGTGGACAAGAAACTGGCGACCGGGCAGTTCGACGCGGTGACCATCATTCACAACGAGACTTCCACCGGCGTGATGAGCCCGCTCGCCGAAATCGCCGCGCTCAAGAAGAAATATCCGGAAGTGATGTTTATTGTGGACGCGGTCAGTTCGATGAGCGCGACCAAGATCGAATTCGACGCGCTGGGCATTGATGTGTTGCTGGCGGGTACGCAAAAGGCCTTCGCACTGCCGCCCGGCACGTCTATTTTCACCTGTTCCCCGGCGGCGCTCGCCCGGGCAGCCACCCTCAAGGACCGTGGTTATTATTTCGATTTTGTCGAATTCCAGAAAAATGCGGAACAGAGCATGACGCCCAGCACGCCAAGTATTGGTCATGTTTATGCTTTGCAATCGAAGCTGGAGGACATCTTTGCTGAAGGATTGGAAAGCCGGTTTGCGCGTCACCAGCAGCTGGCGGAAATGACCCGCGGCTGGGCGGCGAAACACGGCTTCACGCTCTTCCCGGAAAAGGGATTTGAGTCCGTCACGTTGACTTGTGTCAACAACGGCGCGAGGTCAGGCGGCCGGGCTGTGGATGTGCCGAAGTTGCAAAAACTGGTTAAGGACCAGGGGTTTCTGATTGACGGTGGCTACGGGAAAATCAAGGGAAAAACCTTCCGCATTTCCAATATGGGCGATGAAACCGAAGCGACGATGAATCAGCTTTACGCCGCTTTAGACCGGGCGCTGAGTCAAATCTGAGTTGCGTGTTTGACGAAACGTGCCGAAACTTGGACTGATGCCGGCACTGAACCGAACCACACGCGTTTCGTCGTCGCCGCCTGTACCCGGTTGGGTGCGGGTTTTTTTGATTGGACGCAACTGGAAACTCACTCTGGTGCGTCTCATTGTCCTGGTGGTCACCTGCTTCATTGTGTCCCGTTTCATCCTGCTGCCGATCCGGGTGGAAGGCATCAGCATGCTGCCGACCTGTAAGAACGGCTCGGTGAATTTTGTGAACCGGCTCGCCTATTGGCGGCACGGCCCGGAACGCGGTGATGTGGTAGGCATACGCTTGTCTGATCCGAGCATCATGTGGCCGAGCCTGATGTACCTGAAGCGGGTCATCGGTCTGCCCGGCGAGACCGTCGCCTTTGTCAACGGCACGGTGCAGATTGACGGCCAAACGCTGGATGAACCCTACGAAAAAGATCGCGATTGCGATTGGGACCTGCCTCCGGTCAAACTTGGCCCGACTGAATATTTTGTCGTGGGCGACAATCGAACGATGCCTGCGGAATTCCATGTGAAAGGAAAAGTCGAAGGCGATCATATCCTCGGCAAGGCCGTTCTATGAAAATGGGTTTTCGTGTCTTCGGGGTGGTCGTCCTGGTACTGCTGGGAGCCTGGTTATGGACCATTTGGTTTCCCAGTCCACAGAAAATCATCCACCAGCGTTTGGAGGCGGTGGCCAAATGTGTTTCGTTTGCACCGGGTGAGGGTGTCCTGGTGCACCTGGCTGGTGCCCAAAACCTGGCCGGTTATTTTGCCACCAATGTCGAGATCAATGTGGAAGCGTCCGGACACGACAAGATTATCATCACAGGTCGCAACGAAATCACCCAGGCCGCCTTGACCGCCCGCTCCGAGTTCGGCAGCCTGAAGGTTAAGTTCCTCGAAGTGCGCGTAACCTTAGCCCCGGACCGGCAATCAGCGTCCGTAAATCTTACCGCGGACGCAGACATCTCCGATCAACGGGATGCCTTCGTGCAGGAAATAAGAATCCTGTTTCGAAAAATCGACGACGAATGGCTCATCACGCGCGTTGAAACGTTGCGCACGGTTTCCATTTTGGACTTTGAACCGGCGCATACCCTTTCCATAGTGGGCGCATGAACGTCTTTGTTACCGGCGGTGCGGGCTACATCGGGTCCATCTGCACGGAAGAACTGCTGAATGCCGGGCACCAGGTCACGGTCTATGATAATCTCTCCGAAGGTCATCGCTCGGCGGTGGACACCCGCGCGGAATTCATCCCGGGCAAACCGGAAGCGGACGGTGACATCCTCAACGCCGTCCGGACTGCCGGGCCTGACGCCATCATGCATTTCGCCGCCAACGCGCTCGTCGGTGAATCCATGGCCAATCCGAAGAAATATTTCCACAACAATGTGGTTAACGCGCTCAAGCTGGCCGACGACGCCGTTGAATGCGGTGTAAAAAAATTCGTGTTCAGCTCGACCTGCGCCACTTATGGACCGCCGGATATAATTCCCATGACGGAGGATTTGCCGCAGCGCCCCATCAATCCTTACGGTGAGTCCAAGTTGATGTTCGAGAAGATCCTCCGGTGGTACCAGAAAATTTACGGCCTGGAGTTCATTGCCTTCCGTTATTTCAACGCCGCGGGCGCCAGCGAGAAATTCGGCGAACATCATCGCATTGAGACCCACCTGATTCCACGGGTATTGCAGGTGGTGCTGGGGCAGTTGCCACAGGCAGAAATTTTCGGTACGGACTATCCGACGCCCGACGGCACCTGCATCCGCGATTACATCCATATCAAAGATCTCGCGCAGGCTCATATCCTGGGATTGCAGCCGGGCAAAACCGGATTTTACAACCTGGGCAATGGTGACGGTTATTCCGTGCTGGAAGTCATCCAGATGTGCGAGAAGGTGACGGGCAAAAAAATCCCCGTCGTGGAAAAACCGCGGCGACCCGGCGACCCGCCCAAACTGGTCGCCTCCGCCGAGAAAGCCATTCGCGAACTGGGCTGGAAACCGAATTGCCCGAAGCTCGAAGACATCGTGACCACCGCCTGGGCCTGGCACAAAAAACATCCGACCGGCTACCCGGATTGACGCGAAGCTTGAACTCCAAACACATTTTCCCGA
>JBGPDH010000267.1:0-5211 GCA_041482195.1 Verrucomicrobiia bacterium
CCAAAAGTGGCCGGGGCCTGTTGACTATCTACTTGCCGGATACAAATATCCTTGCAGGTTTAACGTGTATCCTGCTTGAGATAGTTCGTGGTTGGCACAAAGTGTGGTTCCGGCATTTCAACGCAGAAAGGCTTCATGCAGACCACCGTCGACGGAAATAATCTGTCCGGTGGTTTTCCCCAGTCGGTCACCAATCAAAAGGAAATACGCTTCCGCCTGGTCAGCTGGAGAAATAGGTGACTTGGTCAACGTCCGGTCGGCATAGAACTGCGCGAGCTTTTGCACCAGCCTTTCGGTGGGTTCATCCGCGGTATAGGGAATTTTGTATTTCGCGAGCGACCCGATGACGCGGTCGCGCGGGAACATCGCCGAGCCTTGCACGACGGTCGCAGGCGCGACGCCGTTGACGCGCACGAGCGGGGCCAGTTCAACGGCCAGTTCACGGACCAGGTGATTGGCGGCGGCTTTGGAAGTGTCATAGGCCACGCTGCCTTTCTTCGACACCACGGCATTGGCGCTGGAGGTCAACACCAGGCTGCCATGCAGTCCCTGTTCTTTCCAGATTTTGGCGGCTTCATCCGCAACGAGATAACTGCCGGTAACGTTGATCGCAAACGTCGAAGCCCATTGGTCGTCGGGTATGTGACCGGTTGTGTCGCTCGGCACAAAAACTCCGGCGGTGACGCAAATGGAATCAAATCCGCCGTAGGCAATGGCAACCTGGTCGAGCATGGCCCGGATACTTTCACGCCGGGTGATATCGCCGGCCAAACCGATGGCTGGACCACAATTCGAAAGACCCGTGCCGGCGACACCGATGCCGACCCCGAGTTTGTCCGTGATTTCTCCGGACGTGGCCTTTGCCGCGGCTTCGTTGATATCTACACAAACGAGGTGCGCACCTTCCCGGCCGAGGCGATGGGCGGTTGCTTTGCCGATGCCCGAACCAGCGCCAATGACAATAACAACTTGTCGCGCAAGCTCCTTTTCCGCCGGCATTCGTTTCAATTTCGCCTCTTCGAGCGACCAATATTCGATGTCAAAGGCTTCCTGCTGCGGCAGTGACACATACTCGTCAATCGCTTCCGCGCCGCGCATCACCTCAACAGCGCAGTTGTAAAATTCGGCGGTCACGCGGGACTCACTCTTGTCCTTGCCCCAGGCAATCATGCCCAGCCCAGGAATCAAAATCACGGTGGGATTCGGATCGCGCATGGCCGGTGAATCGGGATGTTTGCAGCGGCGATAGTAATCCGCGTAGTCCTTCCGGTATCGTTCCAACCCGCCTGCCAGTTTTTCTTTCAACCCGGTAATATCCGCGACCCGGGGATCCCAATTCACGTAGAGTGGCTTGATTTTTGTCCGTAGAAAATGGTCGGGACACGACGTGCCCAATTCGGCCAGGCGCGGTGCGTCCGCTGAGTTTACAAAGCGCAGGGTTTTTTCATCGTCCTGGATGGTCGCAATCAAGCGCTTTTGTTGTGAAACCCTGCCCCGCAGCCAGGGCAAAAGGGCGGCGAAAATCTCCTCGCGTTGTTTTGGCGCAAGCGTCTGAAACTTTGCCCCGCCGAACGCCCGGGCGTCACCACCTTTCTCCTCGTATTTTTTTTCGATGAATTGCGAGGCCCGCTCAATCAATTCCAGCGTGCGCAAATAGCACCCTTTCGGGTCGTCGTCCCAGGAAATAAAACCATGTTGGCCCATCATGATGGCCGTGACGGCGGGATGCTTCCGGGAAATTTCCTGCATCGCCAGGCCCAGTTCAAAACCGGGGCGCATCCAGGGAACATAAGCCATCTCGCCACCGAATATTTCGCGCGTCAACTCCTCGCAGCATTGGCTGGCCGCAATGGCAATGATGGCGTTGGGGTGCATGTGGTCTACATGCCGGCCGGGAAGGAAACTGTGCAAGGGCGTGTCAATGGAACTGGCGCGGGGATTCAGATTGAACGTGCAGTGGTTGTACGCGGCAACCATGTCGTCCTCGGCCGGGGACTTGAGGCCTTTGTCGGCACGGGCCGCATAAGTCTTTTGCAGCCCCAACAGTCGGGTTTGATAAAGCGAAGAAAAATTCTCCCTTTTGGCCGTGCGCAGATCCCCGCCGGAGCCTTTGACCCAGAGCACCTCCACCGGTTCGCCGGTGAGCGGTTCTGCTTCCGTGAGTTTGGACGAAGTATTGCCACCCCCGGTGTTGGTAATGCGCTGATCCGCACCCAGGCAATGGGAGCGATAAACCAGCAGCTCGACCGGCGAAAGTTTCGCCGTCACCGCATCGTCCCACAGAGGACTGACGTATTGAAAGCTCATTCTTTGATATTCTGTGTTTTTTTTGTTATTTCTGTGAATTAAAGCTTGCCTTGGGCCAAAACCCAAGTAAAAAAGAGAAAAATCATCACGCACTTATGCTGGCCAGCGAAAGGCAGGATCGGATTTTAGACATGCTCTTAAAATCGCGGGCGGTGAGCACAGCCAGGGCGGCCAAAGTACTGGCCGTCACGGAGGAAACGGTCCGCCGCGACTTTGAAAAACTGGAAGCGGATGGCCGCCTCTACCGTGAACATGGCGGTGCGGTGCGGGTCAACGACAGCCGACGGGACCTCCCGCTGGACAGCCGCGAGCTGGCCAACGTGGCCGAGAAAGCCGCCATCGCCGGGGTCGCCCGGGCGCAGATTCAAAAAGGCGACACCCTGTTTTTTGACGCCAGTTCCACGGTCTTTCAGTTGGCATGCCGGTTGACCAATCTTGACGTGACGGTTTTGACCACCGGGCTCAAGGTCGCCATCGAGTTGGCCCGCCAGCCGGCAGTGGAAGTGATTTTGCTGGGTGGCGTGGTCAATCATGGTTCCCTCTCCTGCCAGGGAACCCTGACGGATCAAATCCTGGAGTCTTATCACGTGCAAAAGGCCTTCATTTCGTGTCGCGGCGTGGACGCGGAGCGTGGGCTCAGCGAAGCCAACGCCGAACAGGCCGGGTTGAGGCGAAAAATCATCAAACTCTCCGACCAAACCATTGTTTTGGCCGACCACACCAAAGTGGGGCTCAAATCATCATACTTTTTTGCCAGGCTGGAAGACGTAGACACGTTGATCACCGACCGTCCACCGGAGAAAAAAGTCCGACAGACCTTGCGCAGGGCCGGCGGGAAACTGTTGGTGGCGGGGAAGGAGCAAACTTGAACGCCTCAAAAATATGTCTGGCAGTTGACCTCGGCGCCGGAAGTGGCCGCGTGGTGGCGGGAGTTTACAATGGCACCCGCCTGGAACTGAACGAGCTGAATCGTTTCGCGAATGATCCGATCAAAGAAGCGGATGGCTGGCATTGGGACTTCGAAAGCCTGTTTGCTCACATCAAGCAAGGTATCGCGCTCGCGGTGAAAAAATACGGCGATGCCGTCGTGTCGCTCGGGGTGGATACCTGGGGCGTGGATTATGGATTGTTGGATGACCGTGGAAAATTATTGGGAGCGCCGTACCTATATCGCGACGGCCGCACCCGGGGAATGCAGGAGGAAGCGTTCCGACGGATGCCGCGCGAGGAAATTTACCGGCGCACCGGCATCCAGTTCATGTTTTTCAACACCCTGTTTCAACTGCTCGCCGAATTAAAATCACCGGAACGGCTGAATGAAGCCGGTCAGCTCTTGTTCATGCCGGATTTAGTGCATTATTTTTTGACCGGTGTGCGCGTGA
This sequence comes from Verrucomicrobiia bacterium, assembly GCA_041482195.1. Classification (GTDB taxonomy): domain Bacteria; phylum Verrucomicrobiota; class Verrucomicrobiia; order Limisphaerales; family UBA11358; genus UBA11358. The sequence goes on from JBGPDH010000267.1 coordinate 3,690, forward strand.
ATGAGAAATCCATAGCGAGCACCAGCCAATTGCTGGATCCGCATACGCAAGCCTGGGAGCGCAAAATCATCAAAGCCATGGGATTCCCGGAAAAGATTTTCGGCAGACTGGTGGACGCTGGAACCGTGTTGGGCGAACTGCAATCGGAGGTGGCAGCGGAAACCGGCGCGAAAAAGTTGCTGGTCATTGCCCCCGCCGGGCATGACACCGCCTCGGCCGTCGTGGGCGTGCCGGCCGAAGAGTCCGAACCGGTGTTCCTGAGTTCCGGCACCTGGTCGCTCATGGGACGCGAATTGAATCATCCGGTGATTTCGGACGCCAGTTATGCGGCGACTTTTTCCAACGAAGGCGGCGTTTTCAACACGACGCGCCTGCTGAAGAACATCGCCGGTATGTGGTTATTGCAGGAATGCAAACGTGCCTGGGATGCCGCCGGGAAACCGGTCAGCTATGATGTCCTTGAGCGCCAGGCGGAACAATCGTCTCCCTTCACCGCTTTCATTGACCCGGACGCAACGGACTTTCAGGCGCCCGGCGACATGCCTGCGGCCATGACCGCGTTTTGCCGCCGCACCGGACAGGCTGCGCCGGTAGACCCGGGTGCGTTCGCACGCGTTGTTTTCGAAAGCCTGGCCCTGAAATATCGTTTGGTGAAGGAATCGCTCGCACGCACCACCGGCAAGGCAATCGACCGGGTTTACCTGGTCGGCGGCGGATGCAAGAATCAATTATTAAATCAGTTCGCCGCCGATGCCTTGAATAGCACGGTCGTTGCCGGTCCGGCGGAAGCCACTTCGATTGGAAACATTATCATGCAATTATATGCCCTGGGCGAAATCCGCTCGTTGAGCGAAGGACGGTCCTTGATCCGCCGGTCGTTTGAAACCAAACTCTTTGAACCTGGAGATACCAGTACCTGGGACGCTGCTTACATGAGGTTCCAAAAAATTCTTCCGACCTGACCACCATGAACTCCCGAGAAATCATAAAACGTCTGATCTGGTTGTCCCACGAACTGGGGCGCGACGACCGGCAGCTGGCAATCCTGGGCGAAGGGAATGTCAGCGCCGATTTGGGTGACGGGACATTCTACGTCAAGGCGTCGGGCAGCCAGTTGGCTGCGATTAGTGCCGGCGGGTTCACCCGGGTAAAGATATCGGCGATACTGGAAGCACTTGACCAACCCGACAAGACTGATGACGAAGTACGCGGCATTTTGGGAGCTTCCCGCGTGGATAAAAAGGCCGGCCCGCCTTCGGTAGAGACCTTTCTGCACGCCATTTGCCTGAAGGAAGGCGGCGCCAAATGGGTCGGGCACACCCATCCCGTTTCTGTGCTGAAAATTCTTTGCAGCCAACTCGGGGCTGAACCGTTTTGCCGCCATATTTTTCCGGATGCAATCGTGGTTTGCGGACGCCACCTTGCCGTCGTACCGTACGTCGATCCGGGCATCCGGCTGGCAGTGGCGTTACGTGAGTCATTGCGCCGTTTCCTGGCCAGCCACCACACCGCACCCAGGGTC
>JBGPDH010000268.1:0-5191 GCA_041482195.1 Verrucomicrobiia bacterium
ATCAGTGGATCAAGGTGGGTTTGCTCTATCCCTATCTCAATACGCTGAGCGTTTATCACTGCCCCAGCGACCACACCCGAATTCCGCGCACCGTGGCTCCGTCATTCCAAAAACCCGCATTGCGCACCTACTCGATGAATAGTTGGGTCCAGTCCATGGATGGCGCCGGCTACAATACAGCGGCTTGGAATGGGATAACCGGCTATGTTGTCTATACCAAACTGGCGAATATGGCGCGTCCGGGGCCGGGCAAGACGTGGGTGTTTATGGAGGAAAGCCCGATTGGGATTAATGACGCCTATTTTGCGGTTGATCCCCGGCAAACAACGACCTGGTTTAACATACCGGGAGTTTTGCACGGTAATGCCAGCGTGTTGGCGTTTGCCGATGGACATTCGGACGCTCATCGTTGGACAGACAGCAACATAATTCATGGCACCGGCGCAAATTCAACCGGGAATCATGTTCCAGCCGACCCTAACTCGCAGGATTTGTCCTGGCTGCTTTCGGCAACCACAGTTCATCAATAAACGAGAGCTAATCCGGCTGAGCTCACAGGTCGTTGGGTGTTCAGTATCCAGGGATACCTGACCGCTACCACCTCTTGAAAAGAGTTGGGGCGGGCTGCACAATCAGGGAAGTTCATATTCAATCGTCCCAACCATGATAATCAGAAGCCATTTCTCACCGATGCAAAAGCGCGTCTCTGCCGTTTCGCTGTTTCTGACATTATTGTTTATGTCATTGGCCATCATCAATGCATGGGCGGCGGAATCGCTCGTGTTGACCGGCGGTTTTGATGTCCGACAGTTTGGCGCGAAGGGTGATGGCAAGACTCTGGACACGGCAGCCATCCAGCAGGCGCTGGATGAGTGTGGATCCGCCGGCGGCGGCATTGTTCGTTTTTCGGCGGGTACCTATCTCAGCCAACCCGTCTTTCTTCACAGCCTCATCACAGTTCAACTTGAAGCCGGCGCCGTGCTTCAAGCCACGGAGGCCCGTGCTGATTTCCTGAATCCCGGAAAAACCAACTCATTCATTGCCTTCGTGAACGGGGTGGGCCTTCGCGACGTCGCCATCATCGGCCCGGGTGTAATTGACGGTGCCGGCACGCCCTGGTGGGGACCGGCTGAAGCCGCCCGCCGGCGTACGCCCGGCTATGTGTTGCCCCGGCCAAGGCTGATCGCGCTCGCCCATTGCACTGACGTACGCATTCAAAACGTGACCCTGAGAAATTCTCCGCTCACCCATCTGGCTCTCACCGCGTGTGAGATTGTGGTCATCAGCAATGTCACCGTCCAGACGCCGGCCGGAGCGGCCAATACTGACGCCATTGATCCGATTAACTGCAACAACGTTCTAATCACGCGTTGCCGCATAAGCACGGGTGACGATAATATCTCGATTAAGTCCGAGGGGGTGGTTTCGGGCCGTTCGTCAGCGAGTCAGGACATCACCGTCACCGATTGTATTTTCCTGCGTGGCCACGGAATGTCGATTGGCGGCGCCACCGTCGGCGGCGTGCGGAACGTGACCGTGCGGAACTGCACATTTGAGGATACCGAGAACGGAATCCGCATCAAATCGCTGCGCGGCCGGGGCGGCACGGTGGAGAACGTCCGCTTCAGCGACATCACCATGTCGAACGTGAATCCGGCCATCACCTTCACCTGCTACTACCTGACCAATTCCGCAGGAGATTCGGTGCCACGATTCGCTCCCGAACATGACCTGGCTCAACCGGTCAACGAAACCACGCCTGTGTTCCGCAACATCTGTGTCAGCAATCTGAACGCTACCTGTCAAAATTCGGCCGGCCTCATCATCGGTTTGCCGGAAAGCCCGATCTCAAATGTAGTTCTGCAAAATATCAAGATCCGGGCGGCCACCACCGGCCTTTTAATCAGAAACGCCAGGGGCATCCGGTTCGAGACTGTGAATATTGTCAACGGGCAAGGTCCGCCGTTTATCCTTGAGAATGCGCAAGTCGAAGGTTTGAAAGCAGGCACCGATTGATATGCGTACCTTCGTTTTTGTTTTCCGGGGCTATGGGCCTGCCGAATTATGGGCTCACGCCGTCGGCGGGTTCAAATCCGGCTTAGGGGCGGTACGAACCAGTTCGGCGGCGCGATGAGCTGCATCCGAGATCTTCTTTAAATTCGAGGCCAGCATGGAATCTTCCTGATGTTTAACGAACAGACGGTCGGCGTGGCCCTGGACCACCGTGAGGAGATTGTTCAGCTCATGTGCGAGAGTTGACGAGATATGCCGGTCGGAATCAGCCTTGTGATTTTCTCCGCCGTTTGATTGAAGCGGCGAATTCGTTTTATCCGATATTTCAAACAATGACATCAGAACGGGTTAAGCACCTTGTGGGCCACTTTTTGAAATGAAGCAGGCAGAAGAAAGCATGAAGAAATGGCGCGACGCTTCCAGCTTGTTTCTTCATTCTGCCTTCTTCATTCTGCCTTCAAATGGACACTGCGCTCGCTTCCCTCGGGCTGATTGCCGGCAACCGCTCGTTGCCGCTGGAATTCGCCCGGCAGGCACGCGCCGCCGGTCTTAAACGGCTCGTCGCGGTTGCGTTCGAGAATGAAACCGACCCGGCGCTCGCCCCGCTCGTGGATGAAATCGTCTGGCTCAAAGTCGGGCAACTTTCCAAAATGATTGCCGCGTTCACGGATCGGGGCATTACGCAGTGCGTCATGGTCGGCCAGATCGCGCCCAAAAACCTGTTCGACGTCCGGCCCGATTTGCGGGCCATGGGCGTGCTGTTGCGTCTGAAGGAAAAGAACGCCCACACCGTTTTCGGCGCCATTGCGGATGAACTGAAGAAGGAGGGCGTGGGATTGATTGAAGCCACGCCATGGCTCCAGCCGCTCATGCCCGGCGCCGGTTTCCAGCTTGGCCCGAAACTTTCCTCCGAACAACAGCAGGACGTGGACTTTGGTTTTCGCATCGCCAAAGAAACGGCACGGCTCGAAATCGGCCAGACCGTTGTCGTTAAAAACGGCGTGGTGCTCGCCGTTGAGGGTTTTGAGGGCACGGACCAATGCCTCGCGCGTGGCGGCAAGCTTGCGGGCAAGGATGGCAGTGCTGTGGCCGTCAAGGTTGCCCGGCTGAATCATGACATGCGATTCGATATACCCTGTATGGGCGCGCAAACCCTGAAAACCTGCGCCGCCGCCGGGGTGGCGGTGCTGGCGCTCGAACCCGGGAAGACCTTGCTGCTGGAACAGGAGACTTGCGCACAACTGGCCAAACGGGATAAAATTTCAGTAACAGTGGTTGGTTAAATCAGTTAAATGAGTAATTCGTTAACAGGTGATTGGCTGAGGAGTCGTTTAACTTATTTAACCAGTTACTCATTTATCAAATCACTCGCACTATGCTGACCGCTCACGAACTCTTCGGTTTTATGTCGCCCAACCTGGCGAACGAAATCCTCGGCTTTACCCATGAGTCGGACAAACCGACCTATAAGACCACGGTGGCCGCGGTGGCGCAAGCGCGCCATGTGCGCCCGGTGTTTCTCGAACGCCAGCCGCGCGCGCAATGTCATGCCGCCATCATCTCCACTTTGGCCAGGCCGGCGCTGGAAACTGCCGCCGCGGGGCTGATCCGCGTCTGGCTGGTGAAGAAACAGCGGCAGATGCTGGTGGATTTTCTCAACGCGCTCGGTCTGCCCAACAACGAAGGGGTGGTGGACGATTTGCCGCCGGGCATGGACGACGCCAAACTGAAATCCGCCATTGACACCTTGCTGACCAAATATCCCGGCGAAGCCGTCGCCGTTTATTTGAATGCCTTCAACGACATGAACGAGGCGAACTGGGCGAACTTGAAAACCATGCTCGAAAGCGACAAACGCCTGCAATTGGGTGCGCCGGCTTGAAGCCTTTATGGCTGTCATTGTTGAGAAGCTTCTGAAATGTCCATCCCCTTGTAGCGTCGGTCTATGACCGTCGCCACTATCCGATTTCTTCGATTAAAGCAATTTATCTGGCGTTCAATACATCTTGTGTCCATTTGATGGCTTTATCTTTCTCATTATGTAGAAACTGAATATATTCCCCCCGTGTCTGCGGATGATTTTCTGCCTCGGCCATTTGTAGGGGCGGCAGACATGCGATTGTGTCATCATAAATAACCAGCCTTACACTGCCATTTCGTGCGTTTCGCAATTTTGTGATCTCATGATTCGATAACGAGCATTTGACGGGCTTTGGCCCCTCTGAGATAAGGATAATATTGGTCAAAACGGGCATTGATTCGTCTACGCCCGCTGTTTGATAACGCATAAAGTTTCCTGGTTTCTGTCGATAAAATAATTGCTTTCCTGATGCAAACTCTGCGGTTATTTGCCACGTCTTATCACTGCAATTTGCCTCTGAATCCAAACTGTGGAGTGGTTCCCACAACAAGCATCCTGCACAAAGGCAACTACAACAGAGTATAATTTGAATTGTTCGTTTCATCGAGGATAGTAGGTTCTGGAATAAATATTTGCCGCAATTCCCAATTGCAATTCCTTTTCCAGTCGCCAAATAAAGCGGTAAAAAGAATATTCCCTAATGGGTGAACCCTTTAAAGTTTCGCCGTGACCGTCTTCACCTTGTCTCCACCCGGAGCAGATGTCCGGGAGGCAAAAGACACGCGTTCGTGTAGCAGCCTGGTGGCGAACGTTTCTGAAATTCGAGTACACAATTTTGGGTTGGTTTTTCATAAAATACTGCTGGCGCGCCGGACGGGCTGTTGTATCGTCAGTTCGCCCATGCCATTGTTTTTTTGCAGAACAAGGCGTTTGCAAAAACCGGCATGGGACCGGCCCATGCCATTGCGCATTTTTTGCAAACAAAGCATAACAAAAAAGCGCGGCATGGGGCCCTATTTTTAACTGATACGAAAAATGGAACCGCAAGCTGACATTGCATTGATTGGGCTGGCCGTGATGGGCCAGAACCTGATTTTGAACATGAACGATCACGGCTTCACCGTGGTGGCCTTCAACCGTACCGTGTCCAAGGTGGACGATTTTCTCAACCACGAAGCCAAGGGCACCAAGGTCATCGGCGCGCATTCGCTCCAGGAAATGGCTGCGATGCTCAAGAAACCGCGCCGGGTGATGCTGATGGTCAAGGCCGGCCAGGCGGTGGACGAATTCATTGAACATCTGCTGCCGGTGCTGGAG
>JBGPDH010000269.1:0-5165 GCA_041482195.1 Verrucomicrobiia bacterium
AATCTCGGCAAGGCCCTGAGCGGGGATTGGAATTACGTCGAGAATGACGTGAAAGTTGTGTGCGACGAGGCGCACCGGCAGGGAGCGAAAGTGAAGGTCATCTTCGAGAACGATTACCTGGGCGAGGGTGGTGCGGGGTTGGATGGCGACGAATTCAAGCGCAAGCTCTGTCGGATTTGCGAGCGCGCGGGAGCTGACTGGGTAAAAACGTCCACCGGATTCGGTTTTGTCAAACAACCGGATGGTCATTTCAATTACCGGGGCGCGACGGCGCACGATTTGGAGCTGATGCGGGCGGCGTGTTCGCCCAGGGTTCAGGTCAAAGCCGCCGGCGGTGTTCGCGACCTGGACAGTTTGATCCGGGTACGCGACCTGGGTGCCAGCCGTTGTGGCGCCTCGGCGACTGCGGCAATTCTGGACGAATATCGCCGCCGTGAAGCCGCAGGACAGTGACAGCCGGGAAAAGATTTTGAAGGTTGCTTCCTTCCGTATCTTGCATTACTTCATGGTCGAGAAAGGCAGATCAGTTATGCCAGAACCAATCGTCGCCCAAAAATCTCCGTTCGTGCAAAAGGCCGAGGCTGGCACATTTTGGTGGTGTGCCTGCGGTCGCTCCAAGAGTCAGCCGTTTTGCGACGGCTCGCATAAGGGCACGGGTTTCACGCCGAAGCAGGCGGACATTACCGAAGCCAAAACCGTGGCGTGGTGCGGATGCAAACATTCGAAGAACGCGCCGTTCTGCGACGGCAGCCACAACCGCCTGGGGTAACCGGAATTACGGGCGTTTTTTCGCGCCCTGTTCCTTTTCCTTTTTGCGGAAAAAGTACTGGGTGTCGGCCACATTAAGCATCGAAAGGTCGAGACCTTCGTCGGGGGCGCGTTTTTTGGCAATTTTAAGCTGGCGCGCGATGCGTTTAATGGCTGCGGCGGCGTAGTATTTGACCACGCCCACGCCGGTTTCGGATTTAAAGATCACGACGAGGAGGCAATTGTCATCCACGTTGATGACGAACAGGCTGTGGTTTTCCCCCTGTTGATAGGTGCTGTTGAAGGTGGGCTCGCTGACCAGGCCGGCGATGGTCTGATTGGCCATGAAGGCGCCCGAGGCCAGCGCCGAGATGGTCGTCAGGTCAAATTCGTCCGATTCCCCCTGATGGGTGATGAGAAAACCACCCTTGTCAATGATCAGCGAGACCGTAGCGTCGGCGCTGGTATTGAACTCGCGGAGGGTTTCGTCCAGTTTGTGGATGTCCTCCTCGGTGATTTGCGGGAGAGTAGCCATGGTTATGCGTACTGGGGAACGCTTTGGTTGATGTATTTGTGCAGCAACAGGCGCGTGATCATATTCAACGTTTCGAACACACCTTCGCACCGGTGGGCCGTCGCGGTGAACGACGGCACCTGCACTTCGCGGTTGTTCAGCAGAAATTCCATGTACTCCATCGGCGCCACGTTGGGCAAATCGCGCTTGTTATATTGCAGGACGTAAGGGATCTCGTTGAGATTGAGCTTGAGCGACTGGAGGTTGTCCATGAGGTTCTGGAAGCTCTCAACGTTCTCCGCCATTTTTTCGAACTGGGAATCAGCCACAAATACGATGCCGTCCACGCCGCGCAGCACGAGCTGGCGGGTGGTGTTGTAAATGACCTGGCCGGGGACCGTATAGAGCTGGAACTTGGTCTTGAACCCGCGGATGGTCATCGCCTCGATCGGCAGGAAGTCGAAAAAGAGCGTGCGATCCGAACTGGTTGCCAGTGAGACCAGCTTGCCTTTATTGCCGGCGGCGGTTTGGACGTGGTCGTGAACCTGCACCAGGTTGGTGGTCTTACCGCCCATTGCCGGGCCGTAATAGACGATTTTAACCTGCAGTTCGCGAGTGGCTTGGTTGATGATGGCCATAGGATTATTGTTTTTTACGGTCGAGTTCACCGGCCAATTGGGCCAGTTGCGCGGTCGGCAACTGCTCGCCGGCGCGACCGAACGCGGCGAAGTAGACGCCATGGATGCGGAACACTTTCCATGGAACGTTGCCAACCGTGAAATTCAAATTGTTCAATTCACCCATCCGCAATTCCTTGGTGCATTGGCTGATGCGCCCATAAATCTGGGGCAAAAAGGCCGCCAAGGTGTCCGCGTTGAGGTCGGAAGGAATCTGGCTGGCCACAGTCAGGCCGTCCGGCAGCGCCACCAGCGCACCGGCAACACCCGGGAACGTCATCGCCCGCACTACTACGTCCTTGGGGGTGGTGCGGCGGGTGCTGAAATCCGTCGGGGGCGTCGCGGCTGCGGCCGTGCGTTTGAATTCGGTGGTGTCCAATTGAGGCGTGTCACTGGTTTCACCCCAGACGTAATAATTGGAATTGGACTCCGACTGTCTGACATCCACCGGTTTGGGTGCGAAATTCGTTTCATTGGGCGGAGGTGCCTTGATGGAGGCTTCGGGAATTTCCGCCGGGGATTGCGGTTGCGGAAAACCAAAAAACAAATTTGGAATCTCCGACGGGAGCGCGGATGAGGATGAGTGCGGCGAGTTGCTGATTTGAGCCGCCCGCCCTTGTTTCGCCAGAAAGAGCGGGGCCACCACTCTCAAGGGCAGTTCCAGTTCCAAACCATCATGAATCGACACGGCGGCAACCGGAGGTCTGACCCAGGAACGTAAATTCCGCCAGGGGAACGTGACCCGCCCGCGTTTCAGGGCGGGTTCGACCAAATTCACCGGCAGCGCCACTTGCGCGTTGGCCAGAGACATCTGTGCAATCTCCATTCGCAATGCCTCAGGCCAATTTTCGGAAAGGGCGGCCAACGGCGCGAGGATCGCGGCCGACTCCATTGCGGGAGCCGGGGGCTTCGCCGTGAACGGCACATTCGGCTGACGAGCGTTCAATGGATGGGGCATGCCCGGAATAATCGGTTGCCCGGGCACGCCATAACCGTTGCCATTGCCATTTCGCATCGGCGAAGGAGCCGGGCGCACCGAAGGAGCCTGTGGAACCAATGGAATCGGGGACGCCGGGGGCGCCGGAGGAACCGAAGGAGTCGACGGTGACAAAGGAGCCTTGGGAACAGATGTAATCGGAGACGCCGGGGACACCGGGTGCGCCGGGGACACCGGGTGCGCCGGGGGTACTGGGGGCGTCGCGGGTTCGGGTTTGATCGGACGGGGGACAAAAGCCGGTGGCGGCGGTGCCACGGGTGGCGGCGTGGCTTTGACCGGTCGTACTGCCGGTGCCGTCATCCGTATCGGCGATACCGCTGCGGAGGTTGGCTTGAGTGGCGGTGTTGTGGAAATGGCCGCCCCCTCACCGCGCCCGCCAAACGGACCGGTGATTTCCGACGGTACCTGCATATGCTTTTGCGCCGGGTTGCGGGTCAACGAATTGAAATTCAACCGCACCAGAATTTCGTTGAGCGGCAACGCCACAGGCAGCGAATCATATTCCTCGTTGATATTGAACAGGGCAGGCGCAGCCTGACGCAGTTCGCCGAAGGTGATTTTGACGACGCCCGATGCCAGTTGTGGCATGATTTTGCCAATGGCAATCGAGATGGTGGCGTTATTCGCAGCGGCTTCCGTGAGTGTCAATCGCGCGTGCAATTGAGGTGGTAAACTGTTCAGGATGGAGCGGAGCGGTAACTCCAGCTCATTGGGGTTTGCCGAGGGAACCGGTCGGGGCGGCACGAGGTGCGCCACCGGTCGGGGTTGAGACTTGGCCATGGACTGCGTGGGAACCGATGTTGGCCGCGGTGCTGAGTGCGTTACCGGTCGCGCGGATGGGGGGGCGTCCGCTCCAGTTTCGCTCTCATCAAAACGTCGCAGCAGTTCTCGCAGCAACCCGGCAAATCTTGTTTTTACTCCGTTTGACATCGCACACAACTTTTCCCGCGGACGATACATCCACAGTTGTTCCCTTCGGAGCAGGAAGCGCGCCACGGAAGTCCCCGACAAGCCGTCTCTTCCTCGGCTGTTGTCCGGTAGTGCCCCGGTCGCAAGTTGTCCTAGCGTTGGACTGGCTGTCCACAAAGCGGTTGCGGATTATTGATCCAGAATGGCGGATTCGGAACGACAACTGCTTCTGCTTTAGCGTTTGCGGCCGAAACGCGTTGCGACCTGGATTCGCAGGCTGACGACACGAGCCGCGTTGTGTATTTAGAGGTATTTAGAGGAATGGAACCGCGCCACAAAATCCTGATTTTGGACGATGAAGCCGCCTGGCTGGAGGTGAATCGTGAGACCTTGTTGCAGCTCCCCAGCAAGCCGGAAGTCCGCACGGTCAATAGCGGAACCCGCGCCGTCGCGTTGCTGGATGCTGAACCGTTCCGCCTGTTGGTGTGTGATTTAAAAATGCCCAAGATGGACGGGCTGCAGGTGCTCGCCATTGTCCGCCGTCGGTTCCCGGAGTTGCGCACGGTGGTGTTGACGGCTTTGGAGGATGAAGAGTTCCGGTCCCGCGCCTACGCCCTGGGCGTGGATCTGTTCTGGCTGAAGACCGATATCCAGCAAAACCCGCAGATGTTCCTGGATTGCATCGAGTCGTTACTGGGACGCGATTTGGAAACGGGATTTCGCGGCATACAGAGCAAAAGCCTCATGGACATCATTCAAATGGAATGTTTGTCCCGTACTTCCACGGTGTTGCGCATCACCCGCGGTCCCCTCGTGGCCAAACTCTGGATTCAAGAAGGGGAATTGATTGATGCCGAGGCTGAAGGCGCCCGCGGCGAAGCGGCTTTGCAGCGAATCCTGGCCTGGAAATCCGGCACCTTCGAGAACATGCCCGCCGAACCGAAGCACGAACGCACCATCTTCAAGTCGGTTAACGCCTTGCTGCTCGAATCCGCCCAGAACATCGACGAGGCGGCCAACCCGGTGGGGCCTGATTCGGTCGAGGACGCGGATCACCGCAAAACCATCTGGAAGCTGGCCCTGGTCGCGCGGGAAGGCGCGGAATTTGTCGTCGTCACCTCCGCCGAACACCAGAACGCAGTGGATTCCTGGGGAACACAATCCGGGGCGCAACTCGCGGGCTGGACCCGGCGGGTCACGGAAGTGGCCAAACGGTTGAGCGACCGGCTCGAAGCCGGCCCTTTGCTGCACGTCGTCGGCAACAGTTTGGAACGGCAGGTGCTATTGTTGCCCCGCGACGAAAAATCCTATCTGGTCGCCT
>JBGPDH010000270.1:0-5154 GCA_041482195.1 Verrucomicrobiia bacterium
AAGGCGACAACTTCCTGGCCACGGTCATCCCGCAGATCATGGCGTCGCCCGACTATCAGAACAATGGCGTCATTGTCATCTGGTGGGATGAATCCGAAGGCGGCGACGGCACCAACCGCACGATTCCCGAAATCATCATCTCACCGCTGTCCAAGGGGAATGCCTACGCCAGCACCGTACCGATGAACCATTCGTCGGACATAAAAACCATCGAGGAAATTCTCGACCTGGGACCGCTCACCAACTCCGTTCCCGTAGCCGAAACCAATATTTTTGGCGGCTACAACAACGTCGCAACGGTCAATGACCTGAGCGATTTGTTCCAACCCGGCACCATCCCGGTTGCCCAGGGTGTGACGGTGGCCCGGGGCGGCTACGTGTATGACCGTCGCACGCAACTTTTCGTGCAGCAGGTCCAACTCACCAACACCGGAACCACTCCGGTGTCCGGTCCAATATGGCTCGTGCTGGATACACTCAGCGCCAATGCCTCACTGTACAATGCCGCCGGCACCACTGCCAATTTCCCGCCGCTCGGCAGTCCCTATATCGGCGTCAATATCGGGGGTGACAATGTCCTGAGCCCTGGCGAAACCGCGACGGTCATGCTGGAGTTTACCGACCCAACCCGTGGCGCCATCAACTACACCGCGCGTGTGCTTTCGGGCATGGCAACACCGTGATTCAACCTGAAACCAGAAACATAAACAATTAAATGACTATGAAACGAATTCTATCCTTCTCACTGGGCCTCGCCCTCGGCGCAGGCGTACTGTTCACGGAACAAACCAGTGGTGCCTCCACGATTCAATACTACGTGGATATCAACACCGCGGCGCTCGTGGGCAATGCTTCCGGGCCGTTCTCGCTGGATTTTCAGTTGAACGACGGCAGTGGCCTTGGCGACGCAAACAATACCGCGACCATCAATAACTTCTTGTTTGGCGCCGGGGGTAGCACAGGGACCGCGAACCTGGCTGGCGGTGCCGCGGGCGATCTGTCGAGCACCGTGACGCTCACAGACACGACGCCGTTCAACGAGTTTTACCAGACGTTCAATGCCGGCAACACGCTGACCTTCAACGTGACGTTGACATTGACCAGCGATGCCGGGCCAACCCCCGATTCGTTCGCAATCGCGATTCTGGACAGCAACTTGTATAACCTGCCCACCACTCGCATTGGTGATTCCTTTCTGGAGGTAAACCTGGGCCCCACGCCATCCGTGACGACGGGTTTCAGCACCAGTCCCGCGGTGACGGTAAGTGTGACCGCAGTCCCAGAACCCGGCTCATTGGCCTGGGTATCCATGGGTCTGATGATATTCGGGCTTTGTCGGCGGTTCGGAATCAAGCTGCGGAGCTGAGTAACTTTTGTCACATGGTCTAGAAAAGTATTCGGGCTAAACAAGGGGCCGGTTCGTCGCCGGCCCCCTTTTTATTGTCTATTCCCCCAAGAGATGGGGACGACAGATCAAAGGCGCGACAAATCCGTGGTTAAGGACATCGGCGGCGGATTTGTCATGGACGATTACGTCATGGCCAAAGACATGGCAAAGCGGCAGGGTTAAAAGCCCGTTTAAGGAATTTCTCCGAGCGGGAGAGGTGTCTTTATCGCAGGCCGGTTTCCCTGCGGTCGAGTCGTTCCGGAATACTTCCCGTGGTATGCTGTCAGGAAATAGAGTTGCACGAGCACAATCACCACCGCCAACCCACCCCAAAATAACTGCCATCGGGTGCCATTGACGGGCGTGCAGGCATTGAACCACCAGCCCGTGCCCAGGTAACCGATGAGGCTGCCGATGCCGTTGGTCATGAGCGCCATCATGGCCTGCGCCCGCGCCCGCCATTCGGAGCCCACCCGTTCATTGATGTAAATCTGCGCGGTGATAAAATACAGGGTGAAAGACAAGCCGTGCAGACTGGTGCCGGCCAGCAACCACACCTTGCCGTTCACCGCGCACAGAATGAAGCGCAACAGGCCAAAACCCAGGCCGGCAACAAAAATCCATTTCAACCGCCATCTCAGGAACAAACCCGCCAGCGAAAACATGGCGATCAATTCTGTGGTTTGGGCCAGGGTCATCCAGGCGGACGTGTGTCGAAATCCAAGCTGTTGCATCTGGAGCGGTGTGAAGGGATAAAACGCCGCCAGCGGGATGCTGAACAAGGCGGCGGTAATAAAGACCGCGCGATGGTCGCGGTTCTTCATGAGGACGAGCGCATCCCAACCCAGTCGTTGCAACAGGGACGGATGTCCGGCGGATTCCGGCGGCGGCACACTCGGCAACAGAAAAGTGAAAATCGCCAGCACCAGCCAGATCACGGCACAGGTGTATTGTGACACTATGGAACTGTCGGCATCCAGCGCACTGACCAACCAGCAACCGGCCATCCAACCCACTGTTGCCCCGGCGCGAATGGGCCCGAACTGACGCTGGGAATCCTGGAGCCGTGAGAAAACGATGGCGCTCACGATGCTGCCGGTAGGCGCGGCGCAGAGGGCATAGATTTGAACCAGCAACAACACCCATCCGGGTGACCAGCCTTGTTTGATGCTCCAGGCCGCGAGCGACACGCTGACCGCGCTCGCCACGGACAAACCGCGCAAAACGGCCACCGGCGGCGCATGACGATCGGCCATGGCGCCAAAAATCAATGGAGAGACCAACGCGGCGAGCGCCGAGGTTGCAAAGGCGTAGGGAGCGATGCCCACCAGATGGTGCGCCTTGAACACCACGCTCAAAGGCACCATCCAGATGCCGGTGGCCATGGACTGGATCAGGAATAATACCGCCAATTCGCCATATTCCGTCCACCGGATGGCTCTCACGCGTAAAACTCCTTTGCCAGCAAACCCGTCAACTGATGCACGGCCAGCTGCAAATCTGCCAGCCGATCAAACTGCGCCTGGGGCAGTTTCCCGTTTTCGGCCGCGCGCTGGCAACGTTGGAAGCGGCGGCTGAACGGCAGTCGCTTATGGTTGAAACCCAGTTCGGTCAATAACCTCTCGACTTCGGCCGCCAGTCTCCGTGCTTCACGGATTTGGCGCAGGGCTTTTTCCATGGTCGTCGTTCCATTGCGCACGCCCAGGAGCTGGCGGCACTCAAATTTCCGGCAGCGCACCGGGCGTTCCGGATAAATGGCGCAGGCGCACGTGGCGGCGTTGAAAGCCGGACAGGGTTGCGAGACGCGTAAACGGCCGCCGGTGAACAACGGCGAAGCATCGCCGGGTTCGGGTCGAACATCGGCGAACAAAACCCCGTTGCAACACATACCACATTGCAGGCAAAGCGCGTCAATGAGCTTGTCCATCATCGAAATATGACGGCATGATGCTACAGGGGACGGGCTAAATCGGCAATCAAGCAGCGCCTTTTCCCGGCTCTGCCGGCCATCATTTCCCGAACCGCGCCTTGACACAACGCGTTTCACTGCTACTCTCGGCGCTCCGTCAAACGGGGTTTTTCCCGCGCAGAAGGCGCGAATTGAATTTGATTTATGAAACGCCAGTATCAACCATCCAAAATCCGGCGCAAACGGCAGCATGGATTCCTTGCCCGCAAATCCACCAAACGCGGCCGTGCCATCTTGCGCAACCGGCGCCGTGTGGGGCGCAAACGCCTGACGCCGGTTTGAGCGCATGCCCATGTCGGCCTCGTTCCCAGACGCTCCCGCCAGCCGGGAGCGGACGCCGGAGTCCAGACGCCTGCGGTTGCGCCGCCCGGCGCGGCTGCGACAGCAGCGCGATTTCGCGCGCGTGCGGCAGCAGGGACAGCGGCTCGCGCTGGGTTGCCTCATCGCCAACTGGAATTCTCTGCCGGACGGAGCCGCGCCCCGGCTGGGGGTCGTCACCAGCCGCAAAATTGGCGGCTCGGTGGTACGCAGCCGCGCCCGGCGATTGTTACGCGAGAGTTTCCGGCAGCATCAAGAGGAATTCGCCTACCCGGTCGAACTGGTGCTGGTCGCCCGAAATTCGATCGCCGGAAAAAACTTTGCCGAGGTGGAAAAGGATTTTATCACAACGCTGCGACGGGCGGGATTGCTGAAATGAAGTGAAAAACATTCAACATTCAACATTCAACATCCAACTCTCAATGGGGAAGGGCTCCGGCTATTTTTGGATGTTCAAGGTTGAATGTTGGTTGTTGAATGTTCCCTCATCCGTTTTGATCTTCACGATCCGTCTGTATCGCTGGACGGTTTCGCCAGTGCTGGTCTTCCTGTTTGGATCCGGCGGCGGCTGCCGCTTTACGCCGAGTTGCTCACAATACGCCGTGGACGCCATCCGTTCACAGGGTGCGCTGACCGGCGGCTGGCTGGCCGCCAAACGGGTTTGCCGCTGTCATCCCTGGGGTGATTGCGGACAGGACCCGGCGCCCAAAGAGAAATTCGGAATTCGGAATTCGGAGTCCGGAATTTAATTATGGACCGCACCGGCATCATCGTTGTCACGCTTTGCGTCGTTCTACTGGGCGGCTGGTTCATCTGGGAGCAGAAGCACTACGCACAGTTGGCCCAGTCGCAAACCGCTACCGCCACATCGGCCGCCGTACAGCCCCCGACGGGCACCACGATTTCAAATGCCGCGACCGCAAGCGCCGTGACCCCGTCAGCCGCGACCGCCGGCCTCCCGCCGGATACCAATGTGGTCGAGCAAACGCTCGTGCTGACCAACGCACATCAACGCTACACGTTCACCTCCCGGGGCGGCGGATTGAAATCGGTTGAGATGCTGGATTATCCGGAAACCATTTCGGCCCGGTGGAAGCAAAAGAACTCAAACACCGGGGTTGCGACGTTGAATACGCGCGCAGCCGTACCGGTCCTGACCATCCTGGGCGAGCCCAGCCTGATCGGTGATGGCAATTTCACCTTGATAAAGACCGCCGACGGTGTTCATGTGGAAAAGATTTTCCCCAACGGCTTGCGCATCGTTAAGGAATTTCACATCGGCGACGATGGTTTGATGAACGTGACGGTGCGGATGGGGAACCTTTCCAACCGATCGCTTCCCTTGCCGACACAGGAATGGGTCATCGGCACGGCTACTCCCATGGACGTGGACGACAACAACTTTCCCATCTACGGCGGAACGATGTGGATTAATGGAGCCACGGAGGAACAGATTGGTCTGTCCTATTTTAGCACCACC
>JBGPDH010000271.1:0-5143 GCA_041482195.1 Verrucomicrobiia bacterium
GTCGTTGCTGGCCTGGCTCCAATTTGTGGAAGAACGGCCGAAACCAGCCTGGAAGTATTATGGTCTGGCGCTGATCTTTTATGGGCTGGCGTTGTGCGGCAAGACAACCGCCTGCACGCTGCCGGCGGCCCTGCTCCTGGTTTTGTGGTTACAACATAGGCCCATCGGGATTGCCCGGTGGCTGCAGGTGGTTCCATTCGTGGTGATGGGTCTGGGCATGGGACTGGTAACCGTGTGGTGGGAACGATACCACCAGGGCACCGAAGGAGGGGGGTTTTCTCTGGGCCTGCTGGAACGCTTGCTTATTTGCGGCCACGCGGTGTGGTTTTATCCGGGCAAACTGCTGTGGCCAGTGAATCTGACCTTCAGTTATCCGCGTTGGTCCCTCAACCCGGCCGATCCACTCGCTTATGGCTGGCTGGTGGCCGGGGCCGGGGCAGTCGTTGTCATTTATTTGGCCCGACGATTTTGGGGCCGGAGCGTGGAGGTGGCGGCGCTATTTTATGTAGCGACCCTGTTTCCCATGCTGGGATTTATCATGCTGTTCACGTTCCGTTATTCGTTCGTGGCCGATCATTATCAGTATGTGGCTTGCATTGGTCCGTTGGCGCTGGCGGCAGCGGGCCTCTGCCTGGGGTTGGGCCGGTTCGACAGGACCATCCCGTTGCTCAAACCCGTTGTTTGTGGAGGGCTGCTGCTGGTGCTGGGCGCATTGACCTGGCAACGAACGGAGGCTTTCCGCGATTCGAAAACCCTCTGGAACGACACGCTGGCCAGGAACCCGAATAGTTGGATGGCCTATGGCAACCTGGGCCTCTTGTCCCAAAAACAGGGGCACCCTGAGGAGGCAGCTGAGTATTTCCAATATGCTCTCCGGCTCAATCCGGATTATTTCGAAGCGTTAAATGACCTCGGTACGATGTACGCCATGGCCGGCCGGTATGAGGAAGCCATCGAGTACTATCGGCGGGCTCATCGGAGTCAGCCGAATTCCTTCGATACGCTTAAGAATCTCGGTTCCGCCCTGGCCGCCACCGGCCAGTTTAACGAAGCCATCGAGGCTTATCGCCAGGCGATCCAAATCAGTCCCAAACATCCCGAGACCTTCGTTTATTTGGGGATGACGCTGGGCCAGGCTGGCCGCGAACGGGAAGCGGTGGACGCGTACCGGGCAGCATTGAAATTAAATCCCGACCAGCCGGAAGCGCTTAACAACTTGGCGTTGATCCGGGCCACCAGCTTCGAGGACGGCCTGCGCAACGGGCCGGAAGCCGTGCAGTTGGCTGAACGGGCCTGCCAATTGACGCAATATCGCCAGCCGCAATTTATTGAGACCCTGGCGGCCGCCTACGCCGAAGCCGGCCGCTTCACGGAAGCCCAGGCCGTAACCGCAAGGTTGGTGCAGATCGCCACGAATGCCGGGTGGACGGGACTCGCCGAAAGAAATCAGCGGCGCCTTGAGCTTTATCGGGCCGGCCAACCGCTTCGTGAATCAACCCCTCTGAAACCCGCGACGCCGTAGTCCAAAAAACGCCGGACGGAGCAGCCGGGGACGCATTTTGACACTATCGTTGACCCGGGGACTGGAAAGTCCCCGGAATCCCGCTCTGCGGGACTGGAAAGCCTGCGCTACGTAGCGCCGACATCCATGTCGGCTGGTTCAGGGGCGACTTTCCAGTCGCCTGATGTTTCCAACCTGAACTGGCCCGTTCAGGACGGCATCAAGATGCGGCCAGCAGCCGGCACGGTCATCGGGTGGTGGGTTAATTTGAAGGCAGGGACGGCTCGTCCACCCTCCGCAGTGTTGCTACGGAGGACGGGCCGAGCCCGTCCGGACGCGTCGGCGACGCGTCCCTACCAATGAAAGTGACCCACTACTGGTCATCGCGGGGGATTGACCCATACTGGCGTTCTTGTTAAGGTGATTGAGGCTGAGCCCATGAACATCGCGTTGAACCAGCATGTGCTTGTGTTGAACCGGTTGTGGCAGGCGGTCAACGTCTGCACTGCCCGACGGGCACTCACGCTGTTGTTTCAAGGCCATGCCCAGGTGGTTCTGGACGGTGACGACGGTTCGTTCCACACTTTTGATTTCGACGAATGGCGTGATCTTTCGCAAAACGTGCCGCACGAGGAATCCGTGCATGCCGTTTCCTTCCGCATCCGCGTGCCGCGCATCATCCTGCTGCTGATTTACGACCGGCTGCCGAAAAAAGAGGTCAAGTTCACGCGCCACAACATTTTTGAGCGGGACAAGAACACGTGCCAATATTGCGGCCGGGTATGCGACCGCAAGGACCTGAACCTGGACCATGTCATTCCGCGCGATCGCGGCGGGCCGACGACGTGGGAAAATATTGTTTGCTCGTGTATCGAATGCAATACCCAGAAGGCGAACCGCACGCCGCAGGAGGCCGCGCTGCATCTCATCCGCAAGCCCAAGCGCCCGAAATGGCGGCCGTTCGTGCAGATCAACTTCAGCCTGCACCGGCACGACAGTTGGAAACATTTCATCGATCTCGCCTACTGGAACGTCGAACTGGGCGAAGACGTCGAGTGATTCCATTTACGATGTGCGATTTACTATTTACGATTTTATTCCTGATTCGAACGCGCGCGTAAATCGGATATCGTAAATCGTAAATAACGGGCCTGACATAGTGATGAGATCTGATTCCTCTGGCCTCGGGCTTCCGATTTCTGTATGCTGGTTTAGTCGGCGTGTTCGTCTATCGGTTAGGACGCTGGATTCTCAATCCGGAAAGACGGGTTCGACTCCCGTACGCGCTACCAAATTTCAATTTGCGCCAACAAAATCGAATTTGTATATTTTAACGGCTCGGAAGGCTGCCAGCGTTAAAGCCACATGCAAAAACAATCCACCCGTTTTAAGGATGTGGTGCCAGACCCTTTGACGATGACCCCCGCAAAAACGACATCTGCAGGAGACCCGGGCTCGGGCAAACAGGGATTCATTGATTTTCTGGTCCCTGCGCCACAACGGGTCTGGATGTTTGGCCTGCTCCTGGCTGCGATTACGATCATCGTTTATCTTCCTGCTCTGAACGGGGGTTTTGTTTGGGATGATGACTCATGGACCACAAGAATAACCAATTTATTGCGCGATACCTCCGGTCTTTACTTGATCTGGTTCA
Source organism: Verrucomicrobiia bacterium (assembly GCA_041482195.1). Taxonomy (GTDB): domain Bacteria; phylum Verrucomicrobiota; class Verrucomicrobiia; order Limisphaerales; family UBA11358; genus UBA11358. The sequence goes on from JBGPDH010000271.1 coordinate 3,156, forward strand.
AACCCACCGCCCTGCAACAATACTATCCGCTCTCGGGGACAACCTTCTGGCTCGATTACCATTTCTGGAAGTGGTGGACGACTCCCTATCATGTGGAAAACGTGCTGCTGCACGCGCTGGCCGCGTTGCTCTTCTGGCGGTTGTTGCTCCGACTGCGCGTGCCTGGCGCCTGGCTGGCCAGTGCGCTCTTTGCGTTGCATCCGGTCATGGTCCAGTCGGTCGCCTGGATTACGGAACGCAAGAATGTGCTCTCGATGGTCTTCTACCTCGGTGCCTTGTTAGCCTATGAACGATATTCGCCGTGGGTGACAGAGACTGGGGCATTGACCCCTGCCCCCAACGCGCCAAGCAGTCGGTTGCGGCCATCGCTTTTTTACGGTCTTGCTCTCGTTCTGTTTCTTGGTGCGTTGCTGGCCAAAACAGCGACCGTTGCCTTGCCCGCGGTCATTCTGTTGATTGGCTGGTGGAAACGCGGGCAAATCCGTATGCGTGGCGACGTATTGCCGATGCTGCCCTTCTTTGTCCTGACCTTGGGCTTTGGTACCTTAACTTCCTGGTTGGAGAAACACCATCTCCTCGCGGAAGGACAGGATTTTAGCCTCACTTTTCTGCAACGTTGCCTGATTGCCGGACATGCGTTCTGGTTTTACCTCGGCCACCTGTTCTGGCCCGGGAACCTTTGTTTCGTTTATCCGCGCTGGCAGCCCAATCCCCATTCGGTATGGGAATGGCTCTATCCAGTGACCGCCCTGGGCGCTCTTTTGCTGCTGTGGCTGGCGCGGGGGCGCATAGGACGCGGACCGGTGACCGCCCTGTTCTATTTTGTGGGAACGTTGTTTCCGTTACTGGGGTTCCTGAACGGATATGGCATGCGCTATTCATTTGTGTGGGATCAATGGGTTTATCTGCCCGCTTTGGGAATTTTTGCCGTGGTGGCGGCGCTGGTGGTGCGTGCGTGCAGTGCGTCAGGCAAGCCGGGGCTCGTTCACGGTTTTGCGGCTATCGTCCTGCCGACGCTGGCATTCCTGACCTGGCAGCAAGCCGGGAAATACATCGACACGGAAACCCTCTGGCGGGATACCCTCGCCAAGAATCCAAATTGCTGGATGGCCCACTATAATCTGGGCATCACCCTCAACTCGCAAGGCCAGCCGAACGAGGCTATCGGCGAATTCCAGGAAGCCATTCGCTTGAAACCAGACCACATCAACGCCCGCATCAATCTCGGCTTCGATCTCTACAATCAAGGCCAAATCGACGAGGCCATCCGCCAATTCAAGGAAGTCATCCGCTTGAAACCAGATAACACCGACGCCCATAACGACCTTGGCGCCACCCTCCTCAGCAAAGGCCAAATCGACGAGGCTATCAGTCAATTCAAGGAAGCCATTCGCCTGAAACCGGATAGCGTTGCTGCCCACCAAAACCTGGGCAACGCCCTCGGCAAGAAAGGCCGAATTGACGAGGCAATTAGCCAATATCAGGAAGCCATCCACCTGAAGCCCGATTACACTGAGGCCTATTTTGACCTTGGCGACGCCCTCGCCGCGAAAGGCAAGTTTGATGAAGCGATCGAGAACTATCGCCGAGCGATCCAGATCAATCCGGAACGCCCGGATATCTTCGTCCATTTGGGCGTGGCCCTTGACCGATTGGGCCGCACCGGGGAAGCGGCGACCCAATACCGGGAAGCGCTGAGTTTAAATCCCGATCTGGCCGAGGCGTTGAACAATCTAGCATGGGAATTGGCCACCAGTTCGGATGACCAGTTTCGCAATGGCACCGAGGCGGTCAGTTTGGCTGAGCGCGCCTGTGAGTTGACGCATTACGAACGACCATTGTTCATCGGAACACTGGCCGCCGCTTATGCCGAAGCGGGACGTTTCCCGGAAGCCGTGGCAACTGCCGAGAAGGCCCACAATCTGGCGCTGGCACTCAGCAGGCAGGAACTGGCGCTTAAGAATCAGGAATTGCTCCAACTTTTTAAA
>JBGPDH010000272.1:0-5131 GCA_041482195.1 Verrucomicrobiia bacterium
GGAACACTGGCCGCCGCTTATGCCGAAGCGGGACGTTTCCCGGAAGCCGTGGCAACTGCCGAGAAGGCCCACAATCTGGCGCTGGCACTCAGCAGGCAGGAACTGGCGCTTAAGAATCAGGAATTGCTCCAACTTTTTAAAAACCACCAGCCCTACCGGGAAAAAGCCGGACAAAGTGAATGAGTACCAATGGAAGCTGGTAGTCTATCGAAAATGCTCATGCGTGAACGACTATTGCCGGTCTGGAAAGGCGGCCTGATCGTTCTCCTCGTTATTCTGGCCTATTTCCCGGCGTTGCACGGCGATTTTCTGTGGGATGATGATACTTACATCAGTGCCAACAATACCTTGCGCTCGCTGGCGAGTTTCCAAGACATTTGGGCCAAGTTAGGGGCAACGGAGCAATATTATCCCCTCACGTTCACCCTGTTTTGGATCGGCTACCATTTATGGGGTCTGAATCCCTTCGGGTATCACCTGTTGACCCTGTCCCTGCACTGTGTGACCTCATTGCTGTTGTGGCAGGTGTTAGTGCGTTTAAGGGTTCGTGGTGCCTTCCTGGCCGGAGCGATCTTTGCCCTGCATCCGGTGTGTGTCATGAGCGTAGCCTGGATGACAGAACTCAAGAACACCCTTTCCGGCGCCTTGGCCTTGGCCGCCGGCTGGGCGTATCTGCGTTTTGCCGGATTGGGAGTGTATGAGGGTGGAAATGGATCCGAGAAAAAAGTGGTTCAGGTTGACTGGCGTTTTTATGCCCTGGCTTTGGGGTTCTTCCAACTGGCGCTACTGGCCAAGACCGCCGTCAGCTTTCTGCCCGTGACACTGTTTCTGATCCTCTGGTGGCAACGAGAGCGACTGTGCTGGCGTGACCTCTGGCCGTTGCTGCCGATGCTGGGAATGGCCATGGTAATGGGACAAGTGACGTCCTATGTGGAACAGCACTCCGGCGGAGCGTCGGGGGCGCAATTTAACATCGGCCTTCCCGAGAGGGTGCTGATTTCGGGACGTTCCTTCTGGTTTTACCTGGGCAAGATTTTCATTCCCTGGCAGTTGACGTTTATATACCCGCGGTGGCAAATGAACGCCGGTGCCTGGTGGCAATATCTGTATCCGGCGGCGACCCTTGGGCTATTGTGGGGATTATGGAAGATGCGCCGACGGTTTGGCAAAGGGCCATTTGCCGCGATGTTGCATTTCTACATCAGTACCTCCTTTTTGATATTGATTCTGGTGCTCTACATGACGCGCTACTCGTTCGTGTCAGATCACTGGCAGTATTTTGGCTGTATGAGTGTGATGGCGCTGGCGGCGGCGGGCATTAGCAGAGTATTGAGCCCATTCGAAGAGAGAAGCCCGTTTCTGAAACCGGCGTTGTATGGAACACTGCTGCTGACACTGGGAGTGTTGTCCTGGCGGCAGGCTGAGATATACCGAGACAACGAAACCCTCTGGCATGACACGCTCAGTAAGAATCCGGAATGCTGGTTAGCCCACAACAATCTGGGCATTTATTTGTATCGCGAGGGGCACCTGGCCGAAGCCATTGAGCACTACCACAAGGCCATTCAGATCAATCCGGACCGCTATGACGCGTATTATAGTCTGGGCGCTGCGCTGGCCGACGAAGGCCGGTGGGATGAAGCAATTGAAAACTACCGCAAAGCCATCCAGCTCTATCCGAATTACGCCTATGCCTTTAACAATTTGGGCAATGCCCTGGCGGCCACGGGACAGTTGGACGGAGCAGTCAGAAGCTATCGGCGGGCCGTTCAGATTGCGCCGACGTATTCCACGGCGCTGAACAACCTAGGGGTCCTTCTGGCTGCCCAAGGTCAGTTCCATGAAGCCATCCAAAGTTATCATCGGGCAATCCAAAGCAATCCAAAAAACTCCGACCCCCATGTTAATTTGGGCATAACCTTTGGCCAACTCGGTCGCACCCGGGAAGCGGTTGTCCAATACCGGGAGGCACTGAAATTGGATCCGGATCTGACCACGGCCCTGAACAATCTGGCATGGGCCCTGGCCACCAGTTCCGACGATCAACTTCGCAACGGCGACGAGGCGATACGTCTGGCTGAACACGCCTGTGAACTGACCCGATATACTCAGCCCTGGTTTGTTGGGACATTGGCTGCTGCCTATGCCGAAGCCGGACGTTTCCCGGAAGCAATAACTACGGCAGAAAAGGCGGTGCAACTCGCCACCACCGCCGGGAATCAACAGCTGGCCGCGGAAAACCGCCGGTTGCTTGAACTCTACCGGGCGAGCAAGCCTTATCACGAGCCTTCACCAACACAGCCCTAAACCGGCCGCGAGCGGCATCGCTGGCAACTATCCCATCGAATCACCGGCGGGAAACAGCTTGAAAACAAGAGTTTTTATAGTTTGTAACTCACTGATTTTCAGCAATTAGGGCGATTAAAAAAGTGCAGCCACCAAACCATTGTCCCTTTGATTGAGGCGCCACCTCACGGCATGGGGCAAAGACATGGGTAACACATGAGAGCATAGACATGGGTAACATAATTGTTAAGCATAAGCGGATTTTTCCAGGGCATGCCCTGGAAATCGATGTCTTTGATTCAAGCGCGGGTTCGCTTTGTGAAATTGCTGTTGCAGGCCCAACAACCCCTGGCGCAAGTGTGCCGAACATTTGGGATCAGTCGGAAAACCGGATACAAGTGGAAGCGACGTTTTGGAGAGCAAGGAGGCCGCGGAATGCGCGATCGGTGCCGACGGCCGGTCGACTCGCCGCGGCGGACGCCCGAGCGTTGGCTCAAAGCTATCCGGCGATTGCGACGGCGCCACCGGCGGTGGGGGGCAAAGAAGATCCGGCAACGTCTGCGCCAAGAATTTCCATGGCAGCGCCTGCCTGCCGTGCGAACGATCACGTTGTGGCTGGGGCGGTGGAAGTTGGCGCGGCGACGACGCCCGCGGTCTCCGCGCGGGGTCCACAGTTGCTGCGCCGGCCCTTGACGGAGCCCAAGCGTTCCAATCAGGTATGGACGGTGGATTACAAGGGCTGGTTCCGAACCCACGACGGACAGCGGATCGAACCGTTGACCGTGCGGGATTTGTTCAGTCGATATCTTTTGGCGATCCGGCTGCTGCCCGACCAGCAATGGTGGCGTGCCCGCGCAGTATTTATGCGGTCGTTCCGGCGTTTTGGTTTGCCCCGAATTATCCGGGTGGACAATGGCGGCCCTTTTGGATCCAACGGTCCGGCGGGTCTGACGCGTTTGAGTGCCTGGTGGACGGCGTTGGGCATCCAAGTAGAGTTTATTGCGCCGGGTCATCCCGAACAGAATGGTGCGCACGAACAAATGCACCGGGAACTCAAAGCCGACCTGGTGGCTCCTGCGTCCAGCACGATGCGAGCTCAGCAACGGCGAACCGATCGCTGGGTCAGTTGCTACAATGGAGTTCGTCCGCACGAAGCTTTGGGCCAGCGAACGCCGGCCCAATGTTACCGCAAAGGCCGACCGTACCGGTGGACCCATCAGCTGCCATTGAGGTATCCCAAGGGTTGGAAGGTCCGCCGTGTCCGCAGTAATGGGCAGATTCGATGGCAGGGAAGACTTCGGTTTGTGGGAGAAGCATTCGTCGGTATGAAAGTCGGATTGCAACCTGCAGGCAGGGGCAAGCACATCGTGTATTTGGCTCGCGTGCCATTGGGGGAGTTGCGCGCGTCGGATGCTTGTGGTCTCCGGCCTTCGGCCTACGCCCACAAGCATCCGACCAAAGGTCGAAAAGTGTAACCTATGTCCTTGCCTCATTGTGTTACCCATGTCCTTGCCCCGTGCCGGTGCCCAACCTCTCCCGGTCGTCAATCAAATCTCCATGATGCGGCGCGTGGGGCGGGAGGACTTGTTCGCGGCCGCGCGCGAGCGTATGGTCCAGGAACAACTTATTGGCCGCGGCATCACCGATCCGGCCGTGTTGCAGGCGATGCGAACCGTGCCGCGGCAGGATTTCACGCCCGGGCAACTCGTCGCCGATGCTTACGTGGACCGGACTTTGGACTGCGGCTACGGCCGCAGACTGCAGACGCCATTCGTGATTGCCACCGCGGCGGCACAGCTGGCCGCCCAGCCCGATGACCGCATCCTGGAAGTGAAAGCCGCCCCCGGTTATGCCACGGCTGTTTATTCGAGATTGGTGAAACAGGTTTACGCCACCCAATCCATCTATGCCAGCACGCTGGCAGTTGATTTGCAGACCCGCGGATTCACCAACAACGTGTTTGTCCGGCCGGCGGACGTCGGACAAGGCTGGGCGGAGGCGGCGCCGTTCGACACCATCATCTTCAACGGCCCGCTCGATCAGGTTTCCGAAATGCTGCTGGCCCAGCTCAAATCCGGCGGACGGCTCATTCTCCCGGTGACCGATGCCGGCAAACTTTGTGTCCTGAAAAAATCCGGGCATCAACTTGTGCTTCAAACCCAAATTCCCGTTCGTCTGGCGCCCATCCCTGACAATCAAGTCTCGCTGCCGCCGGTCCAACCGCTTCGCCTCTTATCCCGCTGATTCGGCCGGGCGAAATTCTCAAGCCGTGGTTAAACCCGGCGTAAACGGTCCGCCGCCACGGGTACTGAATTATTTCGAGACCAGGAGCCCAAAACCAATAAATCGCTCATAAAAACAGGAGTTCTGGCACATCCAATCTGGCGCGCTGATTGCTCATAGTACCGGTGTTGGGGAGACTCATGCAGGGCAAAAGATGTTCATTGCCTCCTGAGACAGCTCCCGGAACAGAAAATAGAAAAAAGAAAAATCAGACGAAGCGTCTGTAGCAACTTATGAGCATAATGGAAAAACCGACGGACCATAATTACATCTCGGTCGGGTCATGGATGGGGATGATGTTCGTGTGCGCCATCCCGGTGATCGGCCTGTTGATGGTTCTCGTCTGGGCTTTTGCCGGCGAGAATGAATCACGCAAGAATTATTTCCGGGCCATCCTTTCCTGGGTCGTGATCATCGTGGTGGTGGGTGTGGCCGCGGGCGTGGCGCTCACACACTTCGGCGGCATGCCGGCGGTCCAACAATTTATTCAGGACCACCAGGTCGCCCAAAGCCAATAACCGTTGGCAAGGCTTTCCGTCGGCGGTCTTTTCGGCGCTGAAAA
>JBGPDH010000273.1:0-5119 GCA_041482195.1 Verrucomicrobiia bacterium
CGCACCCCACGCGATGGCCGCCAGCACCGCCGACGGGATCGAAAGCACGAGCGCGCACGGCGACGAAACCACAAGCAGCGTCATCGCGCGGTAAAAGGCACTGCGTTCTTCGTTTACCCCCGGGGCCACAGAGAACGGCGCCAGATGAAACCCCAGCCACCAGACAAAACACATGGCGAATGAAAGCCCGATGACGGCGTAGGTGTAAATGGAGCTGAATTTGTCGGTGAATTGTTGCGCCGGCGCCTTCTGTTGTTGCGCCTCCTTGATCAGCGTGATGATTTTCTGCAACGCGCTTTCGGCCGCGGGTCGGGTGACCGTGACTTCGACCGCACCCCAGAGATTAATGGTGCCGGCCAGCGCGGTGTCGCCGACGGCCTTTTTCACCGGCATCGCCTCGCCGGTCAGATTCGACTCGTCCGCGGCGGTGTTGCCTTTGACGATTTCGCTGTCCACGGGAAATTGCGCGCCAGGTTTGATGAGCAGGCGCATCCCGCGTTTAAGCAGCTCGACCTTGACTTCGCGTTCGTTACCGTGAGCGTCCAGTACCGTAGCAACCTTTGGTGCATCGCGGAAAAGCGACCGGATCTCCTTTTGAGTACGGCCGAGCGCATAATGTTCGAGCGCGCCGGAAAGCGAGAAGAGAAACAACAGGGTCGCGCCTTCCGCCCAGGCGCCAATGGAGGCGGCGCCCACGGCCACGGCCAGCATCAGGAAATGGACGTCAATCGTGCGCTTCCGCAGCCGTTCCCAAACCTCTTCTGCGGGATAAAAACCGCCGGCCAGGTAGGCTGCGACAAAACTGAACACCGAGAGGGTGGGATCGCCGAATTTGCCGAGGAAAAAGCCGGCCAACCCGAAAACGCCGCACAGAATTGCCGCCGCCAGCTGGGTTTTCCATTCGTCAATCTCGCCGACGTGCTCAAGGAATTCAACGTCGCGCGGTACGACTTTGGGAAACGGCATGTCGCGCCAGCGCCAAAAAGTCGGCGCGGTCGGGCACGTGACGCGCGCGATGGTCGTCGTAGGACCGTTGTTCTGAATCGTGATGCGTTTCCGCTCGTCCGCGGACAAGGGCGTGTCACAGGAAAAGCAATCGCCTTCACCGTTCAACAAGGAGCAGGCGTGCCCGGGATCGGCAGCCTGGGCAGCCTGAAACTGGGTGGTGATGCGCTCCGTTAATTTGGCCACGTCGGTACGGCCCAGCGTGGCTACAGAAATTTTCCGCTGGGCGCGGTCAATCGTCACCGCTTCCAGCGTCGGCTCCTCGGCCAGCGTCTCCACAACCGAGCGCGCGAGGCAGGCATTGGCCTCGGGCGGTTCGGCGGGTTTGGCAGACGGCGAATTCATAACCAATGAACTGTGGTAACATATCAACAAAGGTGAAGCCATGCAAAAGGTAGCCGCGGTCGGCAGTGGGGTGCATCTTGACACTGTTCTTAACCGGGGACTGGAAAGTCCCCGGAATCCCGCTCTGCGGGACTGGTAAGCCTGCGCTACGTAGCGCGGACATTACTGTCCGCGGGTTCGGGCGACTTTCCAGTCGCCCGATGATTCCGGCACGGACTTCCCGCCCAAGGATAGTGTCAAGATGCACCCCAGTAAGGTTCCGACTTATATATGGAGCGCGAATTGTTCTCAATCCGGCCACCGGATTGGTCAATCCTACTGCGAGTTGGGACAACTCGCGCTCCGGGAGAAAGCTCATGGGGAAGGACGTTATTGCTGAATCACGGTTGCTTGAGTTTTTACGCAGATTTCGTTACACTGTGGCGTGCTTCCAGAAGAGACGTGAAATTTCAGAAGACCATGCGGCATTGTCGATTTACAACCGGGATTCGGATTGGAAGGCTTCATTTTCACGTTGGCGTTTTGGTACCGGCTGCGATTTTCTTCCTCCACCTTTCCTTGTTTGCCGCCGATCCAACCCCGGCTGTTTCCAAATCCGTGATTGATTACTGGGGGGATGACTCGGAGACGGCGGCGGCCATGGCTGAAGCGGTGAGCACCAATATCGGGTCGCTGCCGGGATTGACGACGGTGGATGAAGTTCTCCGCCTGAAACCGGAGGAGGCACAACGTGGTTCCCCGGTAAACCTCCGGGGCGTGGTCACCTGCGTGGTTGAGGAACACCATGCTTTCATCGTCCAGGACGCCACCCGTGCAGTGTTTGTTATCAACGCTTCCCCGACCACGGCCCTGCCCAAACGCGGCCAGTTTCTGGAAGTCCAGGGTAAATCGGACAAAGGCACTTTTGCGCCGCTGGTCCGGATGAGTCAGTTGAGATATCTGGGCTCCGGGGTGCTGCCGGAGCCAGTGCAGCCGACGTGGGATCAGTTGATGAATGGGAGCCTGGATGATCAGCAGGTGGAAATCCGGGGTGTCGTTGAAGAAGCCATGACGCATCCAGCCGGTTACCCGCCGCAATGGTCGAAGATCACTTTGCGCACCACGGAAGGCGCGCTCCGGGTGGACGTATGGCTGGTCGGCACCAATTTTGATAAACTGGAAAATTATGAAGACGCCATCGTCCGGTTGCGGGGCTGTCTTTTCGTGGCTCTGACGACGGACACCCACCAGTTGGAACTGGGGCATATTCGCATGTATGTGGACTCCGTGGCCGTGGACCAGCCGGCGCCGGCGAATGAATTCTCCGCGCCGAAAAAACGCGCCGGGGAATTGACACTGTTCGATCCCCAGGCCAACGCGTTTCAACGGGTGAAGGTGTCGGGGCAAATCCTGCACATGATTGGGCGGGATTATTTCATGATGGATGGCACGAACGGCGTGCGCTTCACCTTGCGGCAGTCGGGGGAAAAATTGCATACCGGCGATGACGCGGACGTGGTGGGTTACCCGGAATTGGGCGGGGCCGCCCCGCATTTACGCTCTGCGGTAGCACGCAAGACCGGGCACGATTCGCTGCCCGAGCCCAGAAATCTCGCGTCCGAGGATTTGCCCAACGAGATTTATGATTCGACCCGGGTACGGATTGAGGGCTGGCTCGTGAGTTCACGAGCGACTCCCACCAACCAGACACTGGAAGTGCAGGCCGGGTCGTGGAGGTTCGTGGCGCGGACCAGTTTTAAGAAACCCGCGCCGCCGCTGCCGCCCATCGGCAGCCGGGTGGCGCTGGTCGGCGTCTATGCGGCCCAGGGCGGCAATCCGGTGCTCGACGGCAACGTGGCGCCTTTTGATTTGTTGCTTCATTCGCCGGCAGACATTCAGGTGCTGTCGGAGCCGTCGTGGTGGACACTTCCGCGTTTGCTCGTAGCCGTGGGCGTGCTGGTTTGCGCGTTGGTGCTCTCGGTATTGTGGATTACCCAGCTTCATCGGCAGGTCGAAGAGCGCACCACCGAACTGGCCACCCGGATTCACAGTCACCAACGGGTGGAACATCAGCGGGCCATGGAACAGGAACGCGCCCGCATTGCCCAGGATCTGCACGATGAACTCGGTTCGGGCATTACGGAAATCAGCATGCTCGCCACCGTGGCCGGTTCGTCCTCCGGGACCGGCAACGGTCACGGACGGCCGCTCGAGGAAATCGGTGATCGCGCCCGGCAGATGGTGACGGCCCTGGACGAAATTGTCTGGGCCATGAACCCCAAACACGATTCGCTGAGGTCGCTGGTGAGTTATTCCTGCCTGTACGCGGACCGGCTGTTGAAGCTCGCGAACATCACCTGCCAGTTGAAGGGCGCGATGGACCTGCCCGACCGGATGATGTCATCGGTTGATCGCCATGAATTTTTCCTCGCATTCAAGGAAGCCATCACCAATGTCATCCGTCACTCCGGTGCCACCGAGGTTCGGCTGGGCTTCCGGCTCGTCGGCCACCGGCTGCGACTATCGATTGCCGACAACGGGCGCGGGTTGGCGGCGGACCCCGGTGCGCGAGGCGGAAACGGGCTGGCCAACATGCGGGTGCGACTGGAAAAAATGGGCGGACGCTTCGAAATCGCCAGCCAGCCCGGACGCGGAACCACGGTGCGTTTTTATGTGCCGTTAAATTGAACCTGCCATGCGTGTAATCCGTGACCAGAGGCAAGTGACCAGAGGCGAAAATTCGTGTCACGTATCACGTGTCACTCGTCACATTCAATTATGATCCGCGTCGCCATCGTCGAAGACAGCAAGACCATCCGGGAAAGCCTGACACATTTTGTCCAGACCGACCCGGAATGCCAGTGCGTGTTCGCGTGTGCGACCGCCGAGGAAGCACTGGCGGGCATTCCGAAACACCAGCCGGAGGTGGTGCTGATGGACATCCAGTTGCCAAAGCTCTCCGGCATCGACTGCACGGCGCAGCTCAAAAAAATGCTGCCGGCGGTCCAGATTATCATGGTGACGGTGTATGAGGATACTGAGCGGATTTCGGCGGCGTTGCGTGCGGGGGCGTGCGGTTATCTGTTGAAACGCTGCACACCGGCGGAGCTGGTGTCGGCCGTGCGCGAAGCCCGGATGGGTGGCGTGCCGATGCCCCGGGAGATCGCGCGCAAAGTGATCGCGTCCTTTCAGCAACCGTCCACGGTCGGGACGGGGATTGACGAACTTCGGCCCAGCGAACGAAAAATCCTCGAACTGTTGGCCACAGGTTTGCCCAACAAAGAGATTGCCGGCCGGCTGGGCTTGAGTCCCGGCACGGTGCGGTGGCATTTGGAAAACATCTATAGCAAATTGCGCGTTCACTCGCGTACGGAAGCGGTGTTAAAATTTCGCTCAACCAAACCTGCATAGAGTCGAGCCTGGCCTTGCCTCGTTCAGTTTCGGGGAAGCTCATTGTACGGGAAGGTTAGAAACAGTTGGGGTGGAAGGAAGCCGACTTGGAAGCGCGGCCCAAGGGCGATGAAGAGAAATTGAAACTGGCGCTGCGCTTACGGGGGAAACGACGATGACCTTGAGATGGATCGCCGAGCGGCTGCGGATGTGGACTTGGACGCACCTCCACCATCTGTCATACTGGCAGCGGCACGAAACTTCAGGATGAAATGCCAAAATACTACAATACTAGGAACCGACCCGAATGGCCCTTAGTTAAGGCCTAAAACTTTTTTACTCAAGCGTTTGCGTCGGACAACTCCTGGCACCGTTTGAAAGAGGATTTGGTGTGAAAGAG
>JBGPDH010000274.1:0-5107 GCA_041482195.1 Verrucomicrobiia bacterium
AGACGCAGTTGTTGATTGAGAATTCCATCAACCGTTACCTCATCAACTCGCCGATGTTGCCAAACATGAAGACGAACGACGACGGTTCGCTGACGATTTACATCCAGCACGATTCGCCGGGGTCAGACAAGGAAAGTAACTGGCTGCCCGCGCCGAACGGCCCGATCTATCTCGTTATGCGGCTTTACTGGCCGAAGACGGAAGCGCCGTCCATTTTGCCGCCGGGCGAAGGCACCTGGCAGCCGCCAGGCATCGTGCAGGCGAATTGAAATTTTTACATCACCAAACAAAACAATGTAAACCAGCAAAAAAAATCGAAACATGAAAACCAGATTCACCATGAAAAAGACAACCAAAGAAACCAAAAGTATGAAAAGAAACGCACTCGTCTGTTTACTGATGTCACCGGCACTGGCAACCGTGCTGGCGTTGACTTCCTGCTCCTCAAGCGCACCCGAAGGCCAGGGCGCAAGCCTGGTCGCCACCCAACCAGGTGTCCCGGGCGGAGTTATGATCAATACCTACCAGATCACCGCCACGGTGACGGCCATCAATGCGGCTGACCGCAAGGTGACGCTGGTTGGTCAGGACGGCAAGGAAACCGTCTTCAAGGCGGGACCGGATGTGGTCAATTTCCCTCAGATCCAGGTCGGCGACCAGGTCAAGGCCACAGTGACGGAACAACTCGTGGTCTTCATGGCCACGGATGCACCACCCCAGACGGACGGCGCGGCCATGGCGGTGGCCTTGGCCCCGGTGGGCGCCAAGCCCGGCGGCATGGTAGCGCAAACGGTACAAGTCAAGGCCAAGGTCGTTGCGATTAATCTCAAAGACCACAAGGCCACGCTCGAGTTTCCGGATGGCTCGAAGAAAACGGTCGCCGTGCGGCCGGACGTGGATCTGACGCAACGCGCGGTCGGTGAAGAGGTGGTCATCCGCTGCACCGAAGCGCTGGCGATTACCGTGGAAAAACCGTGACGCCCAGGTCGGTTGGCAGTTAAAAAAATCGAAACATCAGCACTGAAGCACGCGGGCTGGTTGATGGCCCGTCCGGCACGGACCGGCCCGCGACTTCACGCTGAGACAAACAACCAAATGACAAAAACGATTCAATTGCGCACCCTGGCGGCCATTGCTGTCGCTCTCGCAATTCTACCCGCACGCGCTGCAGATGTGAATGCGATAGCTACTAGTCCGGCAGCACCGGCTGCGTCCGCTTTCCGGCCGACGATTCCGAATAAAACTCCCGCGCCCGGCCCCGCGCCGGAGGGCATGGTGTGGATTCCCGGCGGTGAATTTTCCATGGGCTGCGTGGCGCCGTCCGAGGGGGTCTGCACCATGGCCACCATGAACGCCCTGAACGACGCGCAGCCCATCCACCGGGTTTATGTGGACGGCTTCTGGATGGACACGAACGACGTGACCAACGCGAAGTTTGAGCAATTCGTCAAGGCCACCGGCTACGTCACCGTGGCGGAGATCGCGCCGACAAAAGAACAGTTTCCCACCGCGCCGCCGGAGAATCTCGTGGCCGGCTCCACGGTCTTCACGCCCACAACGAATGCCGTGCCGTTGAATGACTATTACCAATGGTGGCGCTATGTGCACGGCGCGAACTGGCGTCATCCCACCGGGCCGGACAGCGACATCAAGGGCAGGGAAAATTATCCGGTGGTGCAAATCGCCTACGCCGATGCGGCAGCTTATGCGAAATGGGCGGGCAAGCGGCTGCCAACGGAAGCAGAATGGGAATTCGCCGCGCGCGGCGGACTCTCCGGCAAAACTTATTTCTGGGGCGATGGGTTCAAACCCGGCGGCAAATGGATGGCCAACATTTATACGGGCCAGTTTCCGGTGAAGGACACGGGCGAGGATGGCTACACAGGCATCGCACCGGCCGGACAATTTCCGCCGAACGGCTACGGCCTGTACGACATGGCCGGCAATGTCTGGCAATGGTGCAGCGATTGGTATCGGCCTGACTACTATGCACGGCTGAAGCTCGCGGGCATTGTCGTGGCGCGCAATCCGCAAGGCCCAAAGTCCAGCTATGATCCTGGCGATGACCAGCCCCAGCGGGTGCAGCGCGGCGGCTCGTTCCTTTGCACGGACCAGTATTGCACACGCTACATGATGGGCACGCGCGGCAAGGGGGATGTTGACACCGGCAGCAATCACCTCGGTTTCCGTTGTGTAAAATCACCGGGGGCAAATCCATGATTCCGGGCGAAAATCAAAACCCGGCTCCCGCAACCGGCTTCCAGGTGGCCGAGATGGGAATGCCGCGCCGGCCGGTGGACCGATATGAAGCTTCCTCGCTGGTGGCCGGCGCCGTTTTTTTGATTCTGGAATTGGACCAGCCCATGACCGGTCTGATCCGGATTTCCAGCGAACCAATCATCAACGCCTTGAACCAGCTGGCAAAATAAAACCGGATATTTCACCATCCAACCAGCAATACCTATGAACAGAAAATTTTCAGGCAATGCTACCACATTTCTGACCGGTTTTGGACTTGGCCTGTTTATGGTCTTTGCGCGGCCCGGTCGGGCAGCAGCGCAGAATACTCCCTCCAGTCAACCGGTGGACGCGTCACCCATGACCTGGCCGCGTTACGAAGCCACCAACGGCCTCGAATTCGCGATTTATCAGCCGCAAATTTCGGAATGGACCGGCAACCTGCTGCTGGCCCGTGCCGTCGTGGCGGTCCGCCCGGCCGGCGGTGGCACCGAAAATTATGGTGTCATCTTCTTCACCGCCCAGACCGACGTGGACAAGATCAACCGTCTGGTCACTTTTCAAAACATCCGCCTGAACCGAGCCAGTTTCCCGACACAACCGGATCAACAGCAATCGTACCTCGCGTCGTTGCAATCACTTCAGAATCAGACCCTGCGGGTCATCCCGCTGGACCAGCTCGAGGCCGTTTATGCTGCATCGTCCGATATTTCAAAGATAAAAACCCGGACGGCAAACAATGATCCCCCACGCCTTATCTACACGATGCGGCCCTCGCTGTTGATTCTGGTGGACGGTGCGCCGATTCTTCAGCCACTCACCGGCGATTATGAACGCGTTATCAACACGCGGGCTATCATGCTTCAGGACACCAACGTGCTCTACGATTCCTATTATCTCTACGCCGCCAGCAACTGGTACTCGGCCCCGTCCCTGGAAGGACCTTGGGCGATTACCAGTACCCCGCCGCCGGACATTGGCACCGCCTTGAGCGCCGCGCTGGCGACGGGACACGTAGACCCGCTCAACCCAAAAAATCCAACGGCAACGACCACACAGTTCCTCATCTACGTTTTCATGACCCCCGCAGAGCTGATCGAAACTGCTGGCGTCGGCCAACTGGCCAATATACCCGGCACCAGCCTGCTGTACGTCAGTAATACCTCGAAAGCGTTGTTCTTCGAACAGAGTGACTCTAATTACTACGTGCTCATTTCCGGACGCTGGTTCAAGGCCCGTTCCGTGTACGGTCCCTGGACATTTGTATCGGCTGGTGACATGCCCGCGGATTTCCGCAACATGCCGCCAGATGGTGTAAAGGCCAACGTCCTTTGTTCTGTCCCCGGCACGCCGCAGGCGCAGGAAGCCGTCATTGCCAATTCCATTCCGCAGACGGCCACCGTCCAGCGTGATCAGGCGCAACTTACGGTTAACTATTCAGGCGAGCCCAACTTTGTACCGATCCAGGGAACGTCCTTGAGTTATGCCAACAACACCGCCACGCCCGTGATCATGGTGGATGCCCAAACGTATTATGCCTGCGACGCCGGCGTCTGGTTCACGGCCAATTCTGCAAGTGGACCCTGGGCGGTGGCCACGTCCGTGCCCCCGGCCATTTACACCATTCCGACCAGCTGCCCGATAAACTACGTCACTTATGCCTATATATATGGCTCTTCCAACAACGTTGTCTACGATGGTTATACCCCCGGTTACTATGGAACCGTCGTATCAGACAATGGCACGGTGGTATATGGCACGGGCTACACGTATCCGACGGTAACTTACGGCACGACCTGGTACGGGTATCCGGTCACCTACGGCTATGGCGCGGCCATGGCACTCAACAACCAGGTCGGGTTCGCCTACGGCTTTACGGCGGGAATCAGTTCCGGTTGCGCGGTCGAGCCGTATTGGGGTGCTTACCGTTACACTGCGCCGGCCGGTTGCGGTTATGCCTGGGTGAATGTGAATGCCACTTCCTGTTACACGCATTGGGGGGCAGCCGCCAGCACCGCGACCGTTTCAGGCTACAATGCTTACACCGGCGCAACGGGTGTTGCGTCGCGGGGCGCGGCTTATAACCCTTATACCGGCAACGCGGCCGCCGGCAGAGAGGCGGCTGGTTATAATCCGGCCACGGGCCGGTATGGTGCTGCTCAACAGGGCGTCGCCGGCAACACCTATTCCGGCCAGGCCGAAGGTTACAACCGTGGCGTCGTTGGCAACGCCAATACCGGCAACGCGGTCGCATGGAATAATGGCAACATGTACGCAGACCAGAATGGCAACGTCTACCGATACTCCCCGTCCACAGGCGCACAAACGTACAACAACGGTAATTGGAGCAGCGCAGGTCAGCCGGCATCGCAAGCTATTCACCCTGCCACCCCACCTGCCACGTCCTACCAACCTCCTGCCCAAACATCCTGGGTCAATCATGAATATACGGCGCAAAACGTGGGGGAACAGCGTTACGATAACTATGCGCGCTCCGGTGGAGGATGGCGACGATGATTCGAATCGAGCTGAACTGAATTGTGGAATGTGCTAACGAACAACGGCAACACCAAGTGAATAATATGAGTCCGGCTGATACCAACCCACTTTCGCTTCCCACGGGTTTCCAGTTGGTGGTACCCGGAATACCGCCACGGACACTCGATAAATACGATGCGCCGTCGCTGCTCGGGAATCGGGCCGGAAAGCGGTTCCACGTCATGGTCAAGCCCGGCAGTTCCACCTGCAACCTCGATTGCGATTACTGTTTTTACCTGAGCAAGGAAACCCTGACCAACGGTCCGGGCACCGGCCGGATGACCGACGAGGTGCTGGAGCGGTTTATTCAGCAATACATCGCGGGGGTGAC
>JBGPDH010000275.1:0-4826 GCA_041482195.1 Verrucomicrobiia bacterium
CGCACGGCAAGGTCATCGAGATGCTGAGCCTTGTGCGGCCGGAAATCATCCTGGGCTTGCTCATGGGCGGAGCGGTGATTTATTGGTTCACCGGCGCCAGCACGCAAGCCGTCGTCACCGGCGCCTATCGCGCGGTCGTGTTCATCAAGGAACATCTTAACCTCGATAAAGCCGAGGCCTCCATCGCCGACAGTAAAAAAGTGGTTGAGATTTGCACCATTTACGCGCAAAAGGGCATGATCAATATCTTCATCGTGGTTTTTTGCTTCGCACTCGCCCTGCCCTTCTTTAATCCCTATTTTTTCATTGGCTATCTCGTCGGCATCGCGTTCTTCGGTCTGTTCCAGGCCATTTTCATGGCCAACGCGGGCGGCGCGTGGGACAACGCCAAGAAAATCGTCGAGGTGGACATGAAGCAAAAAGGGACGCCATTGCACGCCGCGACCGTGGTCGGCGATACGGTTGGTGATCCGTTCAAGGACACCAGTTCGGTGGCGATGAATCCCGTCATCAAATTCACGACCCTCTTCGGCCTGCTGGCCACGGAAATCGCGGTGACGATGACCAATCAAACTCTGAAAACGGGCTTTGGCGTGTTTTTCTTCGTGGTCGCGCTGGCCTTTGTCTATCGTTCGTTCTATTGCATGCGCATTCCTGAAGATAAAAAGGCCGTGAAATAGCTTCACGTGGCGTTTCGTTGCCATTTGTTTCAAATTAAACTCGAAAACCGTTGTCGAAGCTTCCAGATTGGCGGTCATGTCGGTCATTCAGCGTTCCATTCAGGTCAACTGGCCATTGCGCGTCTTTTTCACTGAAGACGTCTTCGCTCCGGCCAACCTCGTTCTGAAAGCCGCGCTGGCTGAAAATACCGCCAGCGCGTCACGGACGGCGCTGGTCGTCCTCGACGAATCACTCGCGCAGGCGCAGCCGGATCTGGGGCGCCGGATTGAAGATTACTTTGCCGCCCACGCCGATAGCGTAAAACTCGTCACTCCGCCCCTGGTCATCGAAGGCGGTGAGCGCGCCAAAAATTCCCCCCTTCACGTCGCCGAAATCCATTCGTTAATCGACCGGCACCACATTGACCGGCATTCCTATCTGATTGCCGTGGGTGGCGGCGCGTTGCTCGATGTGGCCGGTTTTGCCGCCGCCACCGCGCATCGTGGCGTCCGCCACGTGCGGATCCCCACCACTACCCTGAGCCAGGCCGACTCCGGCATCGGCGTGAAGAATGGCATCAACGCCTATGGCAAAAAAAATTTCGTCGGCACGTTCGCGCCGCCGCATGCCGTCATCAACGATTTCAACCTGCTCGCCACACTTGAACCGCGCGATAAACGCGCCGGGTACGTCGAGGCCGTGAAAGTCGCCTGCATCCGTGACGTAAAATTCTTCGAGGAAATTGAACGCGACGCGGAAAAGCTCGTCGCGTTCGAGCCGGCCGCGATGAAGCGGCTGATTCAGCGTTGCGCTGAATTGCACCTGGATCACATCGCCACCAACGGCGACCCGTTTGAGCTGGGCTCTGCGCGCCCGCTGGATTTCGGCCATTGGTCGGCGCATAAACTGGAGCAGCTCTCCAGCTTCCAGATCCGACACGGCGAAGCCGTCGCCATCGGCATCGCGATGGACGTGCTTTACTCGCGCCAGACCGGCCTGCTCGACGCCGCGTCGGCCGGACGCGTCCTCACCCTGCTCGAGCGTCTTGGGTTCGACCTGTTTACTAACGAGCTGCTCAACGTCGACTCCGACGGCAATTTACAGGTGCTCGGCGGCCTGAACGAATTCCGCGAACATCTCGGGGGTGAATTAACCGTCACTTTATTGCACGCCATCGGCCGGGGAGTGGAAGTTCACGAAATGAACCTGCCGAAGGTGATCGGCGCCATTCACGAACTGCGCGAACGTCACGCGGCGCGCACACAAAGAATCATCCGCGCCAGCGCCTGATGAACCGGCTCGCCGTCATTAATGTCGTCGGGCTGACTGAATCACTCCTCGGCGAACATACGCCGCGCATCGCAGGATTCCGCCAACGCGGCGTTCTGGCACAAATTGCACCCGCATTTCCCGCCGTCACCTGTTCCGCGCAATCCAACTATCTCACCGGCAAATTGCCGGCGCAGCATGGCATCGTCGGCAACGGCTGGTACAACCGCGAACTCGCTGAAGTCCAATTCTGGAAACAATCGAATCACCTGGTGCAGCAACCGAAAATCTGGGACGCGATCCGCGAGCGATCCACAATCGGCAATCGGCAATCATCAATCGCCAATTGCTTCTGGTGGTTTAACATGTATTCCACCGTGGATTATTCCATCACGCCGCGACCGATGTATCCCGCGGATGGCCGGAAGATTTTCGATATTTACTCCTGGCCATATTCCATCCGCACGGAAATCAAACGTGACCTCGGCGAATTTCCGTTCTTCGGCTTTTGGGGACCAGCCGCCGGCGTCCAGACACCGCAGGGTGCTGCTGATTGCGCGTCGCGTTGGATTGCCGAAGCGGCGAAATGGATGGAAAACAAATATTCACCGACGCTGAACCTGATCTACCTGCCGCATCTGGATTACAGCCTGCAAAGGCACGGGCCATTTTCTGTAGCCGCGAACGTAAGTTCGCGGACGACTCGAGTGATCGACGAGCCGCGTTCTCACGAACGTGGCTACGAAATCAATCCCGAGATCATTCCCGACCTCCACGCTATAGACACCATTGTCGGCGACCTTATCCAATTCTTCAACCAGCGCAGCGTGCAGGTGGTCTTGCTTTCCGAATACGGCATCACGAATGTGGACACACCGATCCATCTCAACCGTATTTTCCGGCAGCAAGGCTGGCTGACGGTGAAGGACGAACTGGGTCTGGAAATCCTTGATGCCGGCGCCAGCCGGGTTTTTGCCGTGGCTGATCATCAGGCTGCGCACATTTATCTGAACGATGCGTCATTGGAAAAATCCGTGCGCGAGGTTTTGAAAAAAACGCCCGGCGTGGGAGAAATTCTGGGTAAGGACGAGAAAGTAGCGGCGGGCATAGGTCATCCGCGGGCCGGTGATTTGATTGCCGTGGCAAAAGAAAACGCGTGGTTCACGTATTATTACTGGCTGGACGACGCCTGCGCGCCGGACTTTGCACGGACGGTAGACATTCACCGCAAACCGGGCTTCGACCCAGTGGAACTGTTTCTCGACCCGGAAATTCCGCTGCCGAAATTGAAAATCGCCTGGCGGTTGCTGCAGAAGAAACTCGGTTTCCGGATGCTGATGGATGTTGTTCCGCTCGACGCGACGCTGGTGAAAGGCTCGCACGGCCGGCGCCCGGCGGACAAAAGGGACTGGCCGGTGTTTATCACCAAACAGCCGGAAGTTCTGGGAACAAGGGAAATCCAATCAACGGACGTTTTTCAAATCCTGCTGCGGCAGTTGGAATAGATTATCTCTCAGTCTCTTGTCCCGCTGGGACAAATGACAATAGCCCGCAGTTTCAACTGCGGGTACAAAATTCGGAATTGCATAAGTTCTGAAGGAACGGCTGAATGGATTCCATGTCCTACGTCAGTTCGTATTTCCATTGCGTTTTCAGCACCAAGGAACGGCGCCCATCAATCAAACCGGAACTGCGCGACCGGCTTTGGCCGTTTCTCGGCAGCATCGCCCGGCAGAATAAAATGAAGGCCATCGAAATTGGCGGAGTGGAAGATCACGTCCACCTGTTGCTCTCATTGCCTTCTACGATGGCGATCGCCAAGGCGCTGCAACTGCTCAAAGGCGGTTCGTCAAAATGGGTTCACGAAACATTTCCTGAACAACGTCTTTTTGCATGGCAGGAGGAATACGGCGCGTTCAGTGTCAGCGTGTCGCAGTTGGACAAAACCATCGAATACATCAAGGGTCAGGAAACGCATCATCGCAAGATGAAGTTTCAGGAGGAATTCCTCACGTTGCTGAAGAAACATCGCATTGAATACGACGAACGATATTTGTGGAAATGAGTTTCAGCTGTTCACGCGAATTGGGTTGTTCGCGCCACCGTTGTCCCAACAGGACAATCCGACAATAGCCCGGCGTTTCAACGCCGGGAAAAACGTGACACAATATAAGTCTCGAAGAGACGGCTGATGCGGGCGAAAATTAGTCACCTGTTGTCTTGTTTAAAAAGCCAGCCGTCCCTGCGGGACTTATTCTGTTCGGATGATGACAACCCGGCGTTGAAACGCCGGGCTATTGTCAAACGCCGCTCTGCGGCTCACTGCAGAACGTGAGGCGGATTGACATTCGTACCGAGCGAACAGGTCGGAGGCTCGCCAACTTTTCTATTCGCGTAAGTGCCTCCGGAAGGACATTTAGGAAGATTACCTTTGGCATCGAGTTTGATATAAGAGTTATTACGTTCCTGTTCAATATAAGGCCTGATATCGTTTATCGTGACAACGTCATTAGATTTTGCGTTGTGTTCTAACGCCCACTCATTTTTCACTGCATCAAGTTGTCGGAGATTGTTGATGCAAACATTTGCGTTCCAACCGGGACCACTTTTTCCTGTTCGAAGATGATTTGGTAGCACTGCAAAAGTAACAAATCCAACAAGAATACAAGCGAGTCCTACCTTAATCATAAACTCCAAGATGGGTCGGGGGCTCTTGTTTTTAATTGGTTCGCTCATCCAATTCATTTAACACCGACTCCCCGTTTCCGTTACGGTGACTACCGTCTCCGTCTCGCCATGCCGAAATGGTAGCCGCCGTGGACGCGCGCGCCGCGGGCTTTACCGGGGAACCCGCCTTTCGGTTGGCCGGGTTTGCCTTCTTCGAACAGCATGGTGTA
>JBGPDH010000276.1:0-4822 GCA_041482195.1 Verrucomicrobiia bacterium
CGGGTGACTGAAGCGTTGGCTGAAGAGACTCGACGCCGGGAAAGCGCCGAGCAACAGGCAGCGGAGATCGGGCAACGCCGGAGCCGGCTGGAGGCCGAACTGACGCAGCTGGAACAGCGGTACAACGAAGCGCACCAACAGCTGCAGGCGGAGACGCAGTTGCGGCAAGTGTTGCAGCAGGCGGAGAAGCAACTGGTAAGCTTCCTCCAATTGGCGGAGAAGCAGAATTACCTTGTCGAGCAGTCCAGGCTGGAACCACGGACCCTGGGACTGGAGGCAGCCGAAGCGGACGCCATGCAGCGGGTAAAGCGGCTGACCAACGCGTTGGCCGAAGAGACCCGGCGCCGGGAAGGCGCCGAGCAGCAGGCGGGTAAGATTGGCCAACGGCGCAGCGAACTCGAGGCGCAACTGGCGGAGAGCCAACAGACCCAGGCGAGGTTGCACCAGGAACTGCAGGAGTCGAAAAAACAACTCGAGGTGCAGCGGGAGAATTGCATCGCCGGGCAATCCAAACTCGAGGCCCGGACCCGGGAATTGGATGCGTTTACCAATGATTTAGCAGCGCTTCGAAGCCGGATCGAGGAGGAATCGCTGCAACGCGGGAAGCTGGCGGAGAAGATCGTGGAAGCGGAACGGTCAAAAGCCGAACTCGCCACGCAAGCGGACGCCGCTCGCGACCTGGTCAGGACCCAGGAAAATTCCCTCCGGTCACTGGATTCGCAAGTTCAACAGCGCCAATGGGAGGTTCACCGGCTGGAATCGTTGCTGCAGGCGGAAATCGCCCAGCGCCAGCAGGAACAGTCAAAAGCCGAAGCGCTGGCGAGGCAAGCCGCTGAATTGACCGGCCAGATTGAAGAAAAGGTCGCAGCGCAGCAGAGATGGCATCGACGCCAATCGCTGCTGAAACAGTGCATCCGGCGGCGAAAGGATCAAATCGCAAAGGCAGCTGCCGCCGCCAGGATTCAGGAGGCGGAACTCAACAGCCTGAGTAGCACCATCGATGAGATGCGGGTGGTCCAGTCCGCCCTGTGTGCGCAGGTGCGGGGGCTGACCACCCAGCACGACAGCGCCTCCCGGCACGTAGATGAATTGAATGCCCAATCCCAGGCGGCGGCGCGGATGATTCAGGCGCGCGACCAGCAACTCGCAGCGTTGCGCCACGCAATCCTCGATGCTGCACACATCGGGGCCAACATCAGCCGTGAGCGCCTTCGGGGCGAGCGTCAGTCGGTGGAGGGCTGGAAGCGTATGATGGCCACCCTGCTCCACACACCGCTTTCCCTGGCGCAGCGTCGACTGGGGGCGGAAATCATGTCCGCTTTGGAGGGGTGGAAGCAAGGACGGGGCGACGCTACGAAAGGCGTTGGGTTCCAGGTTGAACCCCTTGACCTTAACCCCTCGGAGTTCGATTGCACCGAGGTCATCGAATGCGCCCTGGCGGCCGTCCGGAAAAACGCAGAGGAAACCGGCGCGAAAGTTCAAGCCGCCCTCGTGGGTCAGGTTCCTGAGTTCGTGTACGGCAGCGCCCGACACATTCACCAACTCATCACCATGCTGGCCATTTCGCTGCCGCGCATCGGGCGTCCAAAAAATCTCGAGGTCCAGGTCTCATTCGCAGCGAAGCAAAACGGTACGGCCGGGATGCTCCTCTCACTGCTCCTTTCCCCGGCCCATAGCCATGAGACCCTGTGCCGCCGCTTGACCACCCTGACCAAGGCATCCGCCTCGCTCCGGGCGGTACGGCGTCGGGGGTCGGAATTGACCCTGTCGGCGGCCTGGCAATTGGCATTGGCGCTGGGAGCCAGTTCGTCCATCGAGACCACCGCCGACCAAAAGGTGCGCGTGCAGATTTCACTGCCCCTTTCGGGTACACTGTAACATTTGAATCTGACTCAGGGCGTAGCCGGTGGTGGCACAAGTTTGTTGCCGGAACTGGAAGGCGTTGCGGGGTTCGACGGTGGTGGCCTTGGTAATGCTGCTGATTGGCATCCTCACTACGAAACAACCTTCCGCTCCCTGACAGTCCGCTTTTCGACGGCCTGGGCAATATCTGCTTCGAGACCAGGTTGTTAAATCCACAACTCTTCCGGCCGGAGCAAAAAATAGATCAATCTCAAGAACCGGCCCGTCTACGTCTACGTCCGTGCGCCGCAGTAAACGAAATCACTTTGTTTAGCCAACCAGGAAGCAATATCGGTGGATGGTAGTGTCCTGATTTGAATTTCTATTCAGATTTAAAACCGACTGCTTTTGAGTATTTCTGATTTAACGCCAGAAAATCAACTTTATGCCATAGTCCAGAATCCCATACGTAAACTTCATAAATGGCATCCGATTCGTAATAATTGGGTACTTCTTCAATGGTTTTTATAGCAATAAATTCCCTCTTTTCTTTGTTGAAAATGACAAACGGACAATCCGAAACCAAACACCAGGAATGGTCTTTGCCCGTACCCCCTACGTATAATTGCATAGGCATTATTCTCCTTTCACGTCTTTTACGATTTGAACCCGAACAGCAGTTTCGGCTGATACGACAAACGGAATTTCCAACACGGCAACGAATCGCGTGCGTTCGTCCTTTGCGCCGTCCAAATGACTCCATGCGTAGCAGCGTTTAGCCTTTGGGTGTCCTATTAGATCAAAAACCTCTATGTCACCTTGCCACACCGTTTTGCCACGAAACAGCTCATGGGCAGGCACAGTTTCACTCCATATCGCGGTGCAGTTATGTAATTGCTGAACCGCGACTTGAACCTGCGCCAGATAATCCTGTTTATTCGCCACAGCGTTCTACCAGTTCCGTGACTGTCCACGCGCTAGATTCGACGCCAGCCGCTTGTGCGGGTGTCATACGAATCGCACCGTGCGTTTTCACGAAGTTGTAATAGCAGAAATTCAGGGCAACCGCAGCCTGAAAGTGTTCAAACTTTTTACTGAAAGCATTGGTAAGCCGAGTCAATCTGGCGGCGGGTGCCCTCGCGCGCAAACTGACGGTGGCCATCTGGTATCTGCTGATGGGCCGTGGAACCCCGCTGGAAGAAATCGACGAACGGCTGGCGCTCAAAGTCGGGAAAATCATCACCCGCGCTGGCCCCAAAGGACTCAAGCAGCTGGGACCAACCCGGCTGGCCTTCCGAAAGCAAATCTACCGCTCGCTTGCGGCCGGAAGGATTTATGTGCTGGACCCCAATAAAACATTCGCGCCGGCCAGCTGAAGCAGAAAAGAAAAAACCACTTTTAATAAAAAAGAACTTGGCTAACCACATACCCGCTCTTTGCGGTTAAAGCATGGCGGGGACCACGTTTTTAAATCCACAACTCTTCCGGTCGGAGCAAAAAATAGATCAATCTCAAGAACTGACCTGTCTATTCGGCCACTGCTTCAGGGAAAATCTACCACCCCGGTCGTGAAGTTACTTCCGGGGTTGTCGTAGATATAATGTATTTCGACACGTTTCAGGTGCTGGTTGCAACCGAATTGGATCGCTTTACGTGCGTTCTCAAAATCGTGGGCATCCTTGACATTCATTACCCAACCGTTGTTATTTGCGAAAAAGCTGCTGACTATATTTTTAATTATCACTTTCAAAAGTCACCTCCGCTCAAGCCGCTGTTTTGAAGAGGAAGAAAATACCTCTTATGTACCGTAACCAGCCACAATCCAATGGTTTGGTCAACGCAGAGCCGGAAACAATCGTGTTAAATTTCGGAAACAAGAATGGATGCCCAGGTATATCCTGACGGAGTATCATTGAACTTTTCTGCGAACGCCCTGTCTCATCTTTTTTGAGGCGAATAAGCAAGGAGTTAGAAATGAGATCGATCATAACGGCGCACCCGTATTTTCAGGCCCTCCCACGGGGGATCAAGATGATGCTCTTGGCCACAGAAAGTCATTTTTTCAACGAAGTGAGCTCGCCGGGAAATGCGGCGCAGACAAAAGTTCCCAAAACGACACCCGGCCTTCGTGCGGATGTAACGAATCCAATTCAATCTTCCGGATATGGGAGTTAAACCTATGCGCGCTGAGACTATGATTAAGCCGGAGGCGCCGGTGGATGCGAAACTGCGTATATTCTCCCTTTATGTGGATTTTGCAGCTTCGGCACATGCCAAGCGGGTAACGGGTATCATCACCAAACTGGCCGGCCCGGGTTGGAAAATCCGTACTGAAATGTGGCATCTGGATTCTTACCTGGCTGGGGAACAACTCAGAGAAATAATGCTACAGGAGGCGGCGGATGCCGAGATGCTGATCGTAGCGCTTTGTTCCTTGGATTATTACGAACCAAGGCTGATGGAATGGTTGAATGCATTGGCGGGTCATCAGGCGGGACACCAGGCTTCCCGACTGTTTATCGGACTTCTGGGAGATGAAGACCATGAGGCAGGCGAACTGAGAGCGACGGTGAAGCACTTTATAGATTGCGCCCGGAAGATGGGAAGGGATTTCATCTGGCAATGGATGGGGCAGGAGGCGATCCGAGACGACACCTGGCTGACCGACAATGTGGAAAGCTATTTGTCCCGAAAGCGGTTTCAGCTTATGCGAGCGACGCCAGCCGACGGCGGCGGACTTACCAGTGGTGGTTTGGCTGGCCCATCGCCGCCCGAGAACAGGCCCGGCCGCGCTCTGAATCGTTAGGACGTTATCAAGCATGTCAACCATCAACCCCATCTCATCCAGAAGTTATATGATTCCTACTATCTTGGAGCGAAAAGGCGTCGCGATCGTCGCTTTCGCATATTGTCCGATTTGTGACAGGGTGGAAAAATCGGATGACGCGGGGTGCGGCCAACAGCAAGCTTTGGAATCCGC
>JBGPDH010000277.1:0-4820 GCA_041482195.1 Verrucomicrobiia bacterium
ACAAACGTTCCCAGCCGCTGGCCCTGACCCGGACTGCAACTCCGGATCAGGTTCAAGAACCGCTGGCCGAGGCTGATTACGCGCCCAGACCGGGGTCGGACTTGCAGGGCTTCTGGAAAGGGACGCTGAAAATGGGGAAAGTGGTGTTACGACTGCACCTGAAAATCGCACAGTCTTCCGATGGAACCTTTCGCGCGGAACTCAACAGCATTGACCAACCACCGATAATTCCCCTTCCGGTAACTACCCTGGACTACCACAAACCCTCCGTGAAAATATCGCTCCAGGGCATCGGCGCAGCATTCGATGGCGAACTACGCAACGGCGACTCACAGATCGTCGGAACGTGGACTCAGGTCGGAACCGTGCCGCTCACATATGATCGTGCCGATCCGGGGGACGAAGAAAAGGCATTGGAAGCCGGAAGAAACTACGCTTACACGAACGAACCGGAATTACAGGGCCATTGGACGGGAACCTTGCCGGACAGATACGGCCTTC
The DNA here is from genome assembly GCA_041482195.1 of Verrucomicrobiia bacterium. Classification (GTDB taxonomy): domain Bacteria; phylum Verrucomicrobiota; class Verrucomicrobiia; order Limisphaerales; family UBA11358; genus UBA11358. The sequence goes on from JBGPDH010000277.1 coordinate 502, forward strand.
ATTTGCGGCTGGTCTTTAACATCGCTCAACTGTCGGACGGCTCATTTTCTGCCACGCTGGACAGTCCCGATCAATCGCTGTTCGCCTCACCCTTCGATGCGGTTGCATTTACGCCGCCAACCGTGCATCTGGAAATCATATCCGCCAACGGCACCTTTGACGGCAAATTGCTGGATGGCAAACTCTCCGGCAACTGGAATTTCAACGAGAAAATCTCCGAGCCGCTGACGCTGGAAAGAGCAAAATCGAATTGAGCCGCCGCCATGAAATCCCGGCATGCCTTCACCTTGATTGAATTGCTGGTCGTCATTGCCATCCTTGGCATTTTGGCGTCGCTGTTGCTGCCCGTCCTGTCGCGGGCCAAACGGAAAGCGCAACAAACCAACTGTCTGATCAACCTGCAGCAATTGCAGGTCGGCTGGCTTATGTATGTGCATGAGCAAAATGACGCCCTGCCTCTGAACGCACAGGCAGCGACCAGCTTCTCCGGCAACGCGAGCACAACCAACTCATGGGTGGTCGGCGACGCCACTTATTCTGCGGATTTATCTTATATCAAGCAGGGCACGATTTATTCCTACGTTGGCCATCCGGGTGTTTATCATTGCCCCTCCGACAAATCGTTGGTCAATGGTTCCAGAGTACTACGGACCCGCAGCTATTCCCTTGATTATTACTTGAACGGTGCGATCGACCCGCAATACAGCCAGTATCTTCCCTTTGACACCGCCTCCACGGTAGTCGTGAAATACGCCGCCATTTCCCATCCGTCCAGGGTCTTTGCTTTCCTTGATGAAAATGAAAACACGATTGAAGATGGCGTTTATCTGCTCTTTCGTGACCCGGATGAAACCTGGCAAAACGCGCCGTCGGACCGCCACAGTCAAGGCCTGAATCTCTCTTTTACGGACGGCCACTGTGAACACTGGACATGGCGTTATCCAAAAAAGATGCAAGGCCTGGCTGAAGGCATCGCGAGCGACGACGATCTGCGGGATTTAAGACGGCTGCAAGCCGCGTTACCCACTGCGCCCTGAAAAACGCACGTTCGCGAGGTGGCAATTCACCGTCTCCTCACAAGCCGGCCAAAAATTAAATGTCTGATTTCGCGGGTATCGGCAATAAATAGACAGATGCCAGACGCGAACGACATGGAACTGTTGCAGGATTACAGCCGGCACGGCTCGGAAACCGCCTTCGCGGAACTGGTCCAGCGGCATATCAACATCGTCTATTCGGTCGCGTTGCGTCACGTCGGCATCGCCGCGCACGCGGAGGAAATCACCCAGGCCGTCTTCATCATTCTCGCACGAAAAGCCGCGGGTTTGCGGCGTAACACTGTCCTGGAGGGTTGGCTTTACGAAACCACGCGGCTGACGGCATTGAGTTTCATGCGCGGCGAACGCCGCCGTCAGTTCCGTGAACAGGAGGCTTACATGCAATCCACTTTGAATGAACCGGACACCGGCGCTGCGATTTGGAACCAGCTCGCGCCCTTGCTGGACGAGGCGATGGCGCGTCTCGGTAAAAAGGACCGGGATGCGGTCCTGATGCGGTTTTTCAAGGCTAAAAGCGTACGCGAAGTGGCATCGGCTACGCGGACCAGCGAGGGGGCGGCACAACGACGCATTCTGCGCGCACTGGATAAATTGCATCGCTTTTTCACCAAACGCGGCGTGAGCTCGACCAGCGCCGTTATTGCCGGTGTGATGGCCGCCCATTCCGTTCAAGCCGCACCGGTGGCTTTGGCAAAATCCGTTACGGCGGTGGCGGTTGCCAAAGGGACCACGGCTTCCGTTTCAACCTTAACCCTCATCCAAGGAGCATTGAAAATTATGGCATGGACCAAAGCAAAAACAGCCATCATGGCAGGCGTGGCGGCGGTTGTAGGCATTGGCGCGACGTTAGTCATCGTGGACGCAGTGTCGCCGTCACCGGACATTCAAGGCACCTGGGTAGGCACGGTGCCCTTGGGCGGTTGGGGCGTTCACGCCGGGGAATCTCCGAAGACCCGGTTCGTCATGAGAATTGTCAAAGTGAATGGCAGTTATCGAGTGAGAGGCGATGACATTGACCGGGGTTACAAGGATGTGCCTGTCAGCAATTTCACGTATAGGAATCGCCATATCCACGGGGAAATTGCCGGCACACCGGATTCGTTCGACGGCACGGTGAATCTTGCGGGCACGAAAGTTTCGGGCAGATGGAAGGAAAACAATGATTCCGGGCCTTTGGTGTTCGAGCAAAACACAAATCCGCCGCCGTTTCCCGAACCTTTGACCGACACCGATTTTGCGCCGCGCGCCGGCTCGGATTTGCAAGGTCTTTGGAATGGAGTCATCAAGACTGACAAAAACGGGTTGCAGATAGTCGTAAAAATCGCGGAGGCATCCGCTGGAACATTTCGCGCCGATTTTTACTGCCCGCCGCAAGGCGGAGGCCGCCAACCTGCTTCGGTCAGCTACGACGGAACGATTGTGAAGATCATAACGATGGCGGGCTACGGTATGTTTGAAGGTGAATTACGCAATGGTGGCCGAGAAATGGCCGGCAATTGGATTCAAAACGGCCGGGAAACACCGACGACCTTCGCGCGGGCCAATTAATTTGATTGTAATTTTGGAGACCAACATTCAATACGACAAACAATGCAAAACAAACCATGAAGCAAGCACTCATTCCCACATTGGCCACCGCCTCAATGCTGGTGCTTCTGTCAGGATGCGTAATTGAACTGGGCACTGGCAGCCGGACCGTCGTTCAGAAGCCGACGATAGGCCAGCAGTTGCTGGATTTACAGAAGGCCAAAGACAGTGGGGCGATAACGGATTCAGAATTCGAAGCTCAGAAGGCAAAGTTGCTCGAAAACAAGTAAACCCGACGACTCAAATGGATTTTTGGCTGGCTTTCATCAACCTGACGATCGAAGTGCCTGTGGTTGAAGAAGCGAACTGGAAAGATTTGTTTCCGGTTTCCCGATGCGGCGGCAATATACCGGTTGAAACCATGCCGGAATTGGACAACTCATTGATTGCCGAGTTCAACGCCCGCCGCAGCGAAGCCGCCTTTGCCGCGCTGGTGCGGCAGCACGTCAATCTGGTTTTCGCCACAGCCATGCGGCAGGTGGGCGATGCCGGCGCCGCCGAGGAAATCACGCAAAATGTCTTTGTGGCGTTGGCACAGAGTGCCGGGAAGTTAAGCTCGCACCCAACCATCGCCGGCTGGCTTCATCAGACGGCCTTGAACAAATCCCGTGAATGGCTGCGCGCCGAATTGCGCCGGCGCAAACGCGAACAGGTCGCCATAAACCTGGAACTGACCCGAGCGGAAGGCGATTCGGTGTGGGCGCCACTGGTGCCGCTGCTCGATGAAGCGCTGCTGAAACTGAGCGAACCGGACCGGCAGGCGGTGATTCTGCATTTCATGGAGGGCCGGAACTTTCAGGAAGTCGGTTCAACGCTCGGCGTCGGCGAAGACGCGGCGCGCAAGCGCGTCAATCGTTGTCTTGGTCAACTGACGGATTTCTTTCGGCGCCGCGGTTTCGCGGTGCCGACGCTCGCGGTGGGCGCGCCGCTGTTTACGCTTTCGTCGCAAGCGGCGCCGGCAGGATTGGCCGCCTCCGCCATGACCGCCGGTCTGGCCGCCGCGCATTCCGCGGCTGCAACCTCAACCCTAACCCTCATCCAAGGAGCATTGAAAATTATGGCATGGTCAAAAATGAAAACAACTGTAGTGGTCAGCATTGCACTCATGCTGGCCGCAGGCACGACTGGTTTGGTGATCAAACATCAGCGGCAGGCTCACAACCCGATACGGGTTGCCACCGCAGGTTCCAGCGAATCTGCGAAGCAAAGTCTTCAAGGACACTGGACGGGTTCCAACACGGCGCACCCCGGAGAAACCTGCACGCTGAACATCTCCGGCGACCGAATCGAGTATCGTGGCGCCGAACCGAATGACTGGCTTCGCGGCACATTTGTATTGAACGAAAATACCCAACCGGGACAAATGAACGTGACCATAATCGAGCCCGCCAGCAATTTTATCGTCGGTATCTATGAAGTTAAAGGCGGCAAAATGATCATCGCAGTGGCACCCCATGGAAGCAGCCAACGGCCCATTGATTATACGCCCGGTCCTCAAGTGGATGTCCTGGAGCTACAGCACGATTGAATGTCACGTTGAGCAAACCATTTTACACGCCGCCGGTGCATTGTATAATGTCCTTCTGTGAATTCGGAAAAGCGCACGCGTGTGGTCTGCGGCATGAGCGGAGGAGTGGACTCCTCCGCCACGGCGGCGCTGTTGCTGGAACAGGG
>JBGPDH010000278.1:0-4820 GCA_041482195.1 Verrucomicrobiia bacterium
TTCACCCGCCTGGGCTGGTCGGCCGAAAACGAAGCCGCCGTGACCGCGTTGATGAGCGCAAAAGGGTGGTGGTTGCGTATTTATCTGGGCGTGTTCACCGTGGTGATTGCCCCGGTCGCCGAGGAATTTATTTTTCGCGGCATGTTATATCCGTTCGTCAAACAGTTTCGCTGGCCGGCGCTGACGCAGTTTGTGCGACGCCTGGGCTGGCCGGCATTGGCCTGGTTTTTACGACAGCGCGCCTGGCGCCTGCTCGCCTGGTTGGGGATCAGTTTCCTGTTCGCCCTGATTCACTGGGATGCGGTGGCGTTTGTACCGTTGTTTCTCCTGGCAATGATCCTGACGTGGCTTTATGAAAGAAGCGACAGTCTGTTGGCGCCGATCACCGCCCATGCGCTCTTTAACACGGTGAATCTCATTCTGCTGTGCATTTTTCAACACGAAATGAGTGCTGATCCATCATGAATGAACTGGAACTCATTGCCCGGTTGACCCGGTCGCTGCCCGCCAATGCCGCGGTGGTGACCGGCGCGGGTGACGATTGCGCCGTTCTGGATCTTGGCCTCCGGGACAAATGGTTTCTGTTCAAAACCGATGCCGTCGTGGAAGGTGTTCATTTTGAAAAAGACGTGCCTCCGGAAAAAGTCGGGCGCAAAGCGCTCGCCCGTTGTCTCAGCGACGTCGCGGCCATGGCGGGAACACCGATCGCCGCCGTGGTGACCATCGGATTGCCGGAACCATTCGAAGCGGAGACCATAGAAAAGGTTTACGACGGCCTGAACACCCTTGCCAAAAAACACCGTGTCGCGGTCGTGGGCGGGGAAACCACCACCAACCCGGAGCGCCTGTTTGTTTCGGTCGCCCTGCTGGGAACGGTTGACCGGGGCAAACCAATCCTCCGTTCGGGCGCCCGGGCCGGCGACGCCATTTTTGTGAGCGGCGAACTCGGCGGCGCCTCGGCCGGCAAACATCTTGATTTTGAACCGCGCCTGGCCGAAGCGCGGTGGCTGACGGAACATTTCCCGGTCCATGCCATGATTGATCTGAGCGACGGTCTGGCCGGCGATTTGCGGCACATCCTGAAAGCCAGCGGCGTCGGCGCTGAACTTCTGAAATCCGCCATTCCCATCAGCCGCGCAGCTCGGGAGATAACGCATAAGAATCCTTTCGGGAAAACGCCCCTGGCCGCCGCGCTATCCGACGGCGAGGATTTCGAATTATTATTCACCGCGTCTGCCGGCGACGCGGTAAAATTGCTCGACGCGTGGAAGAAACAGTTTCCCAGACTGAAACTGAGTTGCATCGGAAAGACCATCGCCGGTGAAGGTATCATCCTCCGTGACAAATCCGGCACACAACCGTTGGACGCCCATGGCTACGTTCATTTCGCATAGTCCGGCGGAGACCCGGTCGCTCGGCGAATCGTGGGGACGGGCAGCGGAGCGCGGCCGGGTGTTTGCCTTGTCCGGCGACCTGGGTGCAGGCAAAACGGAACTGGTCAAAGGCATCGCGCGCGGATTGGGCGCCACCAGCCGTGTGCATTCCCCGACCTTCACGCTGGTGAATGAGTACAACGGCGGGCGACTGGTGTTGTTTCACCTGGATTTGTACCGGCTGGAGACCCCCGGCCAAATCATCGCCGCCGGACTGGAGGAATTGTTACAACCGGAGGGTGTGACGGTGATCGAATGGGCCGAGAAACTGATGGCAGATGGCAGATGGCAGATGGCAGAAACGAAATGGATTTCGGTCAAAATCGAAATTGTAAACGAATCGGTACGGAAGATAATTTATGACGATTCTGGCCCTTGAATTTTCCTCGGCGCAACGCAGCGCGGCGGTTTTGCATGCCCATCTTCGGAAGGACGAGTTACACGAGTTCCTGACTGCCTCGATGCAGGCAAAGAAAGGGACTCGTGTCACTCGTCCCTCCGAAGGCGAGGTTTGTGAGGCCATGGAAACCGGCGCGGGCGGAACCAGGGTGTTCGAGCTGGTCGAAAAAGCCCTGGCCGGGGCGGGCGTGAAGCGCGAACAGATTGAGATTATCGCCGTGGGACTCGGACCCGGCTCCTACACCGGCATCCGCGTCGCCCTCTCGATTGCGCAAGGCTGGCAACTGGCCCGCCGCGTGAAGTTACTAGGCGTCAGCAGTGCCGAGATTCTGGCGGCGCAGGCGCAGGCGGAAAAAATTTTTGGCCGGGTCAACGTGGTGATGGACGCGCAACGGAACGAATTCTATCTGGCCTGCTATGAAATTTCAGCTCACGGCTGGAAGGAAATCCAACCGTTGCAGATTGTGTCCCCCGCTCAGCTGGAACGGCAGACCACCCCCGACGAAATCCGGGTCGGCCCGGAAGTAACGCGGCTGTGGCCGGAGGGAAGAATCCTGTTTCCGATGGCGTCGACCCTGGCACGGCTGGCCGCCGGCAGAAACGATTTTGTGCCTGGCGATCAACTGACCCCGATTTATCTGCGGGAGGTAACTTTCATCAAGGCCCCGCCGCCGAACAGACTTTTCCAGTAAACTTCGGCTCAGCACGTCCCATTTCGGGACAAGCCGGACCGGACCGTAATCGGTAATCCGGTTAAAGCCAGTCCTTTCAACACTTCTTCCTGGCGGCCTACTGGCATGAGGCGTGCTCAAAAACCACCTGGTTATTTGCGATCGAAGTGTCTTGGTTTGATGAAACTATAACTGATTTTTAGTTTGCCTGATGAGATCCAAAAACCGGGTTGTGGCGGGCGCGACGCATAAAATTTTAAAACGACAGAAAAACAAGATGGGTAAATCTTCACCTGGCCAATGAAACTGCGATTCACCAACGAGCCGGCTCCCGCTTCGACCGCGGGCGCGAGCGCACCCACCGTCGCCCAAAACGCTTTCACCCTGGTGGAGACCATGTGCGCGGCCGCGATCACGGCCATCATTATCCTGGCGCTGTTTACCGGTCTGACATCCGGTTTTAAACTCACCCAGATGGAACGGGAGAATTTACGCGCGACCCAAATTGCCCTGGCCCGTATGGAAGGCTTGCGCCTTTATGCCTGGAGCCCCAGTCAATTGTTCAGTCCCACGATGCTGCCCAATTCGTTCACGGATTATTATTATCCCTCCGGCCTGGGTGGCTTTGCCTCCAACAACACGGTGTATACCGGTTCGGTAACCATTGCCAACGTGATCTTCAATCCCACCAACTCTTACAGCACCAACATGCAACAGATTGTCATCAAGGTCGGCTGGAAGGATACCTTCTATGGCCGCACTAATTCGCATGTCCGGACTTTCAACACCTACGTGGCGAGATACGGCCTGCAAAATTACATTTATGTCAACCAGTAAGGAGAAATAATGGACACTGAGCTTCAACCTTCTCCCGACTACCGGGTCAAGTCATGTCGTGCCGGCTGGTCGCTCATCGAACTGATGATCGCCATGCTTTGCGGGATGATCATTCTGGGCTCGCTGATGGTCGTCTGTGTTTTTGCCGCCCGAAGCTACCTCGCCATTGCCAATTATCGTGACCTGGACGACCGAAGCCGCAATGCCCTCGACACCATGAGCTACGACATCCGAACGATGGAGGTGGTGACCAATTTCGCCTCCAACACCATTACGCTGGTGGCACTGGACGGCAGCGCGGTTAACTACACATGGAATTCCAACACCACCGCCTTTACACGCACGTACACCCCGGCCGGCGGTACGGCGACCACCAGCATACTGTTGACAAACTGCACCACTCTCTTTTTCCACGTTTACTCGCAACGCCCGACCAACAGTTTCCAATTTCCCGATACCAGTAGCAATCCGACTCAAACCAAGCTCATCGACGTGAGCTGGCGTTGTGCGCGCGCTATTTTCGGCGCTGAAACCAATTCCGAAAGCGTGCAGACCGCCAAAATTGTCATCCGTAACCATTCGTAATCAACCTGTTTCCGTAGAGGTCGTATGAAAACTCGCATTCAACTATCCAGAACCAATCGAGCCAGCACGCTGTTGGCCGCCGCCATCCTGGCGGTGATCGTGGGAGGGGCATTGGGTTGTTACCTGCTGCTCGTGAAGCAGGAAGCCTCACTCGGGTTCCGCTCCCAGACCTGGAACACGTCGCTGATGGTGGCCGAGGCCGGTGTGGAAGAGGCCATGTCCCTGGTCAATAAGTACGAGAACACCACCACAGGACTTACCAATTGGTACACCTCTTCCTCCATATCGCAGGATCATTGGACGAGTGTTTCCAGCTCCTCCTCGGTTCAGCTCTATTCCATGACCCGCAAAGTGGGCACGATGGGCACTTACACGGTTTATGTCACCAATATCTACACCACCACCACGAACGGGCTCATGTGGGTCCCGACCATTTTATCCATCGGCACAGTGACGAACTCGTTTGGGCCGGCGGCCGTTCGCAAGGTTTTGGTTCAAACCGTGCCCGATGCGAACAAGATCGGCGGGCTTATTGCCGACACCTCCATGACGCTGGGAGGCAATAATGTCGTGGACAGTTATGATTCATCCAATCCTTCGTATAGTCTTTGGCACTCCAATTGGTGGTTCCAAGGGCACAACTTTGGCATCTACACCAATACCCGACGAACCGATCAGGCGATTGTTGGGACGGATTCGAGTATCATTACTGTAAATGGTGGGAATGTGATTTATGGATATGTGGATACCGGTCCCGGTGGTACGGTCCAGCTAAAAGGCAATAACAATTCAGTCGGCGATCTGATCTTCATTGGCCCAAATCCCGGGAGCCCGGCCAATACCGGAATTCAAACGGGACACGAAAGAGATGACATGAGGATCACAGCGGCCAAAA
>JBGPDH010000279.1:0-4812 GCA_041482195.1 Verrucomicrobiia bacterium
ATTCATTACCTGGTCTTGCCGCGCATGGTGGCCATCGCGGTGGCATTGCCGATGCTCGTGGTCTTTGCCATCCTGGTCGGCTGGTTCGGAGGCGCAGTAGTCGCCGACCTCAACAGCCACATGGGGATTCCTTTCCAGGCATTTTACTCCGACTTGCGGGACGTGGTGGAACTCAAGGACGTGGCCAACGGCGTGTTTAAAAGTTTTTGTTATGCGCTGATTATCGGCGTGGTTTCCTGCCATCAGGGTCTGGCCACCATCGGCGGGCCGCGCGGTATCGGCCGTTCCGTGACCAAGGCCGTCGTTAATTCCATTGTCCTGATCGTGATTTTTGACTACGTGCTGACGCGCATTCTTTTGAAATAATGAACGGCGTAACGAACCATCTTACCGGTGTCAGTATTCAGGTGACGCACCTGCGGAAAAGTTTCAACGGCGAGGAGGTGCTCCGGGGCATTGATTTCTCGGTCCAGCCCGGGGAAATTTTCGTCATTATGGGGCCGAGCGGCAGTGGCAAGAGCGTCCTGCTCAAGCATCTCATCGGCCTTGAATTGCCCGATGCAGGTGAAATTCTCATCAATGGCGAATCCATTCAAACGCCTGAAATCGCCGCCAAATACCGGATGGCGCTGGTTTTTCAATCCGGCGCCCTGCTCAATTCGCTGACGGTGGGTGAAAATGTCGGTCTTTACCTGAGCGAGCACCGGCTCAAACCGCCTGAAGAGATTGAGCGCGTGGTGGCCGAGAAACTCGAAGCGATCGGGCTTAAAGATACGGCTGACAAAATGCCCAACGAACTTTCCGGCGGCATGAAAAAGCGCGTGGCCATTGCCCGCGCTCTGGTGATCGAGCCGCAATTGATCCTCTATGATGAACCGACCAGCGAACTGGACCCGCTTTCGGCCGCGGTCATCGGACGGGAAATTGTAAAACTCAAACAACAGATCCACGTGACCTCGCTGGTGGTATCCCACGACCGCGACCTTGCCTTCGGCATTGCCGACCGCATCGCGGTCATCCATGAAGGTCGCATCCTGACCATTGGCACGCCGGAAGAGGTGAAACAGTTCAACGATCCAATCTTGCAGAAATTTTTGCATGCCGATTTTCAACACGAATCCCCGTAAAACCTATGAAAAATTCTCTTGAAACCCGACTTGGCGTTTTTGCCGTGTTGGTCATCATTGCCGCCCTATTCATTGTCGAAACGCTGGGTGGCGTCGGTTTCTTTCAGCGCGGCTACCATCTCAGTGCCCTGTTCGTCACCGCCCAGGAATTAAAAGCCGGTGACAGTGTCAAAATGGCCGGCGTGGAAATCGGGCACGTGGAGAAGGTCGCGCTTGAGAACAACAAAGTCCGGGTGACCATGAAATTAAACAGCGGTACGGTTGTGAAGACGGACAGCCAGGCCTCCATCCGGTTCACGGGATTGATGGGGCAGAATTTCGTTTCCATTGATTTTGGTTCCCCGGACGCGCCGCAAGCGGTGGATGGCGCCGTTTTGGGCACCGTCGAGCAGCCGGATCTGAACGCCATTATGGCCAAGCTGAACGATGCGGCCACCGGCATCCAAAACGCCATGAGAGGGTTCACCGGTGACACCATCAACAATCTGTTGGGGCCGTTGACCGATTTGATCCGGCAAAATACCGGACACCTCAGCGCCACCATCTCGAATATCCAGGCCATCTCCAGCCAGGTTGCCAGTGGACAGGGAAGCGTTGGCCGGATGATTTACTCGGACACATTTTACGATTCAACGCTGTCCGCCGTGACCAATCTGCAGGGCACTGTGGTGGCTGCCCGACAGGTCGTCGATGGGGTCAACGCCGGCCGGGGGACCATCGGCAAACTCATGACCGACGAAACGCTCTATACGGCCACTGCCTCCTCCATGACGAACCTGAATCAGGTGTTACAAAAGATCAATCAGGGACAGGGTTCGATCGGCAAACTCGTCAACGACCAGGAATTCTACAAGAATGCGAAAGTGACTCTGCAAAAGGTGGACAAGGCTGCTGACAGCCTGGAGGACCAGGGTCCGTTGAGCGTGATCGGCATTGTGCTGGGGAATGTGGGGTTGTGATGTATATTCGGGCGAAAGTTTGGACGAATTCAACCCGACCAGCTGCCCCGAAACCCTGTCTAAAACCGGTTCAAGTAATGTCGTAGCCGCCGAGGTGACGAGGCGGATTCATTATTTGGCCGATAAATCGGGTCCGCCTCCAGACGTCGGCGGCTACAGTTTTATAAAAAATGCACTAAGTCGCCAGCCCGAGATTTTTCAGGATCTGCACGGTCGAATACGATTTATTCAAGGTGTAGAAATGCAAGCCCGGCGCGCCGGCGTCGAGCAATTCGGCGCACTGGCGGGTGGCGTAGGCAATACCCAATTCCACGGCGGCGGCATCATCATTGCCGAGTTTGTCCAATTGGGTACCCAAAGCGGGAGGCATTTTGGCGCCGCAAAGCCGGGTGAATTTCGTAATTTGGGCTGCGCTCAAAATCGGGATGATTCCGGGCACGAGTGGCACGCGTACTCCCAGCCGGTCCGTCAGGTAATCCCGAAATTCAAAGTAATCGGCGTTGTCAAAGAACAGCTGAGTCAGAACAAAGTCTGCGCCGGCCCCCACCTTTTCCTTTAAATGCCGCCAGTCCGTATGTTTGCCCTCTTTACAGGCCATATGGCCTTCAGGAAAACCGGCAACACCGATGGAGAAATCCCCGGCTTCCCGGATGAATTTTACCAATTGCGAGGCGAATTCAAAACCGCCGGGTGTGGGGCTGAATTCCTCCCCGCCGGGCGGGTCGCCGCGCAGGGCAAGGATATTCCGGCAGCCAAGGTTCCGGATGCGTTCGAGCAACTCACCCACCTGCTCACGTGTGTGGTTGACACAGGTGAGGTGCGCCAGTGCTGTCAGGCCGTGTTCCCGCTGAATCCGGTCCGCAATCATCAACGTCTTGTCGCGGGTGCTGCCGCCCGCGCCGTAGGTAACCGAGCAGAAATCCGGCTTGGCCTGGGATAGCGCCGGGATGTGCTTTTCGAGGAGATTCCGATCCCCTTCATCTGTCTTGGGGGGGAAGAATTCAAAGGAGATAACAGGCCTTCGCCGCGCCTGAGGGTTTGCGGTTTCTATTTGGGATTTGCGGTCAACGCCATTGCCAGCCTCTACCAGGGTTGAGTCTTCGGCCACGCCGGCGGGCTGCCGGGCCGACCGCTTCGATGCGTAAATGTCGCGGATGAATTGCATTCTGGGCGGCGGATTATGAGGCAGGGACGGTGTCAAAGCCAAGTATTGTTGCTGTCGGTTATTGATACAATCCGGTGGGCGTGGCTACCGGCGCACCGTCGTTCCCGGAAGCGCGAGATGTGATGTGCCAGAGCGGTTTGGGAAAAACTGTAGCCATGCCAGGGTAGGGCGTTGCTGCCGCAACGCCGGCGGCGCAGCAGGGCATGGTCTCACGACATAGGTAACACTTTGTTCTCAGCAGACAGGTGACACTTTCATGGCCTATATGCCATGGAAAACGACGAATCAGCAGGAGTAGAGGTTTCAATTAATCAGTGAGATGCGGGTGGGAGATCTACCTGTAACTAAGTTGTGTCGGCGGTTGAAGATTTCGCGTAAGACCGCTTACAAGTGGCGGCGCCGGTACGACCTAAAAAGGTTGAATGGACTGAAGGATCAGTCGCGTCGTCCGCGGAGGGTTCCTGGAAGGACTGGCGAACTCTGGCTGGAGCGCGTGCGCCGGCGGCGGCTCAAACACCCCAGTTGGGGTGCGCGCAAGCTGCGGCATCGCCTGCAAAGAGATTTCGGTGGAATGGGTTTGCCTTCCGTGGCCGCGATTAGCCGCTGGCTTAAGCATTGGGGGTTGGCGTCTGGACGGAAGCGGCGAAAGCGGGGACCAGTGGTTCTGCGTCGGGGTGTGCGCGCAGCCCGGCACAGCAATGACGTCTGGACGGTGGATTTCAAGGGCTCGTATCGAACGGGTGACGGCACACGGGTATATCCGCTGACAGTGCGGGATTTGCATAGTCGCTATGGTTTGCGGGTGGGCTTGCTGCGCAGCCAGGCTTTGAAGAAAACCCGCCAGGAGTTCCTGAAAATCTTCAGGAAAAACGGGTTGCCCAAGCGGATTCGCAGTGACAATGGCACCCCTTTTGGCGGTGGTGGACCAACGGGACTGACCCGGCTGAGCGCCTGGTGGATCAAACTGGGAATTGAGGTGGAGTTCATCACGCCTGGCCGGCCTTGTGAGAATGGTGCGCATGAACAGTTTCATCGGGTTTATAAAGCCGAGGTCGCCAGGCATCCGGCGTTGACGCTGGCGGGCCAACAACGGCGCAGCACGAAATGGCTGCAGCAATACAATCATGACCGTCCGCATGAAGCATTGAGCATGGAAGTGCCGGCTAAATACTATCGCCGGAGCCAGCGCCCTTTGCGGGAACGAAGCGGGCCTTGGAAATATGCAGATGATTGGGCGAGCCGGTGGGTAAGGGGCAATGGGGAAATCAACTGGAAAGGGAAAAGACGATTTGTCGGGGAGGCATTCGTGGGTGATTACGTTGGTTTGAAGGCCCTGCGTCCAAGAGTATGGCGGGTGTATTTTGGCCCGTTACTGGTGGGTGAACTGCATCAAGAGGAGGTTGGGAACATTCGAACCGCCAATTATCGACACCTCAAATAACCCTTGTTGGATGGCGTCATTGCGGCTCGCTACGCTCGCCTACACTCCGCCACCCAACAAAAGTGTAACCCATGTCGTGAGAACAAGTGTTACCTATGTGGTGAGAACGCCCACAGCGCC